>CAZKAA010000001.1:0-57454 GCA_964550575.1 uncultured Candidatus Cloacimonadota bacterium
ACACCCTATCCTACACTCTTTCCCTACACGACGCTCTTCCGATCTGTCGATCCGCCGGGATGAATATGCGTAGGCTGTCAGGTTTGACGGTGCAGGTGGTTGGGGTGAAGCAGCCAGCAGCACAACTGACACGCCGACCATCTGCTGGTTGCTGTATGATCCGCCCCAGGTCATAGAGCGTGTGTTATGATCCCAGGTATTGTGGACGAATATGGTGTTGCTCGCACTATCGTATCCCACCCCCAGCATGGTGTGGTCTTGCAAGTGGATGAATACCGGAATTCCTGAATCGATCAGATTGCGGTATTGGGCAAGGGTGAATCCTGCCGGATTGCCTCCGTGGCCAGCAATGTACTGGTTGTAGTTCGAGGTTACGCTGTAACCCCTGGACTCCAGAAACAGACGAAATCCGTGGCAGCCGTCCCTTTTTCTGGTCGAAGCACCTTCTTCCCCAGTATAGTCATACAAGGGTGAGTTGTTCGGATTGTAGAAAAATGTAGTCCAGCCATCTGCATTGTTCCACCAGTCCTGGCTGGTACCCATAAAGTCGGCGGTGCAGAGTTCGTAGTTACCCGTGGGGTCGCTGCTGCCCCAGGGATCATCGCCAGAATTGTCAGCGGCGACCCAATAGAGGTCAACATGGCCGTCGTAGGTCCTGCCGTCGAAGCCTTGGTGTGTCGCGCTGAGCGGACATTCACCTGGTCCCCAGTGGCTGTTGTCGGGAGGGATCATGCCGAAGTTCCACGGCCCCGCATACATATAGGTGTGATTGCCGCGATCAAAGAACCCGGCATACATGGCGGCAGTAGTGGGAGAACAGCCATAGCACCAGTCGAAGGCTGGAGCTTCTGTCAGCAGTATTGTGCTGCGGGTTGGAGTAATAACCGGACCCGGTTGCCTGAGTTGAGGGGGAATGCCGGGGACAACCACCTCGTCCACCAACTTTCCTTCCCTGTCAATGAATGTGCGCACCAAATCAGCTTGCAGTAACTGGCAGACGATTGCCAAAAAGATCAGGGATACCAAACAGCTCTTTGCCATGATAATCTCCTTTCCAAGCTCGGGGCGATGGGTTTCTTTCCGCTCCGTCAAGGTCAAAGCCAAGTGCGGCGCTGAGATGAATCACGCTCAACTGGCAGTGAACTGTATTCAGAATATCGCTATATTCTAATAACTGTCAAGGAAATTATGGTTTATACATATGATTGTTTCAGAGAAGACTTGTGAAGTAAATCAACACATGGGATGATTCGCATGCAGGCTGCTCCCTTCGGGATTGGCTGCAGTCTTTCGGCTAAAAAACCAGTTTCTGCCTTGAATGTTCTCCGGCTAAGAGACCCGCTTAGCTGTAGATCACCGCCGTGAGCTGGCGGCGCAGAGTCTTTCCCCCTGATTCAGCCCTGGACTCCCAAACGATGATGTATATGCCGCGGGGAACGATGGTACCGGCTGAATCCCTGCCGTCCCATAACAGAGAACCCTCCGCCGGAATGCTTAGGTTGTCCGCCAGGACCCGCACCCTCTTTCCGGCACGGTCGTAGACAGAGCAGTTAACGCGACTGGACGGCTGGCCAAGGTTGTAAAAGAGATTGATTCCCATGCCTGAGCGGGGATCGCAGGGGCTTCCGGCCAGTTCGAGCGCTCCGGGGAACTGGGGTACGGGAGCGCTTTGGCTGTTGGCATCGCCGGGCGTGGCTCCCTCAATATCCAGGCAATAGCGCCAGAGATAGCCGCCCTCTCCGTCTGGGTAGCGTTCCAGGGAAACTCCCTGCTGATAACTCACGCCGGCGTAGCTCATCTGGTCGAGGCAGTTGCCGTCCGAGTCGCAAAGGCTGAGCGTGTCTCCGTCGTTGTTGAGCACAGCCCAGGATCCCACCTCCACGATGCTGGAAGAAGGGCATTCCGGATAGTCCGCGAGCATTTCCGCGGCAGACCTGCACAATACATAATAACCGACAACTGGCGGCAGTGAGAACCCAAACTGGTTCCCAGTGGCATCCCTGAGGATGTAGCCGTCCCTGAGGGGATAGCCAAGCCAGACCTCGATCCATTCCTGCTTGCCGGGTTGGGGGTCATACATGATCTCGTTGATGCGGGGAACGTCAAGATCCTCCTGCAACAGGCTGAGGCTGGCCGAGTTGTTGAGCGGGTCAGGGTCATTTTCCAGATTGACCTGCGCTGTGACTATGTGGTTGAGTTCATCGCTCACCGGCAGGATAATTGCGACTCCGACAGAATCCCCGGCTGCAAGGTCACCCGCCGGCTGGGTATCGATCAAAACTCCGTCCAGGTGCACTTCCAGTTCCGCGGCGCAGGGAGGCCCGATATTGGATTGGTTTTTGACCCATGCCTGAAACTCCCATTGTCCGTTGTTATCAGCAATCTGAGCGTGCAGCAGGGCGTAGTCCAGATACACCATGTTTGGCAAGCCGGGCGTGGGATTCTCTTCAATCTGCCAGTCCCAGGAGTTGTCGTTGGTGTCAAGGCCGTCATAGCGCCGGGCCAGGGATGTTCCTTCCGGCGCGTCCGGCGCAAAACTTACGCCTACGTTCTCAGAATCATCCTGCAATCCGTTCGAGTTTGGCGAGTCATAGAGCACCGTGTCCGTGTATAGCCCGTCGGGGCTCACAAAGCGGATGCCGTCGGTCTCCGAGCCGCCGTTTTGAAAGCCAAGCTCTGCTGTCAGCACGGCGTTTGCAACCCCGCTTTCACCGATGAGTAGGAAGCGTTGCGCTCTCAGGATATAGTGGGGGAGTTCATAGGCCAGGTTGTAGGAACTGCCACCGCAAAGGATCAAGGCGCCTTCCAGATCAACGTCTGTGCCGCCGGAGTTGAATAGCTCGATCCACTCCATATCCCCGTCAGACCCTTGGGGGTCATAGCAGACCTCGTTGATCACAATCCGGGCGGAAGCACTGCAGCACATCCCAAGCATCATGATCCACAGAATGCGTCTGATCGCGCCGCCCATATCGACCGGTTCTTTTTTAATGCAGGTCCAACCTCACCGGTTGGATGTCCCAGATCTCTTCCGCGTATCCGCGGATGGCCCTGTCCGAGGAGAATTTCCCCACCCTGGCGACGTTCAGGATCGCCTTGCGGGCCCAGGCTTCGCGGTCGCGGTAGAGTTCGTCGGTGCGCAACGACGTTTCCAGATAGGAGCGAAAATCCGCCAGAATGCAGTAGGGATCGCCCGATTCCAGCAGCGACTTGACGATGGGGTCAAAAATGCCTTGTTCCCGCGGGGAAAACACATTCTCCGCGATGGCGTCGATAGACCTCTTCAGTTCGGAATCGCCGTGATAATATTCAAGCGGATCGTAGCCGTTTTGCTTCAGAGCGCCGACTTCCTCCGCGTGCAGCCCGAAGATGAACATGTTTTCCTCGCCGATCTCCTCCGCCATCTCGACATTTGCTCCGTCCAGCGTGCCCAAAGTCAGCGCTCCGTTGAGGGCGAACTTCATGTTTCCTGTGCCGCTGGCTTCATATCCCGCGGTTGAGATCTGCTCCGACACATCTGCCGCGGGGATGATCTTTTCCGCCAGCGATACCGTGTAGTTGGGCAAAAACACCACTTTCAGGCGGTCGGCGACATCCCGGTCGCGGTTGATGACGACGCCAAGGTTGTTGATCAGCTTGATCAGCCGTTTGGCGAGGAAGTACCCTGGCGCGGCCTTGCCGGCGAAGATATAGGTGCGCGGCACGAAATCCCCTTTGGGATTGTCTTTGATCCTCCAATAACGCGCGATCACGCCCAACACGTTGAGCAACTGCCGCTTATATTCGTGCAGGCGCTTGATCTGAACGTCGAACACGCTGTCCGCGTTGACCCGGATGCCCGTAACCTTGAAGATGTATTTCGCCAAAGCCTTCTTATTGATGGACTTGATCTCCAGAAAAGTATCGCTGAATTCCGGATCGTCAAGATAGTTTTCGATGCCGCCCAGATAATCCAGGTTTGCCACCCAACTGTCGCCGATATGCTCGCTCACAAGGCTTGCCAGTTGAGGATTTGCCGCCCTCAGCCAGAGCCGCGGCGTGATGCCGTTGGTCTGATTGAAAAATCTCTGCGGATACATCTCGAAGAAGTCCGGAAAGATCTTTTCCTTGAGGATGCTGGTGTGCAGCTTCGCCACGCCGTTCACCGCGTGGGAGCCGTGCAGGCAAAGCTGTGCCATGCGCAGCCCTTTATCGCTGCCTTCCTCGATCACGCTGAGATTGCGCATCTTGTTGATGTCGTTCGGATAGAGCCTTGTCACTTCGCCGAGGATATGGTTGTTGATCTGATAGATCAGCATCAGATGGCGGGGAAGCAGTTCCTCAAAGAGCGCCACGCTCCATTTCTCCAGCGCTTCAGGCAGGATGGTATGGTTAGTGTAGCTGAAGCAACGGCGGGCTATCTCCCAGGCTGGCTCGAAATTCAGACGTTCCTCGTCGATCAGGATGCGCAGCATCTCCGGGATTGCCAGCGCGGGATGCGTGTCGTTGAGTTGGATCGCCACCTTGTCCGGCAGCGCCTTAAAGTCGTCATGGTCTTGCTTCCATGCCTTGAAGATATCCTGCAGCGTCGCGCTCACGAAGAAGTATTCCTGCTCCAAGCGTAAGACCTTGCCCAGATGGATGTTGTCGTTGGGATAAAGTACTTTGGAGATGTTTTCGCTGATATTCTTCTGCTCGACCGCGCGGACGTAGTCTCCGTTGTTGAAATAGTCAAAGTCAAACTCGTCAGTGGCGGTTGCCTGCCAGAGCCGGAGGTTGTTCACGTTGTCCACTTTATAGCCGGGAATGGGAATGTCCCAAGCCACCGCCATCACGTCGTTGGTATCCACCCAGCTGTGGCGGATGCGCCCATCCGGCATTTCCTCGCTGGTGACCTTGCCGCCAAAGCGCACGCGATAGCTGATTTCCGGTCGCTGAATCTCCCAAGGGCATCCTTTCTTGAGCCAGTGGTCGGGTTCTTCCACCTGATAGCCCTGCACAATGCCTTGCTTGAAGATGCCGAACTCGTAGCGGATGCCGTAGCCGTAGGCGGGATAGGCCTGCGTGGCGAGCGAATCCATAAAGCAAGCCGCCAGCCGCCCCAAGCCACCGTTGCCAAGCCCCATGTCCGGCTCCTGGTCGGCGATGTCTTCCAGGGAATAGCCCAGCTCTTTCAGCATGTCGTAGCTGTTGTCGTATTCTCCTAGGTTGATGAGGGTGTTTCCCAGCAAGCGCCCGATCAGGAACTCCATGGAAAGGTAGCAGACCTTCTTGACATCCTGCTTGCGGTACTCATACTGGGTCCGCAGCCAGCGCTCAATCAGCTTGTCCCGCAGGCTCAGGCTGAGGGCGTAATAGATATCCCAGGGCCGGACATTTGTCGTGTCCTTGACCAGGGAGTATTCCAGATGTCTTAAAAAAAGTGATTTTATATCGTCACTGCATTCTTCCGCCTTATCGGTAAAGAAGATGGAGTGAAAATCGTTCTTGGGCAGGAATCCTTCTTTCATCAAGTCCTCAGTGTTTAATCGCAGTTTTTACACATCGCGGAGCGTGGGGATGCTGTCAAGCGGAAACTCACCCGAACGCGCTCCCGCGTCAGCTCTTCATGTTTCTCTGTCCCGCCTGATCGGTCACAGTCGTCAAACTTATCCTCCCGCCAACCTTTCCGCTTTGCCTGCCGGAGGCCTCAATCTACCGGCTTCAGGCCAGAAAATGCAAATTTGCCCTTGACAGGAATCAATGAATTCATGATCCAACTTAAACATGAAATTGTATCAAGTTCAGGGAGTTCAAAGTTGATGCAACGAGTACTGCTTGTTTTATTGCTGCTGCTTGCGGCAGTCCTTGCCGCCAAACCGGTTTCCCACCAACAAGCCGCCCGTGTGGCGGAAAACTGGATGCTGGAACGAACCGGCCAGCGCCATACTGATTCCTCCATAACGCCCCTCGATCCCCAAAGCCCCGTTCTGGCGGTTTCGCTGAACCCGTCGGGCTTCGTCCTCATCGCCGGCGACGACGCGGCTTTCCCCATACTGGGCTACGGCTCCGGCCATGCCTGGGGCGAACGCCCGGTACCCGTTCAGCTCCAAGCGATGCTGGACGGATGGATATCACAACTGCGCGATATCGGCGCGCGCAACCTTTCGCCAAGCCTGGAAGCCGCCCTCCTCTGGCAGAGATACGACAAGCCCCCCTCCGACTTTCAGCCGAACCGCAATTACCGCGACGTGGCGCCGCTGCTCTCCACGACCTGGGGTCAGGAAGGCTACTACAACGAACTTTGCCCGGAATACACCCCCGTCGGCTGCGTCGCCACCGCCATGAGCCAGATCATGCGCTATTGGTCCTTTCCCGTCACCGGACAGGGTTCCCACAGCTACACCCATCCCGATTACGGCACCCTGAGCGCGGACTTTGGCGCCACCGTGTACAACTGGACGGCGATGCCAAACCAGGTGGGAAGCCCCAACCTCTCCGTCGCCACGCTCTGCTTCCACGCGGGAGTAGCGGTGGAGATGAACTACGACCCCACCGGTTCCGGTGCCTACAGCTGGGCTGTGGACGACGCGCTCAAAAACTACTTCAGATACGCGGGTTCCACTGCCTATTATGACCGCTCCGCATATTCCGATGCCACTTGGGCGAACATGCTGCGCAACGAGTTCGACAGCTCGCGCCCGGTCTATTATTCCGGCTATGGTGTGGGAGGCGGCCACGCCTTCGTGCTGGACGGCTACCAGGGCACGGACCACTTCCACGTCAATTGGGGCTGGGACGGATACTACAACGGATTTTACACCCTCGGCGGACTCAATCCCGGTTCCTATTCCTTCAACGGGCTCCAGGCAGCGGTGATGGGCATCGCGCCGACCCAGTCCGGCCCCTCCCTGAACGAAGGTTTTGAGGACATTGCCTTTCCGCCCGAAGGATGGAGCAGCGACAGCGGCTCCTGGACCCGCCAGACCTCCTCCGCCATCACCGGAACAGCCTCCGCGCGCTACAGCGGAAGCGCGAACAACGTCAAGCTGGTCACCCCGCTCGTCTCCCTCACCGCCGAAAGCAGCATCTCCTTTTCCGCCAAGCGTTCCACCAACCGCAACGAAGTGCTGGACCTGATGTATTCCGCCGACGGTTCCGGCTGGGCGACCCTCTATACCACCCCTATCCTCTCCACCACGGCGACCACCTACACCGCCTACTTCAGCAGCGTCGCCCCGGGGGACTATTATCTCGCTTTCAATGCCAGGTCTTCCACCGGCGCCACCCAAACCAAGACCATCTATCTGGACGGGATTTCCGGACCCGCTCTCGCCAACGCTCCCGTCAAGGCAAGGATCAACCTTGGGGCCTGGGACGCGGGCAACGTGGCTCCCGGCATCATGGCAGCCTCCGGACAGGTCTTCCAGCTTTCCAACATCGGCGGCGGCATCCTGCAGATAACCGGCGTCACCGACCTTACAGGCACCGAGTTTTCCTGCAGCCTCAACCGCAACGCCCAATTGGTCTATGGGCAGGTCCACGAGTTCGGCTTCGGCTACGAACCGGTCGATTACGGCACAGACGCTCTGAGCTTCCAGATCGTCACCACCGGCGGCACCATCACGGTCAACCTCACCGGTTCCGCCAGCGGCAGCCTGTTCGCGGACGACTTTGAGAACTACGCCGATTTCACCCTCAACCTGTCGCCCTGGACCCAATACGACATCGACGGCTCGCCGACCTACGGCCTGCCAGGCTGCACCTACCCCAACCGCGGCTACACCGGCGCGTTCATGGCTTTCAATTCTTCCCAGACCTCGCCCTCCCTGGCGGGAACCGCCGCAGACGCCCAGTCCGGGCTCAAGGGAGCCTACTGTTTCGCCGGCAACAACCTGCAAAACAACGACTGGCTGGTCACCCCCCAGCTTTCGCTGATCGGGCCGACCTGCACCGTCAGCTTCTGGGCAAAGTCCTACACGGACAACTATGGCCTGGAACGCTTCAAGGTCCGCTATTCCACCACCAACAACGCCGTGGCGAGCTTCACCAACTATCTGGCTGGCTCCTCCACCGCCTACGTCTCCGCGCCAGTCGACTGGGCTTTCTACAGCTACATCCTGCCTGTCAACGCGAAGTATGTAGCGATCCAATGCGTCTCCGCCGAAGCTTTCATCTTCATGGTGGACAACTTTTCCATCACGGACAGCGGCCAGAACCCCCCGCCCCCCGCCTTTGGACACCTCAGCGGCTACGTCCGCGCCGCGGGAACCTCAAACCCCGTCCCCAACGCCGTGGTCGTGGCGGGGCAGAAAAGCTGCGTCACCAATGCAAGCGGATTCTACCAGATCAACAACCTGCCGGCCGGCACTTATAGCGTTGGCTGCTCAACGCCCGGACAGGACTTCTTCACCGCCTCTGCCAGCGGGATAACCATCTCTCTGGGGGTCACGGCCGCCCACGACTTCGATCTCACCTGGGCGGAACTGGAGGTCAACTCCTTCGAGTTCGCCGCCAACCTCTATCTTGGTCAAAACGAGGACCAGACGCTGATCGTCTCCAATCCCGGCGGCACTGCCAATCTCGAATACTCCTGGCGGCATTCGCCCTACAGCGGAGATGCCGCGGCAACCTGTGCTTCCGGGACCCTGGAGCGCGCCTTGCCCGCCGATCCCGCGCACAAGGTCGCGGAGCACGTCGTTTTGGATAACCGGGTTTCCGTGGAGTGCTGGATGAGCTACGGAGATGTGGAAGACTACACCTATTACACCACCTACGCCCCCGAGCGCGCCACCCGCTTCAGCCTCGGCGAGTGGGGGCTCTGGAGCGATGCCGGAGTGACCGTCACCCAGCTTCAGGCATATTTCTACGAACCCGGAGCCGACCTCTGGGGTTCGGAAGACAGTTTCCGCTTCAAGGTCTACGCCGCGGACGGCTCCACCCTTCTCTACTCCTCGCCGAACATCGTCGCCCAGCGCCAGTTCGGCCCCACCACCTTCATTCTGCCCGAGCCGCTGACCATCGCGGGTGATTTCTATGTCGCCATCGCGCCGGAAGGAACGGTTTCGGGCAAGCCCTACGGCCTCAGCACCGGCTACAGCAGGGGTAAATCCTACTTCGGTTCTCCCGGGGCGTGGACCGCCCTGGCCGAGGAGGAACACCTCATTTCCGTATTCGCCGAAGGCGGCTGGTGGGTCTTCGCCAACCCCGCCACCGGCGTCGTCGCCCCCGGCAGCGAGGAATCGGTCACCCTCAGCTTTGACACCCAGGGCCTGCGCCCCGGCACCTACAGCGGTCTGCTGACCATCTTCAACAACTCCAACTATATCGCGCCCAGCGGCAGCATCCGCGGCGACGACCTCAGCATCCTGCTCACCCTCAACGTTTCGGATCCGCCTCTCAGCCTCGACCCCCCGCAAAACCTTGCCCTCGCCCCCCAACCGGAGCAGATCGTCCTGACCTGGGATCCCGTGCCAAACGCTTCATCTTATGCCATCTACGGTTCAAGCGATCCCCGCCTGCCCACCGGCGGAGCCTTCGACGTCCTGATCCTCCGGACTTCGGACCCTGGAGCGGAAATCACATGGGCGCGCCTGGTCCAGCTTGGGCTGGATGCCAGCAAGGTCTTCTTCCAGATCATGGCGGACACCGAATCGCCCTGATTCCAGGCTCATTTAGTTCCTGCCAGCCTCCCGGTGTCCTCCCGGTTGCCGGGCGGGAGGCAAGCGCGTGGCTAACGGGAGGAAAGCGGGACTGGAACAAGGACGGAAAAACACCTGGCAAAAACACCCTTCGCTTTGGGGATAAATCCGCTTAATATATAAAAAACATGAAGTTGGAGATATTGTGAAGCAACCAGGCTTTGAACTTACCCTCAAGGGAATGATAGACCGCTCCTGCTCGCTCTACGCGGACAGGCCGGCGCTTTCCACCGTGGACGGCGAACCGATCACCTATCAGGATCTCAGGCAGCAGATCGACGCCCTCATCGTGATGATGGCAGAGTCCGGCATCGTCAAGGGTGACCGGGTGGCGATCCTCAGCCAGAACATGCCGAACTGGGGGGTCGCCTATCTGGCGGTCACTTCCATGGGCGCGGTGGTGGTGCCGATCCTGGTGGATTTCCACGTCAACGAGATCCTGCAAATCCTCCGTCACTCTGAAGCGAAGATGGTTTTCGTGTCCTCCGCGCAATATGACAAGATCGGCTACGCGGAACTGGACCCGGGGCTCAGCCTCGTCTCGCTGGACAACTTCGAGCCACTGCCGCACAGCACGCCCAAGGACAAGCTGGGCGAATTCATCTACGAGCAGGGCAAGCAGTTGCAAAAACTTAAGAACAAAGCGCTGAAGGCGATCGGGCTCATCGACGGGGAGGTGCGCGAGGATGACCTCGCCACCCTGATCTACACCTCCGGCACCACAGGGCACTCCAAGGGCGTGATGCTGACCCACAAGAACCTCGTGCTGGACGCCTACATCACCACGCAGTTCCAAAGGATGGACACCAGCGACCGCCTGATCTCGATCCTGCCCCTGCCGCACACCTACGAATGCACGATCGGCTTCATCATCCCCATGATGCAGGGCGCCTGCGTCTATTATCTGGACAAGCCGCCCACGGCAAGGGTGCTGATCCCGGCGATGCAGAAGATCAAGCCCACGATGATCCTCACCGTGCCCCTGATCATCGAAAAGATCTTCAAAATGCAGATTCATCCCCAGTTGACCGGAAACCCGGTTTTCAAAGCGCTCTACAAAGCGCCGCCGACCCGCAAGCTCCTGCACAAGGTCGCGGGTAAAAAGCTGATGAAGACCTTTGGCGGGCAGCTGCATTTCTTCGGCATCGGAGGCGCGCTGCTCTCCTACGAGGTGGAACGCTTCCTCTTCGAAGCCGGCTTCCCCTACGCCATCGGCTACGGGCTGACGGAAACAGCACCCCTGATCGCGGGGAGCAATCCGCAGGAAGTGAAGTTCCGCGGCACGGGCAAGGTGCTGGACACTTTGGAGATGCGCATCGCGAACCCGGACCAGAAGACCCGCATCGGCGAGATACAGGTCAAGGGCGACGTGGTGATGAAAGGATATTACAAGGATCCGCAGCGCACCGCGGAAGCCTTCACGGAGGACGGATTCTTCAAGACCGGAGACCTGGGCATCCTGCGCAAGGGCAAATATCTCTACATCATCGGCCGCAGCAAGAACGTGATCGTCGCCTCCAGCGGGGAAAACATCTATCCTGAGGAGATCGAGGCCAGGCTCAACGAGCAGGAAAGCGTGCTGGAATCTCTGGCGCTGGAATCAGGCGGGCAGATCGTCGCCAGGGTGTTTTTGAACTATGAATACCTTGAACACCACTTCCATCTGGAGCGCATGGGCGGAACGGCCGCGGAAGCCTTTGTCCAGAAGCATCTGGAAGAGATGCGCGTCCAGACAAACGCGAACCTCTCCTCCTTCGCCCGCATCCATAAAATAATCGAGCAAAAAGAACCCTTCGAGAAAACGCCGACCCAAAAGATCAAGCGCTTCCTGTACCAGTGACGGCGGACCGGAACGTGATTCCGGAGACTCAGTATTTAATCAGTTTGAGCGTTTTGCGACAGCTGGCGGATTCTCCGCACAGCAGATAGATTCCCGCCGGGCAGCTCCCACCGGCATCATCTCTGCCGTCCCACACAAGCTGCTGCGTGCCTTTCGGCGCAGTGCCATCAAGCATGGTGCGCACCAATTCACCCCTGAGGTTGTAGATTTTGAGGGTGGCTGAGCTCGGTCTGGCGAGTTCCAGGGTAAGTCCTACCTCGCTGGAGAAGGGATTGGGGTAAGCAAGCAAGTTCAATTCCGCGGCTGGAGCCTGCGAGGGATCCGAAACCCCCACTCCGTCGCGGAGCAACGCCACAAAGGTATCGTATGCCCCCAGGGGTTCGAACTCGGTGTTGGCAAAGACCACATTATCGCTGAACTTGCCTGTCACAATACAGTTTTGCAGTTCATCCAGGCAGATGGCGGAGCCCCTGTAGTCACCCAGGTCTTGGGCGGGATATTGCCAATACTGACCGTTGAGCTTTGCCCAGAGCCAGTTTCCGGAGCTGTCCAGCGCTGCTGTGAGGATGTCCTGGGCGCTGTGGATCTGGGCGTAATTGCCGCTGTAATACAGATCTTCTCTCGCGTAGCCGGTGATGTAGGAAGTTCCGTTGAGGTCCGTTGCGATCGCCAGCGCTTTATCTTCGCCTACACTGCCGCAGGATCGCGCCCAACGCCAGTCACCCTGGGGCGAGAGTTTGGCGGCAAAGGCGTCTTTATCCTCCTCGCTAACGATGTAATGGCTGTCGAAATAGACGCAACCGGTGAAGTATCCGGCGATGTAGATACATCCTGAGGCGTCGGAACTAATACCAGTTGGGCAGTCTTCATAGAGCCAGCCCACGCTGAGGGCTTCCTCCCAATGCAGAGAGGGATCGAGACGGGCGACGAGGATGTCGGACTCGCCCTGGGAAATGAAGGGGCGCTCCCCAAACAAAGCGTTGGAGCAAAATCCCGCGCAAAGAGCCAGATCGCCGTTGGGCAATATATTCAGCCCTCCCGCGGTATCTTCCGCGTCACCGCCGCCGCGCACAGCCGCCAAGGGCAGCCCGGAAGGATTCAGTTTGAGCACAAAGATATCCGTACCGCCGTGGCTGGTGAGGGTTTGCGCGCCAAAATCCACGCTTCCGGAAAAGGTGCCTGTCACATAGAGGTTACCCTGATTGTCCGACACAATGTCTTTTCCAGCATCCGCGCCCAGTCCGCCGAACGAGACCGCCCACAGCCAGTTGCCCTGTCCGTCCAGCTTTGCCACAAAGGCGTCCGTGCCGCCCTGACTTGTGAGGTTGTGAGCGCCGAACTGCGCGCTGTTGGCAAAACTTCCCGTAAGGTAGACACCCTGGTTCGCGTCCACAACCATAGCCTTGGCCGCGTCGTTGCCAGTGCCGCCCGCGGTGCTTATCCACAGCCAGTTGCCATCGCCATCCAGCCTGGCCGCGTAGAGATCGGTGCCAGACTCGCCGTAGCTGTCATAGACGGAATCCGCGTGGATAAACCCGCCCTCATAGTTGCCGCAGATGAAGTTGTTGCCCAGGCGGTCCTGAAAGACATCCGTGCCCTCGCTGCCGATGTGGTTGAGCCAGGAAGAGCGCAGCCAGTCGATTTCGCCAGCGGGCGACACCCCGACCACGTTGCACGCACGCACGTCAGGCGCGGTCTGATATGGCCCCACCGGCAGCAAGTCGTTACTTCCCAAAGCGAGAAAGCACCTGCCATTGGGCGCGGACCTGATCATGCTATACAAACTGTAGTATCCCGGAGTGGGATCGTATGCCCACACCTGATTGAAACTGCTGCTTAACTTCATCAGGACGGTGCCCTTGTCGGCAGTGAAGGCCACTCCCCCCATGGTGAACGGGCCGGTGTATGAACCCAGCAGATAAAGGTTTCCCCCCGCGTCCCGCGAAAAGGAGCGTCCGCCCACCGTTCCGGACGTTCCCGTGGTAAAAACATCAGTGCTGGTGCCTCCGGGTCCGAACCGTCGGATACGCATACTGGCGTTGATATTGTCTCCGTCGAAGCTGTAGAGGAGCAGCGCGTTGGCGGAGCCGTCCCAAACAAGGTCATGTTCCGAGAGAAAATACTCGTGGTAGAGAGGTCTATAGAGCCGGCCAGCCCAGATGCACACGCCCCCGGCACTGTATTTGGCCACGAAGATCCAGTTGTAATCGTTGTTGGGCCGGTCCAACTGAATTTCCCCCAAATCGACATCGCTGTATGCCCTGCCGCTCACATAGCATTCGCCCCCGGCCCCCGCCGCGACGAGGTTGCCTACCACATCCCGCCAGCCCGTAGCCTGCCTGGCCCAAACCCAGTCTCCCGCGGAATTCATCCGCGCAACATACATATCGTCATAATCCTCGCAAGTTAGGGTGATATCGCCGAAGTTGAGGGCGTAGTCGCCAAAAGTTCCGGTGAAGAAACAGCTGCCATCCAAACCCACCGAGAAAGCGTTTTCATATCCGCTGCCGGTGATGTCGTTCACCCAAAGATAGTTGCCCTCGGGATCCAGTTTGGCGATCAAACTCCCCACTGAACTTGCGACCAGGGTATAATTGCCCAGGTTGACCGTACCCCAGAATCTTGCCGTGTAATAGAGGCATCCCGCGCCATCGGTGCCGAGGTGCTGGGGGCTGACATTGATGTTTTCAAAGGAAATGATCCACAGGGTGTTGCCAGCGCTGTCCAGTTTCCAGATAACCCTGTCGGATTGAAAGTGATGAGGCGGATACTCCGGATAACCCAAAAAGCTCAGTCCGTCGACGTAGGCCAAGGTGTAACTGTTGCCATACACGTCCGCGACCGAGTCGTTGGACCCGGCGAAATGGGTGGCGGTCTGTAACTGCGACACATTGGTCCAGCCGGGTGCTTGAGCCCAAAGCATGCCGGACGCGAGTACAAGAACCAAAACCGCTGGCAAAGCATTGCGTGGCATCCTGATACCTCCCTCGCGGATGCTGGTTGGAGCACATGTACCTTCTCCCCAACCCCGCGCGCGTTCATGTTCCCAAACACGCGTCGTTTGTCAAGCAATATTCGCTGTGGAGGCCTGTCCGCCGCAGAAGTCGTTTCCGACTCTGGCGAGGCAGCGTGGCAACACCCGGGCGGAAATAACCGCACCGTTGCTAAGACAAAAAGTACTTAATTGCCAGCCGTGACCTTGAAGCAGGCATTCGCATCCAGAGGATCGATCCAGGTTGAGGCTATGCCGTCATTCAGGTAGTGGTCGTAAACTTTTTCAGGAAAGGCAGTATAGGAACCGTAGGGATCAGTCGCTTTGAAAACCCTGTAATAGGTGGCGTTGTCCACCTGATCCCAGGACAGCAGCAAGCTGTCTCCGCTCACAGACAGAGCGGCATTTTGCGGAATCCCCGGAGTGGCAAGCGATCCGCTCAGGGTTACAACTCTCTCTGTAGTGCCGGAAACAACGCGCCAAACGCCGAAGTTGTAGGGAAGAACATCCTTGTAATCCGAACCAGACGACTGCAGATAGTCGTTGAAGTACCAGGAGGCTGGACCCATCATGGACATGAAGGTGAATCGAGGACAGGACACGCTGCCCTGAATGAGGCAAATCTGGTTGCCGGTGCCATTCAGCGCCATCTGGTAACAACTGATGGTGCCGTAGTTGAAGAGGTTTCCCGCCACGCGGAAATAGGTATTGCTGTCGGTGTCGTTGGTTATCGTACCCCAATTGATAAGGTCGTCGTAGACATAAACGTATTGAACGCTCCACCAGGCACGCAGAATTCCCATGTTCACACAATTCTGGAAATAGACGTTGCCATAGGTCTGCACGGTGCCGCGGGTGATGATGTTCCCGCAATTGGTTTCATAGAGATAGGCGTCGTTGGTCATGGTCAAATCGCTGAAGCCATTGGTGCCCAGAGTGGTGCGGTAGATCATGCCTCCATCCGCAGAGATGCCGTAGTTGTGAGTGTCGTCAAACATCAGCAGGGGGCGGTTGTTCATGTCCACCGTCATGTTTTGGAAGCGCAGGCTGGATAGCATCGACACGAAACCGGATGTTTCAGTGGAAGGTTTTCCCCAGGTGTTGCCGGTAAAGGGCTGCGCATCGGGGCTCTGATACACATATTGGAAACCTGTGTCCATAAAGTAACAGAAAAAGCTATTCATCGTTCCGTAGTTATAGAGATCTCCAAATAGCCTCAGATATACGTTTCCGGTTTGGTTCTGGATTGTACCACGGCAGATCAGGTCCTCATATACGTATAGATTATAGGAGCCGTTGTTCCAAGTGTTGACTGTGCAGGCCTCTCCGATGGTGAGGTTTTCGAAGGTGTTGTCCTGATAATAGAACACATTGCCTTCAAGGAAGATGTCTTCGGCGGTTACGGCATAAAGGTAGCAGTTGTTGCTGAGAGCGAGGCCGCATAAGCCTTCAGTATCCAGGTTTGCACGGTAGAGTATGCCGCTGTTTAAAGAAATCCCATAATTGTTGCCATTTTGGGACATATGCACGGTGTGGCTGTAGAGGTCAACCTGGCAGTTTTCGAAGCGCAGGTCGGAAAGCATCTGGTATTCGGCGGTGCCTGACCAAGATTGGAAGTATGTGCAGGCGATCGGCCCGGCGATCTCGTCCTGGTAAAGGGTTGTGGGCTCTGTGGAATTAAGAACCACCCTATAGTTGTTGAGGACGCCGCCGTGGGCGAAATGCAGCCCCACATAGACTGTAAGGGAGCCGGTGGCGTTGTCTTCGCAGGAACCGAAGTTGGTGAAGCTTTGGGAGATGGTGAGAGTCCAGTTGATCCCGGCGCCGTTCATGATCGAGCCGGTTTGATCGATGCTAAGGTTGGCGCAGGTGACGTGATTGTTGACAAAAACAAGTCCAAGAATGACGACGTCGTCCAGGGAAGTGGGGACGCTGCCGCCCACCCAGGTTGAGGGCGAAGTCCAGTTTCCTCCGATGGAGGTGGAATAGACTACATTGGCTGATAATGAGAAACCGGCAAGGGAAAGCAGCAAAAACAACAGAATAGTCTTCATAGGGAACTCCTCATATCATGAATTTTGTTAATAGTTATCCGTCTATGGTGATGTCAAGGAATATATCTGCCCGGAATAATGGGGTTGTGGCGTGTCGGCAACAGCGACAGGCGGGAAAGGTTGCAATGAGCGGCGCGGAACTGCGGAAGTAATCGCAGGGAAACATTCCCCTTGACAAGATACTGTGTTTCAGAATGTTTGATCTCTCAGTCTATAAACAAAGGTGGTGATTTGCTTGCCGACAGTCGTAGCCAAGGAAAATGAATCTTTCGATTACCTGTTGAAACGATTCAAGAAGAAATGCGAGAAAGCCGCGATTCTTTCCGATATAAAGAAGAAACAAGCCTACGAAAAGCCCAGCGTCCGGAAAAAACGCGAGGCCAACGCTGCGTATCGCAAGATACTCAAGATGCAGCGCAGAATGCAGCGCTATATGAAGTAACGCGGACCGCATCCGCCTTTCAGACTTGAACCATTCGCAACAGGGATTCGTCCCTGTTTGCTTTTTCTGTGCCGAAACAAGGAGAACCGTATGGGCGTCATTGACTGGATAATTCTGGCAGTTTTGCTGGTGATGGCCTTTTTGGGATACCGCAAGGGATTTGCCAAGACCGCGGTGAGCATCGGGGGCGCGATCGCCACCTTCTATCTGATCGGCCAGGTCTATCCGCTGCTGCGGAATCTGCTGATCGCGACCTACAAGTTCAACGCCACCCTGGCCACGACGATCGCGATCCTGCTGTTCCTGCTGATCATGGGAGTGGTGGTGATCATTCTGGCGTGGCTGCTGAACCGTGTCCTCAGCGCCATCCACCTCACCGGTTTGAACAAGCTATTCGGCTTGCTTTTCGGACTGCTGCACGGGCTGGTGGTCGTGATGGTCTGCATGATCGTGCTGGACTATCTGCCATCGCTCTCGGGTCCGCTGAAAGACCCTGAAGCCCACAAGGCGTATTACCGCGTGGACAGGATCAAGGAAGGCGTGTTCAAAAACCTTAACCTGAACCAGAAAAGCAAGTATCTGGAGATCATCCACAGGGACGGGCAGGCGCAGCAAGACAAATGAACGAAGCCGAGTTCTATGCGGATCTGGAGTATGGCCGCCTGAGGGAAAAGATCTCCCTCCGCAGCCATAGCCAACTGGGCAAAAAGCAAGCCGAAGCGCTTGAGCCGCTATCCGACAGGCGGGCAATTGAAGCCAGCCTGGAGACTGTCTCCTCGCTGATGGAGTGCCTGGAGCGGGGCTTGGACTTTGATCTTGCTGAGTTGTCCGACATTTCCGCGCTTTTCGACGCGGCGGAGCACTCGCTCTTCGGCTGGGAGGAATTCCAGCAGGTGTATCTGAACGCCAGGCTGGCGGTGATTGTTGCCTCCGCGCGGGAAAGCGTGGAGGGATTCCGGACTCTGGCCAGGCTCTGGCGCAAGATCACGCCGCAAAAGGAGATCTGCCGGAGATTCGAAGAGATATTCGACCCCGAGGGCGAAGTGTTGGACTCCGCATCGCCGGAACTTTCCCGCATCCGCAAGCGCAGCGCGTCATTGCAGCGGAACATCCTCAAGACCATGCAGGGCATGCTCTCCGATCCCCGCTACGAAGGCTTTTTGCAGGACAAGTTCATCACCCGGCGAGACGAACGCTATGTGCTGCCCATCAAAGAAAACGCCGGGGCTTACGTGCCCGGCATCGTGCAAAGCCAGTCGGGTAGCAAGGCTACGCTTTTCATCGAACCGCAGAGCGTGGTTCCTCTCAACAACGAGCTTCAGATCCTCAAGCAGGAGGAAAAGCGGGAGATATTCAACATCTTTACCGCCTACACCAGCCAGATCAGGGAACGCAAAAGCGACTTGCTCGCCAATCAGGAAGCGCTGGCGGAGTTGGATTTCCGGCTTGCCTGCGCCAGGATCTGCCGCCAGTTGGGTGCCAACGTTCCCAAGATCGTGGAACGTCCCATCCTGAACCTTACCTCGGCAAGGCATCCGCTGCTCATCATGCGTTTGGGCAAGCCGGGGCAGGTCATTCCCTTTGACCTCTCCATCGGTGGCGAAACCAGGATCATCCTGCTCAGCGGGCCGAATACCGGAGGCAAGACCGTGCTGATGAAGTCCGCGGGGCTGCTGACCCTGATGGCGTTATCCGGGCTTCCCATACCGGCAGCGCCGGACAGCGAAGTGGGCATGTTTTCCCACGTGTTCGCGGATATCGGCGACGACCAGTCGATCGAAAACGCCCTCTCAACCTTTTCGTCCCATGTGCAAAAGATCCAGCGCATGCTGGCGGCGGCAGACGAAAACAGCCTCATCCTGATCGACGAGATCGGCGCGGCGACAGACCCCCAGCAGGGTTCCGCCCTCGCGCAGGCAATTCTTGAACAATTCACTCTCACGGGCTGCAAGGCGGTCGTCACCACCCACTACACCGCGCTCAAGATCTTTGCGGAAACCCATCCCGCCTGCCTGAACGCCTCCATGCAGTTCGACCTTAAAAGCCTGCAGCCGACCTATCGTTTTTCCACCGGAATTCCGGGAGACAGTTTCGCGATCGAGGTCGCCGCATCGCTGGGCCTCTCCGCCGAACTCATTGAACGGGCGCGAACGCTTAGCGGTTCCCAAAATCTCGAATTCACTGAATTGCTGAAGAAGATGCAGGCGGAAAAAAAGGCTCTCGGACGTGCATCCTACGAGTATCAGCTCAAAACCCGCAACCTGGAGGCAAAGCTCGGGGAACTGACCGGCAAGGAAGCCGCCCTCGAGGCGGAGCTGAAGCAACGCAAGCAGAAGTTCATCAAAGAGTTGCAGAGCGAGTTGATCTCCCAGCAAAAGCTCTATCAACAGGAACAGGACGCCCTGAAGAAACTGGACAAAGAGCAACGTAAATCACTTTCGGAAAGAAAATTGCATGAAATATCCGACAAGTTGCAGGAGATCCGGGCGGAGTTGGAGCAAAACGGCGCTGACACCCGACAACCGATCCGCGACCCCCAGCCAGGAGACCTGGTGTATCTGTCCAATTTCGACACCGAGGCGACGCTGCTGGAGATCAGAGACAACATCGCGGTCGTGGATATGAACGGGATCAGCTTCCGAACTCCGCTGGACAGCCTCTACGCGGCGAGCGCGAAACCGGTTGCGCAGCCTCAGGTAGCTCCGGCGAGAAGCACCGCCGTGCCGAAAGCGAGGTTTGAACTCAAGCTGCTTGGGCTGACCTTCGACGAAGCGAAGCCATTGCTCGACGAGTTTCTGGACGACGCGGTCCTGGCGGGGCTGCACACTCTGTGCGTTGTGCACGGCAAAGGCACAGGCGCGTTGCGTAACAAGGTGCGCGAATATTTGCAAAGGAAGAAGCAGGTGATTTCGCTGGAAACGCCCATCCCCGCGGAGGGCGGAAGCGGAGTGACCCTGGTCAAGATATAGATGGACAACAGTTTAATAGAACAGATCAGACGCAGCAACGACATCGTGGACGTCGTGCAGGAATACCTGCCGCTCAAGCACGTCGGCTCCAACTGGCGTGGGATCTGTCCGTTTCACAACGACACCAACCCCTCCCTCTATGTCAGTCAGCCGAAGCAACTATTCAAGTGTTTCGCCTGCGGCAAGGGCGGCAATGTCTTCACCTTCGTGCAGGACTACGAGAAGCTGAGCTTCATCGAAGCCGTTAAAAAACTTGCCAGCCGCGCCGGCATCGCCATCCCGGACTTTGAGCGCACCAAAACCGTCTCCACCAAGCGCGACCAGATGCTCCAAGTCTATAAGACGGCGCGGGATTTCTTTTCCGAAAACCTTTTCAAGCACGGCAAGGACGTGCTGGACTATCTCCAGAAGCGTTCCCTGAGCCCGGAAACCGCCAAAACCCTGGAACTCGGATACGCGCTCAACGGCGAGAAAGCCCTGCTCGGCCATCTGATGAAGGAAGGCCACTCCGTCTCATTGCTCAAGGAATCGGGCCTCTTCGGCAACTACTCCGGAAACCTAGTGGATTTTTTCCGCAACCGCCTGATGTTCCCCATCCACAACAACATCGGCGAAGTCATCGCCTTCGGCGGCAGGATGCTCGATCCCGAAGGAAGCGGCGGCAAATACGTCAATACTCCCGGCACGGAGCTTTACACCAAGGGCAGGGAACTCTACGGCCTGTTCAAGACCAAGTATGAGATTTCCAAGGCAGGATTCGTGCTCGTTTGCGAAGGCTATTTCGACTTCCTGCGCCTCTACGAATCGGGATTCCTGAATTCTGTGGCGTCTCTCGGGACGGCTCTCACCGACGACCAGATATTTCTCGTATCTCGCTACGCGAACAGCGTGTATATGCTCTACGACGGAGACGCCGCGGGAGTCAAGAACGCCCTCCGCGGTGCTCTGATGTGCCTTGCCAAGGGTCTGGACGCCTATATCGTCGAACTCCCGGACAAGCACGATCCGGACTCCTTCCTGCTGGCAAACGGAACCCAGGCCCTGCGGGACCTGATCGACTCCGCCAAAGGCGTGGTGGAATTCATAGCCTCTCGCAAGGATAAAACCCCGCCCGGCGAGCGCATCGACCAGATCCTGGACGCGGTGCGCGGAGTTTCCGATCCCGTGAAGCGCGAACTCATTGTCCGCGAGGTTTCCGAGTCCTTCGGAGTATCTTCCGCCGCCCTGCTGAGCAAGCTCCGCCGCACCGGAACGGCTCCCCGGACGCCAAGCGAACCGGCGGAATCAGTCAACGCGGCGCGGGAACTTGAAGAAAACCCCGAGGAGCGCTATCTGCTCATCCTCGCCCTCAATGACAGGGAATCGTTCAATTTACTTGCCCGGGAACTGACTCCGGATTATTTTAATAACATCTCGTACCGGGAACTCTTCAAGTATCTGCTGGCGCACGTCTCCGCCGCGGATACCGCGGAACCCGCCACTTTGCTTGACAACATGGATAACAACGAATTGAGGGACCTTTTGGCAGAATTTCTTTTCGCGGACCTCCAGGACATGCGCATGGACGACATCCTCACACAGGTTAGGCTGCGCAAGATCCAGCGGGACATGCTGGATCTCGACCGCAGGATTATGGCCGATCCACAGAACCTGGAACTCCTCGGGCAGAAAAGAGAACTCTCCCAAACCTACCGCCGGATGACCCGCAAGGTCGTCCACAAGGTCTTGTCTTGAAGGCAAACCCCCAAATCGCAAGGAGCATTAATGATCACTTATAACGAGTGCCTGAAGAAACTGATCGAACTGGGCAAGGAATCCGGTTACATCACCTTTAAGCAGATCAACGACATCCTGCCCAGCAGCGCTTTTTTCCTGGACAAGGTTGACGACATCATCTTCGACCTTCGCCAGGACGGGATCGAGATCATCGACGAAACCGAGAAGCGGCTGACCAAAAACGGCGTCGCCATGCGCAAGGCCGCTGCGCCCAAGAAATTCAAGACCAAGCGCTTCTACGACGACCCCGTGCGCATGTATCTCCGCGAGATGGGTCGCGTCCCCCTGCTGGACCGCGAAGGCGAAGTCCGCGTCGCCCAAAAGATCGAGACCTATCAGAAGATGATAAACCAAAACGTCTTCAAATCAGGCTCCACCCTCCGCGAGATGTACAACTTCCTGCACCGCTACCGCGAACGCCGCGTGCGCCTCGACCAGATCTTCCGCGTGGACATCGGCACCTGGATTGACAAAAAGCAGGACGTCATCGTCATCGAGCAGTTCCGCGAAATCCTCAAAAAGAACGAAGCGACCTTCGACAAGATCGGCAGCATTCTGGACAGCTGCGACTTTGACGACAGCGGAAACGCCAGCCGCCAGGAAGAGATCGACGCCCTCCGCACCGAGATCATCACCACTTTCAACGCCCTCAACTATAACGACAAGCTCATCAAGCGCATGGTCTACCGCATCAGGTCCCTCGTCGAACGCATCGAGGAAAGCTATTCCAGCATCAACGACCTCACCCGCATCAAGCGCTATACCATCGATGAGATCTGCACCTACGGGCGCCGTGCCAAGAAATCCGACGAGGACTTCGAAGAGGTCCGCCGCGAAACCAGCCTCGACCCCAACATCTTCGTGGAAACCCTGCGCAAGATCAAAAACGCCCGCCGCAAGATCCGCCGCGTCGAACTCGAAACCAAGATGACCGGCACCGACCTCGTTTTTCTGCTGCGCGAGATCGACCGCGCCGAACGCAACAAGGAAAAAGCGCAGAACGAGATGATCGAAGCCAACGTCCGCCTCGTCATCTCCATCGCCAAGCGCTACAACAACCGCGGCCTCGAATTCCTCGATCTCATTCAGGAAGGCAATACAGGCCTGATGCGCGCAGTCGAGAAATACGACTATCGCAAGGGCTACAAATTCAGCACCTACGCCACCTGGTGGATCCGTCAGGCGATCACCCGCGCCATTGCCGACCAGGCCCGCACCATCCGCATCCCGGTCCACATGATCGAGTCCATCAACAAGATCAGCCGCACCAGCCGCCGCCTCATGCAAAAACTCGGCCGCGACCCCTTCCCGGAAGAGATCTCCGAAGTCCTGGACATCCCGGTGGACAAGGTCAAAAGCATCCTTTCCATCTCCAAGGAACCCGTTTCCCTGGACAAACCAATCGGCCACGACAGCGAGGACAGCATCCTCGGCGACTTCATCGAAGACCGCACCATCATCAGCCCGGAACGCCTCGCGGAACGCTCCCTGCTCAAGAAGCAGGTTGACGAAGTGCTCAAGACTCTCACCACCCGCGAAGAACGTGTCATCCGGCTCCGCTTTGGCATCGACGACGGCTACCACCGCACCCTCGAGGAGGTCGGCAATATCTTCCAGGTCACCCGCGAACGCATCCGACAGATCGAGGACAAGGCCCTCAAAAAACTTCGCCATCCCTCCCGCAGCGCAGTCCTGCAGCAATTCATGGACAATTTCAACGTTAAGTAAGCGCCTGCAAAGCAGAGCATTAAAACCATAATAACAAAAACCCGGACTTAATCCGGGTTTTTTCCATGTTTCTGTCCAGGCGCGACTGCTCTTCGCGCTGCGGTTGCCTCAGTTGTCATTCCGGTGTCCCGAGCGGTTGTCATTCCGGCGCAGGCCGGAATCCAGTTCTTTTTTTTGTCATCCCCGGCTTGACCGGGGATCCAGTCTTTTCTCTGCGACTCTGTGCCTCTATGTTTCAAGCAAACCCTGTGTCCGGGACTGAAGTCCGGACACCCAACAGGCTAAAGCCTATGCCACAAGAGAAGCCTATGCCACAAACACCACCCGACTTAGAAACGTTGTCATTCCGGCCTCGGAGCCGGAATCCAGTCTTTTTTAGTTCCACTAACCACTTACCACTTACCACTCACCATCATTCTTGTTCCTTCCCCGGTCTCCCCGCGCTTGCCTCCCGGTTGCCTCCCGGTGCGCGACAGGGTGGATACCGGGTTGAGAGCAAGAATTTGGCAAGCCGGGATTTGGGACGAAGCGTGCTTCACGGACCTCCCGTCCATCCCGCCTGCGTTTTTTTTGTGGCATAGGCTTTAGCCTGTTGGGTGTCCGGACTTCAGTCCAGGACACAGGGTTTGCTTGAAACATAGAGGGCAAAGAGGAATGGCTGTCCACGAATTACACGGATGGACACGAATTATGGTGAGTGGTGAGTGGAGCTAGAAAAGACTGGATTCCGGCCGAACCACCCCAACGAACCGCTTCGCGCTTCGTCGAGGACCCCGGACGCCGGAATGACAACCGCTCGGGACGCCGGGAATGACAATGTGTGAGTGGCAATTCATGCACGGATAACGAAGCGTAGGGCGGGAGCATTGATTTTTCTTGACCTGAACGGGGGAGTTGGAGAGGATGCGGCAGTTGGTATTATGATGAGTTTGTTCAGATCGTTACGGTTTCCAGAACTGCCGCGGAGGGCCAAGCCCGCGCTGCGGAGTTGTCTGGCATTGCTGCTGCTGGCGGTGCTGCTTCCCGCGGGGCTGGCGGCGCAGAGAAAACCGATCGTGATCAAGGTGTTCGAACTGCCGGACGCGCGGAACACGGATGCCAACAGCAAGGCGAATCTGGCGGTGATCAACGCGTTCAGGGATAAGTATCCCTGGATCGAGTTGAGGTCATTTTCCGGGATCAAGATCGAGGGCATGGACCTGGATTCGGGACCGCTGCTGGCGATCGCGGGCGGAGTGGCGCCGGACGTGATGTATGTGAACTTTCGCCAGAGCGACACCTATATCCAGAACAACCTGCTCTATCCGCTGGACGAGTTTCTGGCGGGGGAGAGCGCGGAGGACCTCGCGCTGCGGGTGGAAAAGCCAGTCTGGCAGGTGATCCGGCGGCAGAAGAAAGGCGATGGCGAAGAGCGGGTTTGGGCCTTGCCCTACGAGACCCTGGTGCGCGTGCTGATGTACCGCAAAGATCTGTTCAAGAAAGCGGGTCTGGATCCCAACCGGCCGCCCCGGGACTGGGACGAATTCATGGACTATGCCAAGCAACTCACGGATCCCCAGGCGGGGACCTACGGCACGGTGCTGGCGATCGGGCCGCAGGCGGCATACGACTGGCTGCCCTTCCTTTGGGCGGCGGGCGGCGACGCCGTGACCTACGACGCAGCCCAAAAGCAGTGGCGGGCGTCATTCGCCTCGGATGCCGGAGTGGCGGCGATGGAGTATTATCTGGACCTCGCGACGCGCGCCTGGACGGACTCCGAAGGCAAGCCGCAGCAGGGGTTTGCCTTGCGCGACGGAAATTGGGGCAATCTCTGGCAAGAGGGCAGGATCGGGATGCGCATGGACTATCTTTCGCAGCAGAACATGGGCGGGAAATACGATCCGAACCTCTACGGCTTCGCGCCAAGCCCGGCGGGGCCTTCCGGCAGGGGTGGAAGCGAGATCAACTGCCGCATGATGGGCATCTTCTCCGGCGCGGGGATCAGCAACAACGCGGGTTTGGGCAAGCGCGACCCGAAAGAGGTGCGAGAGGCGGCATGGGAGTTCATCCGCTTCTACGACAGCGAGGAAGCGCGGCGCATCCGGATGAAGGTGATGGTGGAAAACGGATTCGGAAAGATGCAGAATCCAGTGTTCCTCCAGCGCTACGGTTACGCGGAATACCTGCGCTACGCGCCGGCAGGCTGGCTGGAGACCTTTGAAACCGCGATGCGCGAAGGCCGTCCGGAACCCTTTGGCGACAACTGCCAGAAAGTTTACGAATATATGACCTATCCGCTGGACGAACTGATCGGGCTCGAACTGGCGGGCAAACTCGGCACTGACGCAATGTCCCGCCGGGCGGCGATCGCGAAGGTTCTGGCGAGGGCGGAGCAGCGGACCAACGCGGAAATGATCGGGCGTCTTCCGGAGAAAACCAAGCAGGCGAGGGAACGCTGGGCGGCGGTTGTCGCGGCGCTGATCCTTTTCGCTTTCGCCTTCACCCTGTGGCGGGTGTGGAGAATCCTCGCCCCCAGGGAAAGGGCGCGGGGCAGGCTGCATTCGCGGCATCTGGGCTGGGTGCTGATGCTGCTGGCTCCGGCTGCGCTCAGCATCTTTGTCTGGAAATATGTGCCGCTGATCAGCGGAAGCGTGATGGCGGTGCAGGATTACAATCTGGTGGGTGCGAGTCCGTTCATCGGGCTGGCGAATTTCGCGGAGATGCTGTTTGACCCAAGTTGGTGGTCCGCGGTGGGCAAGACTTTGTATTACATGGCGTTGAGCCTGGGACTGGGGTTCTTTCCGCCCATCATCCTGGCGATCATGCTGCAGGAAGTGTCCCGCGCGAAGATGATCTACCGGGTGGTCTACTACCTGCCGGCTGTGATCAGCGGCGTGATCGTGATCTATCTTTGGAAGTTGCTTTACGCTCCGGGGGACGCGGGCGCGCTGAATCAGGTGCTGGCGGCTCTGGGCCTGGAGAAAAGCCGTTGGCTGCAGGAAGAGGGGCTGGCGATGCTCTGCGTGGTGCTGCCGGTTGTCTGGGCGGGAGTTGGCCCCGGCTCGCTGATCTATCTGGCGGCGCTGAAGAACATCCCGAACGAACTTTATGAGGCGGCGGACATCGACGGGGCTGGCTTCTTCGCCAAGATACGCTACATTGTGTTCCCCAGCCTGAAGATGCTGATCATTGTGCAGTTGATCGCGGCGTTCATCGTGGCGGCGCAGTCCAGCGATTTCATCCTGGTGATGACTTTCGGCGGTCCGAACGAAGCGACGAGGGTGGCGGACCTGATGATCTTCGAGAAGGCATATCTCTATCTGCGCTTTGGACTTGCGACGACGATGGCGTGGATGCTGAGCCTGCTGCTGATGGGCTTCACCGTGCTGCAGATCCGCTATATCTCGCGGATGGAGTTTCGCGTTGCGCGCAAGGAGGGCGAATGAGCATCATCGGCAGGGTGGGGCGGCAAAGCTCCAAAGTCCGGGCACTGAACGCATCGCTCCATATCATCTTGATGCTCGGGGCGGTAACGATGGTCTATCCTTTCATGCTGATGGTCTCCTCATCTTTCAAGAGCGCGGTGGACAGCACCAGGCTGGACCTGGTTCCGAAGTACGTTTATCAAGACGAAGCGCTCTATCAGAAGTATCTGGAAAGCAGATACAACGAGGAAAGCAGCCGCTTGATGGACAATTATCCGGGCTCCTGGATCGCTTTTTCCGAAGTGAGGCTGCCGCAAAATGCCAATCCCGCGGTGTATGCGGATTGGAAGGAGTTTCTCAAAGCGCGGGCGGCAGACTACGGGGTTTATTACTATTACGTCGCGGAGCACTACGGCCGGGGGGTTTATCCTCTGGCGCAGAGGCAGTACCGCAAGATCCTGCGTGAGGAAAACGACGGCGATCTGGCGGCGTTCAACCGGAGATACAACACAGGCGCGAAGAGTTGGGAGGAGATCTCCGTGGAGGAGAAGGAGATCTTCCTGCGGAACTTCGTGAGTTCCACCGAAGGCTATCTGGGCAGGTTCCGCCGCTTCAAGGAAGAACGACCGGACTGGCAGCGTCTGTATATGAACCCGGACGGGAGCTTTGCCAATGCCGTCCTGATCCCGGCGTTCCAGGGCAGGATCGAAGCCTTCAACGCTGCCTGCGAAAGGTCTTATGGCTCCTGGGGCGAGGTGATCCTGCCGGAAGTCTGCCCTCCCGAGGATGATCCGCTGCGGGAGTATTGGCTGGAGTATGTGCGCGAAATGCTCTCGATCCAGCATCTAAGCCTGTCCGCGGACGCGGAGACTGGATTTCGGCAGGCTCTGAGGGACAAGTACGCAGAAATTGGCCTGCTCAACGCTGCCTGGCAGAGCGATTACAAGGACTTTTCCGAGGCGGGCATTCCGGATCGCCTGCCGGACAGCGGGGCGAGGGTCGACGATCTGGCTCTGTACATCCAGACCAAAGCAGCGCCGGAGGAGATCAGGATCCGCAGCATCGCGGAAGGCTTCCGCGGCTGGTTGCGAGAGAAATATGGGCAGATCGAAGCTATGAACAAGGCATACGGCACCAGCCACGAGAGTTTCGCCGCGATGCCTTTTCCCGCGGGCGCAATCGATCAGGGAACGTTTCTGGAGCGAAAGGGAGCCATCCGGAAGGAGTTCCTGACCCGCAACTATGCCATGGCACTCGACCAGATGCTCGCCGATGCCCGGTCCCTGCGCAACACGCTTATCTATGTGCTGCTATCCATCCTCTTCGCGGTCACGGTCAACCCCCTGGCAGCCTACGCGCTGAGCCGCTTCAAGCCTCGCTTCGCGCATCAGACGATCATGATCTTCATGCTCACGATGGCGTTCCCGGCGATGGTGATGGGCATCCCGAACTTTCTGATGCTGAAGCGGCTGGACCTGCTCAACACATTTTGGGCGCTGGTGCTTCCCGCCGCGGCAGACGGATACTTCATTTTCCTGCTCAAGGGCTTTTTCGACAGTCTGCCCCGTGAGCTTTATGAAAGCGCGAGCCTGGACGGAGCGGGGGAATTCCGCATGTTCTGGCAGTTCACGATGTATCTCAGCAAGCCGATACTGGCGGTTATCGCGCTGGGAGCGTTCAACGCCGCCTACCGCAATTTCCTCTTTGCCTTCCTTGTCTGCCAGGACCAGTCCATGTGGACCCTGATGGTGCATATCTACGAACTGATGCAGCGCGCCAGCAGCGGAGTCGGCTACGCGGCGCTGGTGATCGCCGCCATACCAACGCTCGCGGTGTTTGTCTTTTTCCAGAATATTATAATTCGGGGCATTGTGGTCCCGATGGAGAAATAATGCAGAACGAAAAGATCCATATCGAGCGGATCAAGCGCCTCGCTGAGAGGCAGAAAGCGCTGATCTACGCGCGGAAATATCCTGTCCGGGCCCAGTATGTCGCTGCTCCCGATCCCATTCCTTTCGACAGCCTCAACGGACTGGAGTGGAAAGAGATATCTCTGGGAGAAATATGGGGAAAGCCGTGGGAAAGCGCCTGGTTCAGGCTCCGCGCGGAAGTGCCGGTAGACCTTGCCGGTCTGGAGACCGGGCTCTTGTTCGATTGTGACGGAGAAGCCTGCCTCTTCCGCGGGGCAACCCCCTATCAGGGCTTGACGCCCAAGGTTGATTGGTACCATAATGCGGCCAAGCATTATGTGCCTCTCGCGGATACTGCGGAAGCGGGTCAGGTCTTTGATCTGCTGATCGAGGCGGCGGCAAATGACCTCTTCGGGAGCGGCAAAACGGAATACCGCCTGCGTGAATGTTCCCTGGTCTGCCGCGATTCGAGACTCCGCAACTTGCTTTGGGACATCGAACTGCTGTTGGATCTGGCTCTCAGTTTGCCGGCGGGTCAAACCAGGCGGCAGCGCATCCTCTTTGGGCTGAACAGGGTTTGTGATCTATGGAACTCGGATCGCCAGGCCTGCGAAGGCATCCTGTCCGGATTACTATCCCAGCCAGCCAACGCCAGCGCTCTAACTGCATTCAGCGTTGGGCACGCCCATCTCGATCTGGCCTGGCTGTGGCCCATCCGCGAGACCAAACGCAAGGGAGGCAGAACTTTCGCCAACGCGCTGCGCTTGCTGGAGCAGTATCCTGAGTATGTTTTCGGCGCATCCCAAGCCCAGTTATACCAATGGATGAAGGAGTTGTATCCCCATCTTTATGAGCAGGTTAAGACTCAGGTGACGGAAGGCAGGTGGGAGATTCAGGGAGCGTCCTGGGTGGAGTTCGACACCAACCTGATCTCGGCTGAATCGATTATACGGCAGTTCATGTATGGCAAGCGCTTCTTCCGCGATGAGTTCGGCATCGAGCCGAATATCCTCTGGCTGCCCGACTGCTTCGGCTTCAGCGGCAACCTGCCCCAGTTGATGAAAGGCTGCGGCGTGGACTATTTCGTCACCCAAAAACTATCCTGGAACGAGAGCAACGTCTTCCCCCACCATCTCTTCCATTGGGAAGGCATCGACGGCACCCGCGTGCTGGCGCACCAACTGCCCACCAATGACTACAACTTTTCCAACAATCCCTCCGCCTTCCTCAAGACAGAGGAACGCTTTGCCCAAAGCGAGGTTTGCGATGCCTTCCTCAACCTTTACGGCATCGGCGACGGGGGAGGCGGACCAACGGATGCGCATCTGGAATACGGACTCCGGCAGCAGGACCTTGAAGGCGTGCCCAGATTCCGTTTCTGCAAATCCACAGACTTCTTCCAACATCTGGAAACCCTGGACAAGTCACTTCTGCCGCTCATGCCCGGCGAACTCTATCTGGAATACCACCGCGGAACTTATACCACGCAAGCGCGGATGAAGCGCGACAACCGTAGCAGCGAGAAGCTGCTCAAGGCGGCGGAATTCATCTCCTCTTTGATGCCGGGAACCTCATATCCCGAGGAGCTTAGGGCTGTGTGGCAGGATACGCTGCTGCTCCAGTTCCACGATATCATTCCCGGTTCTTCGATCGGCAAGGTCTATGAGGACGCGCGCGAGATCAGTTCCCGCAACCACCAAAAGCTTGAGAATTTCATCCGCGAACGCGCCGCTGGCCTTGCCAAAACAAAAAGCTCAGAACATTGCGCATCCTTTGTGCTGATAAATCCTTCGCCCGCGGAGAAGACAGAATGGCTGCAGCTTCCGGCCGCAGAAAAAGACTTGATGCCTTGCGGCAAAGACGGAGAAGCGCTGCCCTGCTGGGCCACTCCGGAGGGGATATTGGTCAAAGCCAGCCTTCCCGCGTGGAGCCTGGAAACGATTACTCTCAAAGCAGTTCCGGGATCTGTTGCCAACTCTGTTCCGCTCGAGGGCAGCGTGCTGGAAAACGAGTTTCTGCGCGTGGAGGTCACCGCCCGTGGCAGCGTGAGCGAAGTTTGGGACAAAGAAAGTGGCATGCTGCTGCTTGCTTCGGAGTCCAACCGCCTTCTGCTGTGGGAGGACGAACCCAACAACTGGGGTGCCTGGGACATCAACCATTTCTATAGGGACACTACCCCAATCCAGACGGAAGAAATATCCCTCGAATCCGCGCAAAGCTTCACTGTGCCGGGAGAGTTTTCGCGGCTGGTCCAACTCCTGCGCGCAGGAACTTCGGTGCTGCGCCAGACGGTGGAACTCCGCCGGGGAGAGCGTATGCTCCGGATCTTCCACCACATTGATTGGCAGGAGAAGCACAAGATGCTGCGCTCTCACTGGCATCCAAACATTATCTCAGCACAGGCCGGCTTCGGCATTCAGAGCGGAGTCGTCCGACGCAGTTCCAAACCCGCCAACTCATGGGAGGAAGCCCGCTTCGAGGTCCCCTTCCAGAAGTTCTTCGATCTCTCCCAGGCCGACCGCGGCTGCGCCATTCTCTGCGACACCAAGTTCGGCTGCCGGGTGCGGGACAACGAGATGGAACTCAATCTCCTGCGCTCTCCGGCAGACGTCGATCCCCAGGCAGACATTGGAATCCACGATTATTCCTACGCGGTTTGCTTTCATGAAGGGCATTGCGGGAGTTCCAGGCTCTGGCAGATTGCCGAATCCTACTGCTCAGATCTCTTGTGCCTGGAAATCCCCGGCTCGACTGCCTCTTTGCCCGCATCGCCTTTCCAACTCGTTTCCGACGCCGTCGCGCTTGATATGGTCAAACCGGCAGAAAGGGGCGGTGGGGTTGTGCTCCGCCTGCACGAATGCTCTGGAGGTTCCGCTGAGGCTACGCTCTTCGCCTCAGGGTTTTCTTCCTGGAAGCCCTGCGACATGCTGGAAAATCCGCTTCCCGGCTCAGGGCAGCAGGTTATTGGTGAACAGGGCGTTACTCTTTGCTTCACGCCCTACGAGATTAAAACCCTTATGCTAAGGTAGGATGTATGCTTCCCCAACCCAAAAATTACCGTCCGTTCAAGCAAAAGTTCCGGATTACCTCCCGGGTCGTTTATCAGGGCTTCGCAAACCTTTCCAACCGTGAATATACCTATTTGGCGTCCCAACTGGACAGCTTCTATGTAGAGCTGTTCGAGGGAGCGGATAAGGACGAGGAAAACTTTCACCTGATCGGCTTCGAACTTGTCCCGGAAAAGAAAACAGTCCCCGCCGGGCATTACCGCATCATTGCCAGACCCCACACCACGGTGATCCGCTCGGAGTCCTACCCCGGTCTGGTGCACGGTGTGCAAACCCTCAAGCAACTCTGGTATCTGGCCGCCTATGACTGCGATACCGAAGCGCCGGAATTGCCTTGTTTCACTCTCGAGGACTGGCCCTCTTTTTCCTGGCGGGGAATGCATCTGGACACCAGCCGCCACTACTTTGACTACAAATTCATCCGCCGCTATCTGGACTGGATGGCAGCTTTCAAACTCAACAAATTCCATTGGCACCTCAGCGACGATCAGGGCTGGCGTCTGGAAAGCAAACGCTTTCCCCGCCTTCATGAAATAGGCTCCAAGCGCCGTGAAGCAGACGGCAGCGTCTATGGGGGCTATCATACTCAGAAACAGGTTCGGCTGGTGCTGGAGCACGCCAGTGACCGAGGCATCGAGGTGGTGCCCGAGATCGATATCCCCGGCCACGCCATGTCAATGCTTTCCGCCTATCCGGAACTCGCCTGCTTTCCGCGTGAGTTCGAACCGCTCAGCGTCTGGGGCATTTCCGAAGACATCCTCTGCGCGGGGAAAGACAGCGTGCTGGATTTCCTCAAGGACCTGCTCGACGAAGTGATGGAGCTGTTCCCCGGCCAATACGTCCATCTGGGCGGCGACGAAGTTCCCAAGAACCGCTGGAAAGAATGCCCCCATTGCCAGAAGCGCATACGGGACAAGGGATTGCGGGATGAGGAGCAACTCCAGGCATGGTTTCTCAAGCAACTTGTCAGCCACGTCCAAAAGCGCGGCAAATCCGTCATCGGTTGGGATGAGATCTTGGACGGCGGGATCGACCGCAAGCCTGTGGTCATGTGCTGGCGCGGAGACGCGGCGGATGCAGCCCGCAAGGCGCACGACAATGGCAATCGCTACATCATCTGCCCCAACAACAAACTCTATTTCGACTGGCGATTCTGCGATTTCCCCGGAACTCCCGGCTCCTTCGGCGTCACCACCAATGAGGATGTCTACGGGCTTGACCTTAACCGCTACAAGTTTGACAACCCCAAACTCTTTCTGGGCGGACAGGCGAACCTCTGGACGGAGCATGTGGAAAACTCCCGCGTGCTCAAGGAACTGATCGATCCCCGCATGCATTTCCTGGCGGAGCTGTTTTGGTCCGACCCTCAGGAAAAGGACTTCAGCGAGTGCCATGAGCGTTCTTGGGACCTGAGGGGCTTTATATGATCCGCCATCCTGGCAGCCCCATCCTCACCAGGGCGGATATTCCAGTCTCGGGCCTACTGCCGCGCGACGTTTCCTCCGTCTTCAACCCAGGCGGGATAATGATCGGCGGGGAGTATGTCCTCCTTTTGCGCGTCCAGGACCGCGGCCGCCGCACCCTGTTCGTCCGCGCAGCCTCAGCCGACGGAATCGCCTTCCGGGTGGATTCCCAACCTGTAGCGATCAGCGGCATGGAGGACTTCCCCTATGAACTTTATCACCTCTACGATCCCCGCGTCACCCGTTTGGATGGCCGCTATTTCGTTACCTGCGCGGCGGACTGCTCCCCGGGCTGCCGGATCGCCCTGTTTGAGACCCAGGACTGCCGCAGCCTGAAGTATCTGGGCTTGCTATCCGATCTGGACCTGCGCAACGCCGTCCTTTTTCCTGAGAGAATAGGCGGCAAATATATGCTCTTTGCCCGTCCCAACGACTATGTGAGCGCGGACGGAGTCCGCTCCGGCGCCACGATCGTCTGCTATTCCTCGCCGGATCTGCGTCAGTGGGAGCCGGTCGCCCCCGTCCTCAGCGGCAGGCCGCATTATTGGGATGAACTGCTCGGTTCCGGCCCGCCCCCGCTCAAGACCTCCGAAGGCTGGCTGCACATCTATCACGGCGTGGCGACCCACTTCGCCAGCGTAAACATCTATCAGGCAGGGATTTCCCTCCACGATCTCCACTGGCCCTGGGAAGTTCTCGCCCGCGGAGCGCAGAACATCCTTGAGCCCCGCGAAACCTGGGAACTAACCGGACAGGTGCCCAACGTGGTCTTCCCCTCCGCCGCCATCCCGGAACGAATGGAACCCGACGGAACTATCCTGCCCGACACCAGGATCTTCATCTATTACGGAGCAGCGGATACCTGCGTCGGCCTTGCCACCGCCACCGCCGCCGAACTGCTTGCCGCCTGCCGCGAACTTTGAGGAGTGCCATGAAACGCATCTTGGTTTTTGTGATATCACTGGCTTGCGCCACCCTCGCCGCCGATACCTTTCCCGTGCCTGTGGGCGAGTTCAACCCACGCTCCTACACTGCGTTCCGCGTCGTGGAAGGCGTCTCTGTGGACGGCAGCCTGGACGAACCTGACTGGCAGTTGACCCTGCCGACAGAACTTTTCACCGATATCGAAGGCGAATTGAAGACAGCCCCGTATCTGGATACCTGGGCGAAAATGCTCTGGGACGATTCCGGCCTCTACATCGCCGCCGAACTCATGGAACCCCACATCTGGGCAAGCCTGACCGAGCGTGACGCGGTCATTTTTTATGACAACGACTTCGAGGTTTTCCTCGATCCCGACGGCGACACCCACGAGTATTACGAACTGGAGATCAACGCTTTGGGCACGCTTTGGGACCTTTTTATCCTCAAACCCTACCGCGACGCCCACACCTCCCTCAACGGATGGGACATCAAAGGCGCTCGGTTCGCCATCGGCATCGACGGAACCCTCAACGATCCCAATGATCTCGACCGCTGCTGGCGCGTGGAAATGTTCCTTCCCTGGTCCGCCTTTGCCGAGTTTGCCCACGTGCCCTGCCCTCCGGTTGCCGGTGACTTCTGGCGGCTCAACTTCTCCCGCGTGCAGTGGGAAACCCAATGGCTGGACGGAAAATACGCCAAGATCACCGGACTGCCTGAGCACAACTGGGTCTGGAGCCCGCAGGGCCTGATCGCCATGCACTATCCGGAGCGCTGGGGCTATGTGCTTTTCTCCGCCGAGCCTGCCGGCTCAGACGATCCGGGCTTCGCGTTGCCGGAAGAGGAACTGGCAAAGGAGTATCTGCGCCAAGTTTACTACCTGCAAAAGCAATACTTTATGGACCACGGACGCTGGGCGAAATCGCTGCGCCAACTCGGAGCGAAGCCCTATCTGCGCGGCGGTAAAAAGATCAAGCCCCTTCTGGAAGCCACTTCCGCCGGTTTTAACCTCACCCTTCCCGGCAGGAACGATGCCCCCGGCTGGATCATCCGCGAAGACGGCCTGATCTGGAGCAGGTGAGACAGCCTTAACCCGCGCGATCCTCTCACCCCTTTCTTTCCACCGCTCTTCCGTCCTTTTTCCTGACCCGGAATCCACCCGCTATCCTCCGCGTTACCACCCCGTCGCGCACCGGGAGGTGACCGGGAGGCTTCTTCGCGGCGTCCCGCTCTGAGATAAGGGCGGCCTCATCCGGAGGCGATCGGCGCGGGAGGCGTTTTTGCTCTTGACAAGCCATCAGATTCCGCCAAGGATGCTTGCGACGGTCGGAATATCCAGAGGCCGGAGCAAGGAGACATAACATGGACGATATAAAGGGAATACGCACGCCACTGCTCCACGATAGCGATCCCCAACGCCTGCGGGATTCTGTGCGGCGCTACTTTCACCAGACATACAGCATCCACGAGAAACTCTACGATACCCTGGCCGACGACGATGCCTTCTATCTGCGCGCCGATCCCCTGCGCCATCCTCTGGTCTTCTATCTGGGGCACACCGCCGCTTTTTTCATCAACAAGCTTATCATCGGCAGGGTGATCAGCGAGCGCGTAAACCCGGAGTTCGAGTCCATGTTCGCCATCGGCGTGGACGAAATGAGTTGGGACGACCTCAACGAAGCGCACTACAACTGGCCCGCGATATCCAAGGTGCGCGAGTACCGCGATCAGGTGCGTGAGAAGGTTGACCGCCTGATCTTGGAACTGCCCCTGGACGAGCGCGGGATCACGTGGAATAGCCCTTGGTGGGCGATCGTGATGGGCTGCGAACACGAGCGCATCCATCTGGAAACCTCATCCGTGCTGATTCGCCAGCTTCCCCTGGAGCGCGTGCGCGTGCTGGATTTCTGGCCGGTCTGCCCGGAAAGCGGTTCCGCTCCGGATAACGAACTGCTCCCCGTGCAGGGTGGCAGGGTCGTGCTGGGGCGGGACGACAGCAATCCCCTCTACGGCTGGGACAACGAATATGGGCACAAGGAATGCGTGGTCGAAGACTTCCGCGCATCTCGCTATCTCTGCTCTAATCGGGAGTTTATGTCCTTCATCGAGGACGGTGGCTACGCCAGAAGGGAGTTCTGGACGGAGGAAGGCTGGGCGTGGAAAACCTATCAGCAGGCGGAAATGCCCCGTTTCTGGCGCCGCAGGGCGGATGGCTCCCATACCCTTCGGTTGATGGCTTGCGAGGTTCCCCTGCCCTGGAACTGGCCGGTTGAGGTCAACTATCTGGAAGCCAGAGCCTTCTGCAACTGGCTCGCCGCCAGAACCGGCAAGCCCATCCGCCTGCCCAGCGAAGAAGAATGGATGCTCCTGCGGGACAGCGTGCTGGATACCGACCAGCCCTATTGGGATCGCGCTCCGGGCAACATCAACCTGGAATGGTGGGCGTCCTCCTGCCCGGTGGACAGGTTTTCCCAAGGGGGATTCTGCGATGTGATCGGCAACGTCTGGCAATGGACCGAGACTCCGATCCACCCCTATCCCGGCTTCAAGATACATCCCATCTACGACGATTTCACGGTGCCGACCTTCGACGGCAAGCACAACCTGATCAAAGGCGGCTCCTGGATCTCCACCGGCAACGAGGCTCTGCGGAACTCACGCTACGCCTTCCGCCGCCATTTCTACCAGCATGCCGGATTCCGCTATGTGGAAAGCGCGGCGGCGGTCTGCAGCGTGGCGGAACCCTATGAGTCCGATCCCGCGATCATCCCCTGGTGCGAGGCAAACTGGGGCGATAATCCGCTGGGAGGCAAAAACTTCTCCGTCCAGCTCGCGGACGCCCTGCTGCCCCATCTCTCCGCCAGGCCGGAAGGCAAGGTGCTCCACCTCGGGTGCAAAACAGGGCGCGGAACATTCGAACTCGCTGCCCGGCTGGGAGTTCCGGTCACGGGCATTGACTTCACCACCCGCCTCATCCGGCTCGCCCAGCAGATGAAGGAACAGGGCCTGATCCGCTATGTGCGCAACGAAGAGGGCGAAATCCAGAGCTACCGCGAGTTGCATCTGGCGGATTTCGGGCTCTCCGATGCCGCGGGCAGCGTCGAATTCTGGCAGGGGGACGTCTCCAACCTGCCGGAAAAGTTCGCCGGCTACGGGCTTGTTATCGCGGAGAACGCCGTCGGAGGCGCGATCGACCCCCAGCGCTTTTTGCACAACATCCACAGCCGCATGAATCCCCTGGGAATCCTTGTGGTGGCGGACGCTTTCGATTACGATCCCGAGGTTACCCTGCCGGAAAACCGCGTGGGAGGTTTCCGCAAGGACGGGGAACCCTTCAGTTCCTCCGAAGGCCTGCGCGAAATCCTGCTACCCCGCTTCGAGCCGGTCTCCGAACTGCCCGGCATCTGGCAGACGCTGCCCCTGGACGCGAACAAGTTCAAGCTGCGCCTGGTGCATGTTTCGGTTTGGCGGTTGCGCGGCTGATGTTCATAACACATTATGAATGAATATGATTGCAAGTATTGGAGAGGTCCATGAAACTGCATAAGCTGATTTTTCTCGCGATGTGCCTCGGCGCGTTCAGTTCCTGCCGGGCTCAGGTCGAGAGCCAGCCTGGCCCGGGTGCTTCCAAGGTCTACTTCATCAAGGAGATAAGTCCCGCTGCTGTTCAGAGGATCTACTCCTTTCTGGAATCCAAGCCCACAGGCAAAGTCGCAATCAAGGTCCATTTCGGAGAGGAGGGAAACCAAAACTTCCTGCCCGCGGCCTTGGTTGAAGGACTGTGCAAAGAACTCGGTGCCACCCTGGTCGAAACAAACGTTCTCTATGGCGGCGCACGCGGCAGCACGGACTCCCATATCGCTCTTGCCAGAAGGCACGGGTTCACTTTCGCCCCGATCGATATTCTGGATTCCGAAGGCAACATCTCCTTCGACTGCGACCTCAAGCACTTCAGCAAAGTCTATACCGGCAGCCACTTTAACGACTATGACGGCTATGTGATTTTCTCCCATTTCAAGGGCCACGGCTCAGCCGGTTTCGGCGGCGCGATCAAAAACATCTCCATGGGCCTGGCGAGCAAAGAGGGAAAACGCTTTCTCCACCGCGGTGATTATCCGGTCTATGACGGCTCCAAGTGCATCCAATGCAACCTCTGCGTCACATCCTGCCCGGAACAGGCAATCACCATCGATCCGGTCAACATCGACCACCTGAAATGCACTGCCTGCGGAAAGTGTGTCTCTGTGTGCCCGGAAGGTGTTTTCGAAACCCCTGAGAACGGAAAGCAGGACTTCCTGGAGCGCTTGACGGAATATGCCTATGTCCTGACCCGGCAGAAGCCGATGGTCTATATCAACGTCCTGGCAAACATCAGCCCGGACTGCGACTGCTTTTCGCGCGCCGCCAAACCCTTCATCCCGGATATCGGCATTCTTGCTTCCACGGATATCGTCGCGCTCGAAAAAGCCAGCCACGACCTCGTGGACAAGGCTCACACATGCGATGACGCCTTCCTCAAGGTCAATTCCGTCTCCGGCAAACGACAGATCACCTACGCCGCAGAACTGAAGATGGGCAGCACCGATTACGAATTGGTGGACATCGGTCAATAGGTGATAACATGTTGCCCAAGAAAGGAATACCGATGTATGGAGCAAACGGCACGTTAATTAAACTGCTAGCTATATTGTTTGCCCTGGCAGTGGGGAACCTCGGCGCCGAAATCGTGCAGATCGGAATCGGCAGCCTTACCAACCAAAGCCTGCCCATTGAGTCTGCCGCCAGCTACAGCTACACCCAGCAGATCTATTATGCCACAGAGATCGAGTATCTCGGCTACGTCACGGCTATCTCTTTGCAATACCATGTAATAGGCAACCTGTTCGCCCAAAACAACAACACCTGGAAGGTCTGGCTGGGGCTCACGGAGCGGGATTATCTGGACGGCTGGGTTCCCCTGGACAGCCTGACCCTGGTTTGGGACGGAGTCCTGGCTGCGGACCAGTTTTCCGGCGGTCTTCCGGGCGACGGATGGCTGACCATCCCCCTGAACGAACCGTTCTTCTACGACTCGGTCTCCAACCTCCTGCTCGCCGTTGATGAGAACAGCCCCGGCTCCTCCTCCACGGGAGACGAGTTTCTCTGTTCCGCGACCTCGGTTCAGCGCGGCATTCTGCATTACAGCATGACCGATAACCCGGACCCCGCTGCTCCTCCGCTGACGGACATCTGGTTTCGCAATTCCTTTCCCAACCTGCGTTTGCACATGAATGTCTTCAGTTATATCCCCGGCCTGCCCGTCCCCACGGATGGCGCGACGGGTGTTTCTTCCTCCACAAACCTGCAATGGCAGAGCGACGCTGAGACCTTCGACCTCTGGCTGGGAACCTCGCCCGCCACGTTGCAACTGCTATCCGCGGGTCAAGCTCAGAGTTTCTGGATTCCCACCGAGCCCTGGCAGACGCTGCAAACCTATTATTGGCAAGTGATTGCGCACTCGCAAGGCGACGACTATCCCGGCCCGGTCTGGAACTTCACCATCGCCGGGGAGGGCATCGGACCGCCCCAAAACCTAAGCGCCTATTACGTTACCGATCATGTGAATTTGTCCTGGGAACTCCCTGAACTCGGCAACCCCACCCTCTACAGGGTTTATCGCAACAGCCTCTTCCTCGCCGCGCTTAACAGCCTCACCTATCAGGACTTCGAAGTTTCCCCGGGTCAGATACATTACTACTTCGTCAAAGCGGAGAACCAGCTCGGAGAACTCTCCGACCCCTCCAACACAGTCACGGTCCACATCCCGGACGACATCCCGGATCTCATTCTGCAGGAAGGATTTGAAACCTGCTCCGCCTTTTCCGCGGAGATCCCCGGTTGGACCATCCTGGACCTCGACTCCGCCCCGACCTGGACCTGGGCGATGGCGGACTTTCCCGGCGAAGGCTCTCCGCAGGGCTGGATATCCTTTTTCCCCAACCAGATAACGCCTCCCGTCGCTGGTCTGGAACCCCATTCCGGCGCCGGTATGCTCGCCTCGCTCAGCGCCACCCAGCCCCCCAACGACGACTGGCTGATCTCACCGCAAATCCATCTCGGGTCTGGCGGAACCTTGTCCTTCTGGGCGAGGTCACACACCGCGTCCTACGGGCTGGAGCGCTTGCGCGCGCTGGTCTCAACCACCGGCGCGGACCCCGCCGGCTTCATACCCCTGAGCGCGGAACCCTGGATCCAGGTGCCTGCCCAGTGGACCCAGTATGCCTTCGACCTTTCCGCTTTCTCTGGACAAAGCGTCCGCCTCGCGTTGCAGAGCGTATCCTGGGACGCCTTCGCGCTCTATGTGGACGACATCGCGATTCAGGGCCAGGGCGGATATGTCTCTGTCGCGGAAGATATTGCGCCGCTGCCCCGCTTCTGTGTCCATCCCAATCCCTGCAGCGGGAACTTCGAAGTCTCCGCCGATGATAAAGCGCCGTTCGGCATATCTCTTTACGACTTGCGCGGCCGCAAGCTGCTCGAAGCCGACGCGCGGGGCGAATTCCGCTCGATTGAGCATCTTCCGGGCCTTGCCTCCGGAGTCTATCTGCTTCGCCTGTATAGCAATGGCCGCTTGGTTTACCGCCGTCTGGCTGTGATAAAATGATCATGATCCCCGATCCCTCGCGAGAGGACAATAGCCTTGAAAAATCAAACGCATCTTACCCCGCCCCTGCTGTCATCTCTTAATCACTTCTTAATCACTAGTTAATCACTTCTTAATAATTAAGGCTTGATTAAGAAGTGATTAAGAAGTGATTAAGAGATGCAAACAGGAAAGGACTGATAAGCAATATGATTATGAAGATGGAGAAGAAGCGGTGAGCGCCTGGTCGGCGTTCCCGGATATCGAGGACTTCGTTGCCAACCTACTGACGGACGGAAAGTTCGCGGAATGCATCGTGGCGCGGCAGGAGTTGGAGCCGGTGGAAGCGGTATGGGAGGAGTTTCCGCCCCAAACGAGGCCGGAACTGCTCGCGCTGCTGCAAAACGCTGGGATGACAGCGCTTTACCGGCATCAGCGGGAAGCGATCGACGCCGTCCTGCGCGGCGAAAACGTGGTCCTCAGCACCGGGGTCGCCAGCGGCAAGAGCCTCTGCTACCAACTGCCCATCCTCCAAACGCAACTGCTTGCCCCTCAAAGCCGTGCGTTGCTTCTGTTTCCAACCAAGGCCCTGGCGCAGGACCAACAGAAGAAGATACAGGACCTCCTGCTGGAACTCGCCCGCCAGAATCCCAAACTACCCCGCATCTCCGGCGGGATCTATGACGGGGACACCGCTTCCGACGCGCGCCGCGGCATACGAAACCAGGCGCAGCTGATCTTTTCCAATCCCGACATGCTGCATCTCGGCATCCTGCCCAACCACACGCTGTGGAGCGCGTTTTTCGCCAACCTGCGCTATGTGGTCATCGACGAAGTGCATATCTACCGGGGCGTTTTCGGTTCGCACTTCGCGAATGTCCTGCGCAGGCTGCGGCGGGTTTGCGGGCTGTATGGAGCTTCGCCGCAGTTCATCTGCACCTCCGCCACCGTCGCCAACGCCCGCGAACTCGCGGAGGATCTTCTGGAAAGTCCTGTGCGGCTGATAGATAATGACGCTTCGCCGCACGGCAGGAGAGTATTCTTTATCGTGAATCCCCCGGTGGTGGACGCGATTTTGGGCATCCGGCGCAGCGCGCTGATCGAGTCCACGGCGCTGGCAAAACGCTGGCTGCACGGTTCCGGGCAGGCGATTCTCTTTTGCGGGCCGAGGCGCAGCGTGGAAATCCTCTATCTCTATCTCATGGGGAACGATTATTACAAGGACCGGGTGCGGAGTTATCGCAGCGGGTATCTGGCTGAGAACAGAAGAGTTATCGAAAAAGAACTGCGGGAGGGCAGCATCGGGCTGGTGGTCTCCACCAACGCCCTCGAACTGGGGATAGACATCGGCGGGCTGGACGCGGTGTTCCTAAACGGCTATCCGGGAACCATCTCCGCCACCCGCCAGCAGGCGGGGCGCGCCGGGCGCAAAGGCAATACCGCGCTCGCCATCATGGTCGCCAGCGCGTTTCCCCTGGACCAGTATATCTGCCAGCATCCGGGCTACCTGTTCGACAACAATCCGGAACACGCGCTGATCGCCCCGGACCACAGCGAAATCCTTCGCCAGCAACTGCTTTGCGCCGTGCACGACCTCGCTCTGCTGGACGACGAACCTTTCGGCTCCCTGGGTCCGGAGCATATCCATCCCCATTTGGAGCTGCTTGTCCGCGAAGGCAAGCTGCGCAAGGCGGGAAAGCGCTATCTCGGGGTCCTGGACGCCTATCCCGCCGCGGAAGTCTCGCTCCGCAACATCAGCAGCCAGGTGCAGATCTTTTCCGGCGGAGAGACCATAGGCTGGGTGGATGCCGCAAGCGCGCTCTGGATGACGCATCCCGGCGCGATCTACCTCGACCGGGGGGAAACCTATCTGGTGCGCAGCCTCGATCTCGAGCAGGGGCGGGCGGAGATCGAACCGGCGACGGTGAACTACTTCACCCAAACCACGCGGAGCACGGAAATCGAGGTCAATTCGCTGCAGAACAGGCAGCATGAGCGTGGGGCGGACAAGTATCTGGGCAACGTGACGGTCACCACTACTATCACCGGATACAAGAAGCTGAAGTTTTACACGCAGGAAGTTCTGGGACGCGAGCCGCTGGAGCTTCCTCCCACGAGGCTGAACACGGTCGCCTGGTGGATCGGGCTCAAGCCGGAAACGGTGGGCAGGGTCAAAGCGCTGGGGCTTTGGAACAACGCCCCGAACGATTATGGGAAGGACTGGCCGGCGATCTGCCGCGAGATCCGGGAGCGGGACAGATTTCTCTGCCAGCACTGCGGGGTCGCCGAAACGGACAGCCAGCACCACGTGCACCATCTGATGCCGTTCCGCAAGTTCGCCTCCGCGGAGGAAGCCAACCAGCCGGGGAATCTGGTCACGCTCTGTTCGCGCTGCCACCGGCTTGCGGAGCAGAACGTCCAGATGCAGAGCGGGCTGGCAGCTTTGGGCTATCTGCTGGTCAACCTTGCCCCGTTCTTTGTGATGTGCGACCGCAAGGACATCGATGTGTTCACGGAGGACAATTCAGACCTCGCGGGCGGACATCCGGCGATATTGATCTACGACAACATCTCCGGCGGCATCGGGCTCTCGCGCAAGCTCTTCGAACTGCACGCAAAGATCATAGACGCCGCCCTGGAACTCGTGGCAAACTGCCCCTGCCAGATGGGATGCCCGTCCTGCGTCGGACCCGTCGCGGAGAACGGTGAAGGCGCCAAAGAGCACGCCATCGCCATCCTGAGGGAGCTTAACTCATCAGGCAGGAAGGTTTAGAATAGTCCGAGGATCTTCTTGCGGTAATTGAGGGCGATCTTCTGCCGGGTATAGAAGGGGCTTCCCAGAAGGCCTTCCGCTTCAAGGATTTCCACGCCGCCGAGGGTGGGGTTGTCCACAAAGGCGAAAGTCATGCCGGGATATTCCTCGCCGCCGATCTCGCACTTGTTCAGCACGGCAGTTTTAACCTCGAAATAGACGTTGCCGATGCCGATCGCGGAATCCGCCGAGGTGCTTTCGTAGTACTTGGCAAGCTTGTCGAACAGCTTGACCGGCAGCGTGTTGCTGGAAGCTCCGGTATCGAACCCCATCATCACTTTCTGGGTTCCCGCCTTGATCTTGAAGGCGGGCAAGTGCATATCCATGCTGAACTTGATCTTCTTGCGGAACTTGTGGCTGACCGCCGGGTCGAGGTAATTGCCGTCCTCATCCAGCCGGTAGAGGTACATGCGCAGGTTCTTGGTGTCGATGTGGGTTTCGTATGGCTCCAAAAGGTCCATACCCACGATGCCGAGGAAGTTCATGGAGTCCGGGTTGGCAAGCTGGCTGAGGTCCATGGTGATGGCGTCGAAGTCCATCCGCGTGCCGCCTCCCCATTTCATGACCTTGACCCGGCGGACGTCCATGTCCGAGCCGGCGCCACCCGCTCCGGCGGAAAGCGATAGCATCACGCGGCTGCTATCCGCCTGCGGTTTGGCGTTAAGCACCAGGGTCGGGGCTCCGGTGTCGATCACGAATTTGCCCGCCGCGCCGTCTATCTCTCCGTCCACGAGGATGATTCCCTTATACATCTCGATGGGGATTTCGGCATAGGTCACCGGGATCGCCTTGCTGCCGGAAGACGCGGTCGGCGCTTGCAGGCTGAAAAGGGAACAATCCCGCACCTTGCTCTTTTTGTCCAGTGTGATGTCAAACTGCATATCCCTGCCTCCCAGAGTTGACTGCATAGTATAGGTGGTCATACCCGATCCCGGCTTGACCCCGGTCACGGAGTAAGCGCCGAATTTCACCGGCCACTGCTCGAAAAGCTGCTTGAAGACCGATTCCCGGATCTCGGAAGGAACCCCGGGGAAGTTGAAATCGGCTGATATCCACTTGCGTGCGATCCCGTAAGAGTTTTCGTTCAGGCCCCGGATGAAGTTCTGTATCGCTTCCGGAACCCCGGCGTCAGTCTCTTCCGCATGCAGGCTCCCGGCAGGCATCGCCGCCAGCAATAGCATCGTCAGCAGCAGGGCAATAATCTTGTGCTTCATTGCGCATTCTCCGCGTTGTTTAAGTGCCATCCGGGAGAGAAAACCTATCTGGGCGGATCGCTCCAGCCCCGCAAGTCTAACATCCCGGATTGTTCTTGCCTAAAACACGAGGTTCGCAATAATGTCAACAGAATTTGTCCGTCCGGGCGGAGCGAAGCCATCGGCGGCAAGAGAGGTTAACATGAACGACATCTGCGTTTGCGGGGTGCATTGCGCCACCCATTGCCGGGCATACAAGACGGAGTGCGAAGGCTGCATTGAACTGGGCGGAAGGGTATCCTGGGCGGTGTTTTACGACAAGGAATTCTGTCCCATCTTCGATTGCGTGCGGGACAAGGGTTTTTCATCCTGCGCGGAGTGCGGCATGGCTCCATGCGCGATCTGGCTGGACACCCGCGACCCCAGCGCAAGCGACGAGGAATTCGACGCCGATATCCAACGCCGGATGGCGAACCTGGCAAAGCACAAGCCGGCTTGACGGATTCAGTAAACGGGCTATGCCAGCGCCGCGGATCCTGACGATCAACCCTTGCCGGATGCCTCCGCTGGGTTATAATGTCTGAAACAACCCCAAGGAGAAATCATGATCACCATAAACCCCTACCTCAATTTCAACGGTAACTGCGAGGAAGCGTTTGCTTTCTACAAAAGTGTTTTCGGCGGAGATTTCAGCTATCTCAGCCGCTTCAAGGAAATGCCCCCGAATCCAGACTATCCGCTGCCGGATGCCCTGCGCGAAAAGATCATGCACATGAGCCTGCCCTTCAGCAAAGAAACTTCCCTCATGGGCTCTGACTCGACCAGGGAGTTCGGCGGAGAAGCCCAGTTCGGCAACAACGTCTCACTGATGGTGAGTGCGGAAAACAAGAAGGAAGTGGATGCCATCTGGGCGAAGCTTTCCGAAGGCGCGACCATTACCATGCCGCTGATGGACGCCTTTTGGGGCGACTACTTCGGAGGCCTGGTCGATAAATTCGGCGTCAACTGGATGCTGATCTGCCCCAGCGACAAGCCGGAATAGCCATCCTCCATCCCGCCCGCAAGCGATTGATTCGCAATCCGCTGCTGTTTCTGGCCTGATAACCGCCCTCTGTCCTCCCGGTTGCCTCCCTGTTGCCAAGCGGGTGGACAGGCAGAGGCTAGGGCGTTATGAGAACACCTAAGCAAAGCGCGGAGATACTATTTCAGCAGGATCATCCTGCCCTGATGGCGCTTTGAACCAAGTTCGAGGCGGTAGAAATAGAGCCCCGGGGCAACAGATTTTCCCCTTCTGTCCTCTCCGTCCCAGACCACGCTGTGCGGTCCGGAGGGGAGAGGCGCATCCAGCAACCGGCGCACCAATTGGCCTTTGGCGTTGAAGACGCTCAGGCGCACCGTCTCGGGCTGCTTGAGTTCGAAAACGACGCTCGCGGAGCCGCGGAAGGGATTGGGACGGACTTCCGTCCAGACGGCAACGGGGATTTCCTCCCCGACCGAGGTGGCGGTGAACTCCAAAGTGGCGGGAAGCGATTCCCCGGCAACGTATTGCGCGGTCACAGCCACGATGTATTCCAGGCCGGGAGTGAGGTCCGTGAAGGTCCATTCGGGGTTGGCGGGACTGCCCAGCAACACTCCGTTCAGATAGACGCGGTAGTGCTCAAAAGGCGAGGTGCTGCCGGCCTGGGGGGGATCCCACGTGAAGTAGGGTATCTGTCCGCCGTGGTTGACGATGTTCGAGGGCGGATTGAGCGTGGCACCGGAATAGAGCTGGTTGCGGTAGAAGGCGAGAGTGCCGTTGTAGTCGCCGAGGCTGAGGTCGAGGTCGCCGTCGTGGTCAAGGTCGGCGAGGGCGGGAGTGGCGTTCTGGTCGGTTTCGATCCCGGCAAAGAGGGTGGTGTTCAAAGTCCAGCCGAAACTGCCGCGGATGTAGCATTGCAGGCTGCCCGAGAGGTTTCCCGCCAGCAGGTCCAGGTCTCCGTCGCCGTCGAGGTCCGCCAGGGCGGGCACGCTGTTTGAGCCGACGTCGATGGTTCCGAAGTAGTTGCCAACCTCGTTCCAGGCGGGGGTCTGGGGGGTGCCGACGTTTTGGTAGAAGCGCATGGTGCCAGCCTCGCAGCCGGTGTAGAGGTCAAGGTCGCCGTCGGCATCCGCGTCCAGCAGGCGCGGGACGGACCAGCCGCCGAGGGAAACAGCGGGCAGCACGCCAGCCTGTTCGGTTAACCCCATCCCCGTATTGCGGTGAAAATAGAGTCCTCCGTTGAGATCGCCCACGACGAGGTCCGGAAGCCCGTCCCCATCGAGGTCGCCCGCGGCGGCAGACGCGTAGATGGAGTGGTCGATGCTGGAAAAATAGGCGCTGTCTTCCTGCCAGGAGGGAGCATAAGGGGAGCCGGTGTTTTCATAGTATTTGATGTATCCCATCTGGGTTCCGCTGATAAGGTCAAGGTCGCCATCCAGATCGAAATCGAAGAACACGGGCGAACTCGCGCCTCCCACGTCCATCACCCCGCCGAAGAGGGTGGTGTTTGCCTGCCAGACTGGAGCGGAGGAGGTGCCGGCGTTCACGTAGTACTGCAGGGGTCCGGACGCCGTGCCGAAGACCAGATCAAAGAGTCCGTCGCCGGTCAGGTCCGCAAGGTCGGGTGAATTCCAGTAGTCGGAGTTGCCGAGTCCGGCGAAGAGGGTTGGGTTTTCCTGCCAGAGAGGGGATTCCGGGCTGCCGTTGTTCTGGTAGTAGATGAAGCCGTGGAGGTCGCGTCCGCAGAGGATGTCCTGATCGCCGTCGGCATCGAGGTCGCAGAAAACGGGATAGGCATAGAGCCCGACATCGCCGATGGTCTGCATGCCCGTCGCGCTGAACTGGCCGGCGCTGGGGCTGCCGGAGTTGAGATAAAGCCGCACGGAGCCGTCCTCACTGAGCCCGACGACAAGGTCCAGATCGCCGTCGTTGTCCACGTCCGCGACGTCCGGAACAGGGTTTGAGCCGACCGGCAGCCCGGCGAAGTAATTGGCTGCCTCTTCATAAAATGGATATTCGGGGCTGGCGGTTTTGAGGAAGAGATGCAATCCGGTGTAGCCTCCGGTGACGAGGTCGAGGTCGCCGTCGGCATCCATGTCCGCGCAGACCGCCATTTCAGCCGCGAGGGAGGAGATGCCGGCTGTGATGTCCCCACCGACCGTATAGGCAGGGGAGCTTGGGGTTCCGTTGTTTTTGATGTGGATGGGCGAGCGGTTGATATTGCCCAGCAGGAAGTCCTGGTCTCCGTCGGCGTCGAGGTCGGCGAAGCGGGGCTGGGAAAAGGACAGGCTGGGCACGCCGCTGGGATTGAACACGCTGTTGTCCGCGGTCCAGGGCTGGGCGGCGAGGGTCGCGAAAACGCTCATAACCGATAGCAGCAAGACGATTTGGCGCATGGAAACATCTCCCTTGGACGGGACTGATTCGCTCTGCCCGTCATGGGATATTATTCCAGCCGGCTGTCTATATATGTCAACAACTTTTCTCTCGCGACCGGGGGCAAGCTATCGGCTCTGGATTTTAATCCAGTTCAACAACAAGTGGTTCAGGGGCAAGACAAATTCCAGATTCGACAGGCTCTGGGACGGCACACTGGCATCCGGAGGGGACAGGATTTATCCTTGACAAGCATATGGAATTTTGTTCAATTACTATAATAAGATGTTTCTCGATTCGGGCTGCCGGGATAAAGCATCGCCGGCGATATATAAGGAGATTGTTTGTCAGTTTAAAGTAAAAGGAGAACATCATGCGACAGGCAGCGATGGTTTTGTTTTTTATGTTCATCTGCGCGTCAGGCATAGCCCAGTCCATGGGTAATTATACCTTTAGCCAGTCAGTCGGCACTTATGCCGAGATCACTGGCGGGACTGTGTTGGGCAACGAGACATCCGACGAACAGAAGTTCGTCGATCCCGCGGCTCCTTTGGGCGGAACCACAAACACGGGAGTGGGCTTGCCCATGGGCTTCAATTTCTATTATGCGGGACAGGAGTTTGACCGGCTGGCGGTCTGCACCAACGGGTGGATCAGCTTGGGGCAGTCCTGGGAAACGACAGCGGTGAACATCGGTAGTTCCAGCAACACCGCGCCCCTGGGCTCCACCTACGGGATCAATCCACCCTGGCAGGTGAGCCGGGTGGCAGTATTGGCAATGGACCTGCAGGCCCAGGCGGGCTCTACGATCCGGCTGGAAACGATCGGCACGGCGCCCTATCGGGTGTGCGTGGTGCAGTGGAAGGGTTATCGCAAAAAGAATGCGGCCGGGGAGAATCTGAATTTTCAGATCAGGCTGGAAGAAACCACCAACAAGGTCGTGCTCAGTTATGGCCTGATGACCGTCAACGCCACCTCCGGCAGCCCGCAGGTGGGAATGCGCGCAGAACCTGCCACCGCAGCGACTAACTATGCCAACCGGACTACCACCACAGACTGGAGCGCCACCACCGCCGGCACAGCCGCAAACAGCACCTGCACCCTCAGCAACACGGTATATCCCGCCAACGGAACCACTTTCACCTGGAGCCCTCCGGCAGCGCTGAGCAGCAGTTACACAATCGGCAGCAGCGGGGATTTTACAACTTTCGCGGCGGCTTTCAACTTCCTGAACGACAACTATCCGCTCTACGGCATCCCGGAAGGGGGAACCACGTTCAATGTCTCAGCGGGCCAGACCTTTGACCAGGCTGAACTTCTGCCTGCTCTAACCGCCACGGGTTCGCCCAACCGCCCTATTGTGTTCCAAAAGTACGGTACTGGCACTAATCCGCTTCTGTCAATAAGCGGCACGACCTCGACCTCGGATACGGGGATCAGAGTTAACGGAGGGGACTACTATTCCTTTACTGCCATTGATATTCAGAACAGCACCGGGCTTTCATCCCTGGAAAGGGGTTTTGTCCTTGCAGCGCTAAGCAGCAATCCCTGTACTAACAACACAATCTCCAACTGCACGATAACCCTGTATCGCACCAACGCCAACACGATCGGCGTTTATTCGCTTGGAGCTACCAGCGCTGGTAACAACAACAACGCCTTTTCCGGGCTGAGCATCATTAACAGCAATACCGGAATCAATACGACAGGCAACTCCTCAACGAGTTATCACAACAACGGCGAGCTGATTATCAATTGCTCGCTATCAGATATCTCCGCCTACGGTATCTATGCCACATACTGCCTCAACCTGGAGGTCGAATCCTGCAATATCAACATGGCGGCGGGCAACAACGTTACTTTTTGCGGTATCTATACCGATAGCAACACGCTGACAGCGGAGATCCACGACAACGTCATCACCGGCAATACAACCAGCGCGGCGGCTTATGGATTATACGGTGATGATGGAGTTATAGAATGGCATCACAACACAATCAAGGAGTTCACTGGCACGGGAAGCGGGGACAGGATCGGCATCTATATACACGACCGCAACCATCTGGTATCTGCCAACGAAGTGTATGACTTCAATGCCACGGGCAATGTTTACGGTATCTACTCCGGTCCCTATACTGATAATCTGAGCATCTACAACAACGAGATCCACGACCTTAAATACACAGGCCCCACCGGTAATGGTTATGTAGCCTGGGGAATCGCGGTAAACGGCACTAACATCACGGTAGCCAACAACATGATCTATGACCTTGGGAGCACCGGAGATGTCGCGCCCATGATCCGGGGCATCACCCTGGGGACGGGAACGACACTAAACGCGTATTTTAACACTGTCTATCTCAAAGGCGGAGGAACCAACACCAACTTCGGTTCTGCCGGTTTGTACTTCACCAGCAACGTACCCACCCTGGACATCCGGAACAACATCGTTGTAGAACTCAGCACTCCAGGAACAGCTACCTCCGGCAGGGTGGCGGCGATCTGGAAGAGCTATACTGGTTTCGCAAATTTTGCCCCGACCTGTGACAGAAACATCTACTATGCAGGGACGCCGGGACCGAAGAACCTGATCTGCTTTGACGGAACCGCGTACGAAACCCTCAGCGACTACAAGGCCGCGATCATGACCTGCGATTTGGGTTCTCTGACTGAAAACGTGACTTTCACTAGCACGGTGGAACCCTATGACCTGCACATCCCCACCGGGACTTCCACCCTGGCTGAGAGCAACGCTTTGCCGATCGCCAGCTGGGATTTCGATTTTGATGGTGATAACAGGCATGACGAGTTTCCCGACATCGGAGCGGATGAGGGTTCGTTCACGGTTCCCGCCATTCCTCCCGATCCGCCGGTGCTGATCAATCCGGCTGACGGAGCGATCGTTGTCCAGCCAAGCGCCACCTTGAACTGGGCCGCCTCATCGACAGGAGGGGCGCCCACAGGTTACCGCCTCTATTTTGGCACCAATTTGAATTCGCTCGCGATGATTGATCTGGGCAACGTAACCATTTACGATCCAGAGCCGGATATGCAATTTCTCACCACCTACTATTGGAAGATCGTTCCCTACAACGCCGCGGGACCAGCAGATTCAGTTTCATATTCCCATTGGAGCTTCGAGACTCACGCGGCTCCGCTAACGGGAGAATACGTCATCGGCAGCACCGGCTACTATTCCAGCTTCAGTTTGGCGATAACCCACCTGAACGCGGCAGGAGTGGGCAGCGGCGGGGTAACTTATCAAGCAATCGCCGGGGAAGTTTTTGCAGAGAATCCTATTCCCATAACTGCCACAGGAACTGCTGACGACCCCATTGTTTTCACCAGCACGGATACGCTGGCGGTGAATCCGAAACTCACTCCCACGGGTGGCACTGATACCTTCGCCCTGAAGATCGAAGGCGGCGACTATATCACCATCCACCACATTGATGTCGCGAACCTGTCTAGCGCCAACAACCTGGCCAACGGCTTCTGGATCGAGGGGGTTACCGGCAATGGAGCTGATCATGTGACCATCCGCAACTGCAGCATCACCCTCGATCGGGCTGTTACCAGCACCGCGATCTACCTAAGCGGGGTAAGCAGCAGCACCGGCACCAAAGTGCTCGAAAACTCGATCGACAACACCACCCGGGCTGTTTACCTCTACCCTACTGCGACCGCCTATAACAGCCTGGTGCAGGGCAATGAGATCACCAACGCCATCCAAGGCATTTACCTGCGCACAGACAACGGCAGCCTGGTACACAACAACCAAGTGTCCTTCCCTTCAAACGCCACAACAGCCCTGAACGGAATATATCTTTACAATTCCACCGGCACCCAGGTGTCGGACAACACGGTGATCGGAGGCAGCACAACCTCAACCTGTAGCGCGTTGTACAACCGCAACGGAACCAATGCCTGGTTCGGCAACCTGGTAAGCAATCTGCACAGTAACGGAGCCATGGAGGGATTTGATATCTACGGCGGCACTCTCGACATCCATGACAACGAGTTCACCGCCCTAAGTTCCAATCAGACAATTTTCGGCATCGATCTGAACCTGGAAGGCGGAGGCAGCGCGCAACTCTACCGTAATAAAGTTCACAATATCCAATCCAACGCCACAGCTGGTTATCAGGCTTATGGCATCGTGAGTGGCTCCACCACCAACTTGGTGCACAATAACCTGATCTACGACATCCGCAATCCCGGCGGTAGCACAGTGCCCCAGGCGTACGGCCTGCAGGTCAACGGAGGCTCTTGCAGCCTGTATTACAACAGCGTGTATCTGGACGCTTCCGGCACCAACGACAATTTCTCCAGCGCTGCCCTATATGTGACCGGCGGCAGCTCCATCCTGATGAACAACAACATCTTCATGAATACCGGTACCCCGGGAAGCAGCGGCAAGAGCGTGGCCTTCTGGAAAACCACGGACGGCTTCACCAATTTCAACTCCGCCACTGACCGGAACATCTACCACGCCGGAACCCCGGGAACATCGAACCTGATCTGCTGGACGCCCTCTGCGAGTTATCAAATCCTGGACGATTACAAAGCTGCGACGGTGACCTTCGATCAGAACAGCTTCACCGAAGAGGTCCCCTTTGCAAGTGCCGTAAGCCCATATGACCTGCACATCACACCTAGCGCCGCCACCCAGGCGGAAAGCAACGGCATAGCCATCGCGGGAATTAGTATGGACTATGATAAAGACCTACGCGCTGGCGAGACCGGCTACGCTGGGACGGGCACCGCACCGGATATTGGGGCGGATGAGGGTGAGTTCACCGTTCCTCTGCTGGTGCCGGACCCGGCCAACCTGGTTGCCCCCACCGACGGCGATTACGCGGTTTCCATCCAGCCCACCCTCACCTGGTACGCCTCCTCCTCCGGAGGCGCGCCCACGGGCTACCGGCTAAGCCTCTGGGCGGAAGACCCGGAGGAATACATCGAAGCCAGCACCGACTTGGGAATCGAACTCAGCTACAACTGCACAACCACGCTGGACTATCTGCGGACCTACTATTGGCGGATAGTTCCTTATAACGACAACGGCTCCCCAGATTCGCTGGACTGCCCGGTTTGGAGTTTTTCCACCCACAAGGAACCGCTGACTGGCAGCTGGGTGATCGGCACGGGCCATTTCTACCCTGATTTCACCCACGCCATCAGATACCTGAACGCCAGCGGGGTAGGCTCAGGAGGGATCACCTTCACCGCTGTCGCAGGTGAGGTTTTCGCCGAAAATCCCCCCGCCATAACAGCCACAGGTACCGCTCTCAACCCTGTTGTATTCACGAGCACCGATACCCTGGCCACCAATCCGAAGATCACCCCCGCGGGCGGGACCGGTACTTATGCCTTCAAGCTTGAGGGTGGCGATTTCTTCACCTTCGACCACATCGACATCGCCAACGCGACCGGCCACACAGACCTGAATTACGGCTTCTGGCTGGAAGCACCCACCGGCAACGGCTGTACGGACAACACCGTAAGCGCCTGCGCCATCACCCTCGACCGGACTATCGAATGCTATGCCATCCGCGAAGATTCCGCCTCAGGCCGGGTGAACCACCGCAACAGGTATCTGCGCAACACCATCAGCAACATCCGCTACGGAATCTACCTCTATAACACATACTATTCCAGCACGCAGGTGATCCAAAGCAACGTTATCACGGATTTCAGCTCCAACGCCATCTACAGCCGGGAATCCAACGGGATAGAGATCAGCCATAACCAGTTGACGATGGTGGCCAACAACACCCTGGCCTGTTCCGGCATCAGCCTTTATGCGGACAATGGTTTGGGTCTGATCCACCACAACACCATTACTGGATCCAACACCACCCAGACTTTCACCGGCATCTATCACACCTCCAACAACTTCGACATCTTTAACAACTCCATATCCGGAGTGACCTCATCCAACGCGGTTTACGGGATCAGAAACAACAGCGATTATTCAGCCAATTTCCGTCATGTATACCAAAACGTCATCAGTGATCTAACCAGTACTGGAAATTACTACGTTTGGGGAATATACCAGAACCGCGGGACAATCTATCAAAACACAATTACAGGTCTCGTCTCCGGCGGCAACGTGCGGGGAATTTCCGCGGCTTATGGCACTGTGTATCAAAACGACATCCACAACCTTCAAACGAACAGCACCAACGATTACGCCTGTGGATTGCTCACCTCAAACACCACTACCGCCCACAACAACATGATCTGCGACCTGCGTGCCCCGAACTCCAATTCCGCCGCCTCTGTGCGGGGAATCTATACCTATAATGGGGCAGCGAGCCTATATTACAACAGCGTTCTGATCACAGGCAGCGGCACCGCGTCCTTCTCCTCGGCCGCCCTCTTCGATTATAGCTGCACCACACTCACTCTGCAAAACAATATCTTCTCCAACCTCAGCACCCCCGGCACCTCCGGAATGGCGGTGGCCTTCTGGAAATCAGCAGAGAATTTCACCGACATCACCACTGCCAGCGACAAGAACATCTGGTATGCCGGCACGCCCGGAGCGCAGAACCTGATCTGCCAATACGGCACAATCAGTTGCCAGAGCCTGGACGATTACAAGACCGCCAACCTGGGCAAGGACCAGAGTTCCTACTCGGAAGACCCACCCTTCCTCAGCGAAGCGGCGCCCTACAATCTGCATCTGGACCCGCTGGTGCAGACCTATGCCGAGGGCAACGCCCTGGTGGTGGCATCAGTGGCTGTCGATTACGACGGCGACGAACGCGATTCCGAATCCCCCGACATCGGCGCTGACGAGGGCGATTTTACCGAAGTGCAGCTGCCGCCATCTGTGGTCAGCTACCTCAGTCCCGCCAACGGAGCGATCGACCTCGCTCTGAACATTCCCATCGCCTGGGCACCAGGTAGCGGCGGGGGCGATCCCGATTACTACAAGGTCTATTTTGGCGAGACGAATCCTCCTCCTCTGGTGGACGATAATGTGCTCACCACCCATTACTACCCCTTCCTGCTGCCGGAGCGGACCTATTACTGGAAAGTCGATGCCGTGAACACCTTGGGAACCGCGGCGGGAGTGGAGGTCTGGAGTTTCGACACCCGTGCCGACAACACCATCATGGAGTTTCCCTTCACCGAGAGCTTCGAGGAAGGCAACACCAACGGCTCGACAACCATCAACCGCTGGACCCAGGCTCTGGGGAGCGGTTCCTACTACTGGACGGCAAACACCTCCACCAGCTACAACCGCACTCCCCGCACCGGGACCTTCAACGTTACCCTTGCTGCCCCCGCCTCCGGCAGCGGCGATGCCTGGCTCTTCCGGCCAATCTATCTTGAAGCGGGGCAGTCATATGAACTCGAACTCTGGGCGCGCCAATATACAGCTTCAGGCGCTCAAGCCTATATCCAGGTGCGTCTCGGCACTGACCCCAGTATCGCCGGAATGAGCCAAACCATCATTAATATCAAGGAATTTGTCAACGGCGATTATCAGAGAGGAGCGGGCACCTTCACAGCAACCTCGACCGGCATCTGGTATCTGGGCATCCACGGCGTATGCCTCAGCTATATCAACTATTTCAGCCTCGACGACATCGGCATTGATTACTACGCGCCTTATCCCGCGTTCAGCATCGCTCCGACCTCCATGAACTACGGGATGGTCAACGTGGGCGAAACCAGCGCTGACCAGGCATTTGTGATCAGCAATGTAGGCGATGCCGATCTCATTATTTATCAAAGCGATATCTATTTGGACGGGATCCATGCGGAGGAATTTGTGCTCACCGATCCCGGCAGCGACCTCATCATCGCTCCCGGCACCGCGGATACCCTCTACGTATCCTTCGCGCCGCAAACACTGGGCGCGAAATCCGCCGACCTTATGATTCTGGACAACGTCAACCGCGCCACCCACCAGATCCCGCTCTCCGGACGCGGAGTCGGACCACTCATCCCGCCTTGCCTGGAAGATTTTGAGGACGGCTGGATCGACTGGGTGCGCGTCAACGGCACGGTCGCCAACAAATGGGAACTCGGCACCGCCACCAACTATCGCAATAGCTATAGCGCCTATATCAGTTCCAACAACGGTGCCACCCACAGCTACAATCCCAACTCACCCTCCTATGTCCACCTCTACCACGACGTCACTTTCCCGGAAGACATGGACGGAATGCAACTCAAATTCCAATGGAAAGGCGTGGGCGAGGCTGGATTCGACTATCTGACCGTGCATCTCACCGACACCAGCTTCGTGCCCCAGTTGGGCGAGACCATCGCCATCGGCCAGATCGCGGGGCCGCTGCAAGCATCTGCAGATTGGCAGCTTGCCGGGATTCTTCTCGACGAGTCCAACGCCGGCCAAACCAAGCGCCTGATCTTCAGTTGGCGCAACGACGGCGGCGGCGGAACCCAACCTCCGGCTGCCATCGACAACATCCGCATCTATACCGACTGGCCTGATTTCAATCCCTCGCTGATCCCCGCGAACCCCAGCGGAACTGCCAGCGGCGGAAACATCTCGCTCACCTGGGACAAGGTGGACGGAGCAAACGATTACATCATCGAGGACTCCGACATGTTCGACGGAGTCTTTACGCCAATCGGGCGCGGATACAACGTCTTTACAGTTCCCGGCAGTTATCCGAAGCGCTTCTTCAGGGTGCGCGCCACGGATTGACCGCCTGAACGCTTCACCGGGAGGTAATCCCCGTTTGCCCGAGCGTGGAACCTCCCGGGATCTGATTCCTCCTGAGAGCCCGGCAGTTGCCGGGCTCTTTCTTTTGCCTGCGTAGCAGAATCTTCCCTCTGTGTCTTTGTGTCTCCGTGCCTCTATGTTTGTCCCCAACCTGTGTCCGGGACTGAAGTCGGGACACCCAACAGGCTGAAGCCTATGCCACAATGAGCCTATGCCACAACACCACCCGGCCCTGAGCGCTTGTCATTCCCGGCTTTCGGGGTCCTCGCGCAATCGCCTGCGATTGGGTGGGGTGAATTGACCGGGAATCCAGTCTTTTCTCCTGGTTCTCCTGTCCTCTCCAGCATAGTCTGGTGTACGTCCGGGGTCTTAAAGACTGGATCCCGGGTAACCTGCGGTTCCCGGGATGACAACGCCTTATAATCTGATGTGGATGGTGTTATCCTCCCTCTGTCCCTCTGTACCTCTGTTTTTCATAGTATCTTTTCATTCGTGTC
>CAZKAA010000002.1:0-53040 GCA_964550575.1 uncultured Candidatus Cloacimonadota bacterium
CCACCTGCACCGTCAAACCTGACAGCCTACGCATATTCATCCCGGCGGATCGACCTAACCTGGACTGACAACGCAACCAATGAGACCAGTTACCTGGTGGAGCGCAGCATCTACGGAATCAGCGACTGGGGCCAGATCGCCTCACTTGGAGCAAACAGCTATTCCTACACAGACAACTCGGTTCCGGAGCACTCCTTTTGTTCATACCGGGTTCGTGCTCACAATGCTTCCGGCTATTCCAACTTCTGTGCGGAAGCCGGGGCGCAAACCCCCTACGACACTCCTGCGACTCCCTATGGGCTTACTGCCACAGCTATCAATTCCAACCAGGTTTATTTGAACTGGATCGATAATTCTTCTGATGAGACCAGATTCCAAATCGACCGGAAAACCGGGATATTGGGCTCTTGGTTGGAGCTAGGAACTGTCACAGCCAATGTGGTAATCTACTACGATGACAGCCCAAATCCCAGTACTTCATATTATTACAGAGTCAAAGCCTGGCGCTATGATGTCGGTTCCGCCTGGTCGAACACGGTCGAAGTCACGACCCCGGCTTTACCAGTCGCGCCTGCAAATCTCACCGCCACCGCTTTGATCTCAAGTGTGATCAGCCTTGCCTGGACCGACAACTCCAGCGATGAAACCGGATTCCGTATCGAGCGCAAAACCAGTGCGAGCGGCGATTGGACCGAAACCGGCACCGCGGGATCGAACGTGACTTCTCTGTACTGCGCCGGGTTGAGCCCGCTGACCACCTACTACTTCCGGGTTCGCTCGTACAACAGCAACGGTAACTCTGGCTATTCCAACGAAGCCTCAGCTACAACCACGGAGGAAAGCACCTGGCCTGCTCCGCCCTGGCTGCAAGCTCTGCAGGCTGGAGGCAGCTATGGAGACGCTGGGCGCGACATCGTTCTGGACAGCCAGGGAAACCGCTATATTACAGGAACGTTCAACAGCATCGCTTACTTTGGGTCCATACCTCTCACCAGCGCCGGCGGCCTGGATATTTTCGTCGCCAAACTGGATGCGGAAGGTAACTGGCTCTGGGCAACCCGGGCGGGAAGCGCTGGAAATGAAAACAGCTACAGCATGGCGGTGGATGCCGGAGGAAACATCTTCATCGCAGGTGAATTCTCCGGCAGCGCAACCTTTGGTTCTGTCACATTGAACAGCGCCGGCGGGAAGGACATCTTTGCTGCCAGCCTGGACACTGCCGGAAACTGGCTCTGGGCAAACCGGGCTGGCGGTAGCGGGGATGACGAAGCTTATGACATCATCGTGGGGTCCGCAGGATTTATCTATGTGACGGGATACTTCCGCCTGACGGCGGATTTCGGTTCCACAAGCCTGACCAGCAGCGGCGAAAAGGATATCTTTCTTGGTGTGCTGGGCGCACTGGGAAATTGGCTTGTAGCCCTCAAAGCAGGTGGTGCGGGAGCCGATATCGGCTCCAGCCTCATCAGGGACAACGCCGGCAATCTCATCCTGACTGGATACTTCACCGGAACCGTAAACTTTGGTGTGGCAACTTTAACAAGCTATGGTTCCGGAGACATCTATCTTGCCAAATTCAACAGCAGCGGAGCCTTGGTGGGAGTGCTCCAGGCTGGAGGAACTGGGCACGACTATGGCTCAGACCTGGCTGTGGACGCTTCAGGCAACGTGTATGTCACCGGGGGATTTTCAGGCACAGCGACCTTAGGCGGCACATCCATGACCAGCGCCGGGGGATATGACATCTATGTGGCGAAACTAACCACCGAAGGCTTTCTGGTGGGTGCTGTGCATGCTGGAGGCGAGGGACAGGATTACGCTAAATGCCTGGCAGTGGACTCCGCAGGCAACTGCTTCCTGGGTTGCGAAATCTGCAGTGATGCGGATTTTGGGTCCAATCATATCGAAGTAGTGGGAGCCACTGGCATCTCAGATATCGTGATAGCCAGGTTGGACTCCGGCGGAAGCTGGCTCTGGGCGAGACATGCTGGTGGTACAGGCAGCGAGTATTGCGAAGGCCTGGCTCTGGATGCGGGAGGCAACTGCCATGTCAGCGGCTTCTATTCCAGCAACCCTATCTGGTTCGGTGTCTTGCCGCTCTCCAGCAACAATCTGGCCGAGGTTTTTGTGGCAAAGCTTGGTTACGCTCCCCCGGACAGCCCTGACGAATTGGAAGCCTCGGCGCTATCTGCTTTCAGGATTGACCTCAGTTGGTCCGACAATTCCATCGATGAAAACGGGTTCGTGATCGAACGCAAGACAGGCGCTGGAGGGATCTGGTCGCAGATCGGAACAACCGCGGCAGACGAGACCGTATACTCCGATCTGAGCCCAAACCCTGGAACCTATTACCTCTACCGCGTAAAAGCATATAATGTGCACGGAGACTCGGGCTACAGCAACGAAGCCGGAGTTCTCACCCATCCTCTTGCCCCGGCCAATGTCTCCATCACGCATGTCGGAGACGTGATCCACCTTAGTTGGGATGCTGTCTCTGGAGCGGATGCCTATCTGATCTACCGTTCGGCTGATCCCAGCGCATCGGACTGGGGAGCGCCTGTGTCCCAAACCTCCAATCTATATTATCTAGACACATCCAGCGGATTCAAGCTCTTTTACAAAGTGACAACTATCGTAAATCCGTAAACAGCCCTGCCAGTCCAAAGCCTGTCAGCGCAGGCTTATCTCAGTCCACAGGGCACTTTTCCCTTGACGTGAGCGGTGTATGCCTGATAGATGCTATTTCATCATAGAAACAGTCTAAGGGTGGGATCAAATGGTTGGAATAGTGAGCACCTACACCACGATCGGCATAGACGGGCTGCAGTTAACCGTGGAGTGCGACGCAACCGCGCAGGTCTTTGCGGTCAACATTGTCGGCATGGCATCAAGCGCTGTCAAGGAAAGCCAGGACCGCATCTTCGCTGCCCTGCGCAATTCAGGTTTTGACGCCGCCATCAGGCGATTCACGATCAATCTTGCCCCTGCGGACATCCGAAAAGACAGCGCCGCGCTCGATCTGCCCATCGCGGTTTCCATCCTCCAAAGCATCAAGCAGGTCCCGGTCGAGTATCTCAAAAAAACCGCGATCATCGGAGAACTTTCCCTGGACGGCAATATCCGCCCGGTAAAAGGAGTATTGCCGATCGCCCTCGCCGCCAAGCGCGACAACCTGGATGCCCTCATCCTGCCCTGGGAGAATGCCGAGGAAGCCGCCATCATAGAAGGCCTGACCGTGATTCCCGTCACATCCCTGCGGGAAGCGGCCCTCTATCTGCGCGGAGAGCAGGAGATCAAGCCGACCACAGTTGACCGCGAGAAGATATTCTCCGTGCTCAACGACTTCCCCCTGGACATGCACGACGTCAAAGGGCAGTTCCAGGTCAAGCGCGCCCTCGAAGTCTCCGCCGCCGGAGGACACAATCTTCTTATGATCGGACCTCCCGGCTCGGGAAAGACGATGCTTGCGCGCCGGGTGCCGACGATCCTGCCGGAACTCTCTCTGGACGAAGCCCTGGAAGCCACCAAAATCCATTCCGTGGCAGGCTATTACAAGGATTTCCGCAACGGCATCCTCACCACCCGTCCTTTCCGCAGTCCGCACCACACGGTCAGCGATATAGCCCTGATAGGGGGAGGGGCTTTTCCGCGTCCCGGGGAAGTCTCGCTTGCCCACCGTGGCGTGCTGTTTCTGGATGAACTGCCGGAGTTCAAGCGCGGCGTCTTGGAAGTCATGCGACAACCTCTGGAAGACGGCATCGTGACCATCTCCCGCGCAGCCCAGAGCCTGACCTTCCCGGCGGAATTCATGCTCATTGCCTCCATGAATCCCTGCCCCTGCGGTTACTTCGGCTCCAGCATCCCCAATCATCCCTGCACCTGCGAATACGGAGCCATCCAACGCTACCGGGGCCGCATCTCCGGACCCCTGCTCGATCGCATCGACATCCATGTGGAAGTGCCGACCGTCACCTATGCCGATCTGGCTTCCTTGCCCTCCGGCGACACCTCCGCCCACATCCGCGCCAGAGTCAACGCCGCGCGCGACATACAGCGCCGGCGCTTTGCCGAAGACGGCATCTTCTGCAACGCCCAGATGAACTCCAAGCTCCTGCGCAAGCATTGCCAGCTTGACGCCCCCAGCCAGGCGCAGATGCAAAACGCCATCGACAAACTTGGCTACTCCGCCCGGGTTTTCGACCGCATTCTCAAGGTTGCCCGCACCATCGCCGACCTCGAAGCACTGCCGGGAATCACTTCCGAACATATCTCCGAAGCGATACAATACCGCACTCTCGACCGCAAATACTGGGGTTGAACAGCCCCGGAGAGATTCCGGGCACAAGGAGCTGTTATGTTGCGCTACATTCCAGATTTCATTGCTGAACGCTATCGCTCAGGAGATACTGCCGGTAGCTTCAGCGGCTTCTCCCTGCTGGCGGACATCGCCGATTTCACCGAGACCGTAACCAGGCTTCAAGCGCTGGGAAAACAAGGCGCGGAAGACATGAGCGAATTGCTGAACGGAGTATTCGCGGAAGCCATCTCGACCGTGGAAAGCTTCGGAGGCTTCGTTAGCGTTTTTGCCGGCGACGCGTTTTGCGCGATCTTCCCCTCTTCAGACGGCGCTGGGGCAGTGAACGCCGCGCGCGCCCTGATCGGCAGCTTCTCCCAACGCCCGCCCTTGCATACTGCCGCCGGAGATATATTTGTCAAACTCCGCCTGGCAGTCCACTACGGCGACATCCGCTGGGAGATATTCAGCAATCCCCTGCAGCACGAATATGCCTTTACAGGAGAAGGCGTCGCCGGTTTGGGAGGCTTATCCGCCCTGAGGTTCGACACGGCATTTTCCCCCGAGGCTGCCAGGCAAGCGGGCTTGGAGTTGTTTGTTCCGCTGGAAGGGGCTTTTGAACTTAAACCCGCAGAAGTTGTATCACCTCCTGCCCGCGATGCCGTCCAGCATCATCCCCCCCATGGCTTTCTCAATTCCCGCCTGTCAAACGAACGCCCCGCCAACGAATTCCGCAGCGGCGCTTTCTGCTTCGCTTCCCTGCAAGGCATCCCTTCCCCGCAAAGGGGTGAAGCTGTGGAAACCCTCGCCCGGCTCGCTGATGCCAGCGGCGGATACATGAACAAGCTCGACGCCACGGACAAAGGGCTCCTCGCCATTGTGCTGTTTGGGCTTCCGCGCACCAGCGGAACCACCTTGGAGCAGATCTGCAAATTCTCCCTGGATCTGGTTTCCCAACTCCCCCAGATCGCGGTTGGCATCAGCTACGGACAGGTTTTCTCCGGAGTGGTTGGCGGAACCAGTTCCCGGGAATACACCGCCATCGGGCATCCCCTGAACCTCGCCGCGCGCCTGATGTCCCGCGCCCGCCCGGGAGAAGTGCTGGCGGACGCCAGCTTCTGGCAGGAGCTTTACAGAAAATACTCTTTTGTTTATCAGGGCATGCTCAATCTCAAGGGTATTGCCCAGCCCGTGCGCTTCTACCGCCTGAGCGAAAAGGCTGAGGGCGTCCAGTCTTGGCAGGAAACGCCTTTCTCCGGCAGGGAAAGCGAAATCTCCAGCATCCGGGACTGGATGTCCGCACTCATCTCCTCCAAGGGCCGCGGCATCATGTATCTGCTGGGCGAACCCGGGATCGGCAAATCCCGCCTCGCCAGAGAAGCATTGTCTCCCTGGAACTCCCCGGCGCAGCACTTGTTCCATGTGGGTTGCGACACCTTTGCGCGAAATCCCCTCGATGCCTTTCGCCAGATTGCCAGAGCTTTGTTCTACTACAACCCCCAGCTTCCCCGGGAAGCTTCTGTCGCGATGTTTCGCGGCTTGTGGCCTGTCTTTGCCAAAGGAGATCCAGAGATGCTGCGGATCGAATCCCTCATCGCTTCGCTGCTTGATCTGTCCTGGGAAAACTCAGTCTGGAGCATGCTGCCCCAGGAAGAAAGGGCGGAGCAGGTGGATAACGCAGTCATCACCCTGCTGCAAAACCTTGCGGGCGAAAAACCCCTGATCCTCTTCCTCGACGACGGACAATGGCTGGATGCGGCAAGCAGAGCCTTGCTCTGCAAGATTGCGGATCGCCGCATATCTCCCCTCGCGATAGTCTGCGCCTGCAGATACGCCGAGGACGGAGGCATCCCCGATCTTGGCCTGCCGGAATACCCCTCCGCCTCGATCGAATTGGGTGTCCTGAGCCTCGCCGACTGCGGCGGGATCATCGGCTCGATCCTGCGCCTCGGCAAAGTCCCTGCGGAAACCTCGCTCCAAATCATGCAGCGCTCCATGGGCAATCCCTTTTTCATCGAACAACTCACTTCATACATGCAGGAAAACGGACTCCTCAGCGACAAGGGCGAACTGACCGCCGATATCGGCTATCTCTCTTCTTTCAGCATCAGCGACATCGTGGGCGCGAGAATCGACCGGCTCACGGATGAAGTCCGCGAATGCGTCTGCAACGCCAGCGTCCTGGGCGCGGAGTTCAACGTGCGCGTGCTTTCCCGCATGCTGAACGCGGAATCTCTGCCGGAGTTGGGGGAAGGCGAAAAAAACAGGATTTGGCAAGCCCTCGACGAACTGCGCTATATGTTCACCCACATCCTCATCCGGGACACCGTCTATCAGCGAACCCTTGGCTCCAGGCTGCGAGAACTCCACAACCTCGCCGCGGAAGCCCTGATCGCGGTTCACCAGGACGATCTGGAACCCCTGGCGGAGGAGATCGCCAGGCATTTTGCCAAAGCGGGAAAGGAGTTTGATGCCGCCAGGTATTACGCCATGGCAGGAGAGCATTATTACGCCAGGTATCTGCTGCCCAAGGCGGAGGAATGCTACTCCTGGGTTCTCGAATACTCCTCGCGAACCTTCGGCAGCGACCATCCGGAAACTGCCACTTCCTGCGGCAACCTTGCCAACGTGTATCTCAGCCAAAGCAGATACGAGCAGGCGCTTGAACTCATGGAAAAATCCCTCCGCATCCGCCGCCAGGCGTTCGGCGAAGAGCATCAGGATACCATGTCCGCCTACAACAATCTGGGCAACTACTATTTCGATAGGGGTGATTTCGCCAAAGCGGAGGAACTTTATCAGCGCTCATACGAGCTTCGCCTCGCTGCTTTCGGCGAGCAGGACGCCGAGACGGTCAAGGCGATGCACAACCTCGCCAATCTCCATTTTCAGCGGGGAGACCTCGATCTCGCCGAAAATCTCCTCGTCCGTCTGACCTCTCTGCAAGCCAACCTGTTTGAGGAAACCCATCCCGACCGCATCGCGACTCTGAACTCGCTGGGTTCGCTCTACCACCAACTTGGCAGGAACGCGGAGGCGGAAAAGTTGCTGCTGCAGGTCTGCCAGTTAAGGGAGTCAACCCTCGGCCCGGATCATCCCGATCTCGCCGCTTCCTGGAACAATCTGGCGAACCTTTACAACGATCTGAAAGACTACGCCAGGGCAGTGGAGTGCAACCTCAAGTCAATCGGAATCAAAGAGAGGACCTTGGGAGCAAGCCATCCCGATTCGGCTCTCAGCTACAGCAACCTGGCAAATGTCTATATCAATCTGGAGAAGTTTGGAGAAGCGGAAGATCTGTTCCTCAAAGCCCTGGCCGTGAGCGAAAAAGCGTTCGGCGCCGACAACCACCAAACCGCCGCTGTTCTGGACGGCCTGGCTAATCTCTACGACGCCCAGGGGCGCTTTGCCGATGCGGAACCCCTCTTTCTCAGGGCCATTGCCGCCAACGAAGCCACCCATGGCAGCAGCCACCCCATCACCGCCATCTCAGTCTTCAATCTCGGAGCTTCGTACATCAACCACGACCGCTTGGCGGAAGGCGAAGGCTGGGTCGTCCGCGCCTTCGACGCCTGGCGCCAAAGGCTCGGTTTGGAGCATCCCTGGACGCAGGCAGCCCTCAATACCCTCATCGAATTGTACGGCAATCTGGGCAAGCCGGACAAAGCCGCCGAGTATCGGGCGCTGCTTCCTCAGGAAAGCCCAGCCTGAGCCGTCACCAGCCTTTTTTGTTCAGGATATACAGCAGGGTAAACAACAGATAGGAAGGCACCGCGCAGGCTATCGCCAGGCGAAAATCCCGGAACTTGCGCAGCGCGATTTGCGAATTCGCGTGGATTTGCGTTGTGTAAAAGCGCAGCAACTCCTCTCGCGTCAGATTCGCGCAAAGTTTGTGGTAGTCTTCCTTTTTGGTGTTTGCCACGCTGCCGAAGAACAGCGGGTTGACCTCGCCCATGTTCTTGAACTTGGGAAACAGCGAAATCAACAGGATCAGCGTGGAAGCCAGGATTCCCGCCAAAGCCAGCACCGTCAGCACGCCGTCCCTCGGGCTGGCAAAGGATATCGCCCCTGCCGACACGTTGTAGAGGATCGCGACGTTCAGCCCCATAAGCAGCCCGTTCTTTGCCTCGCCGAACTGCACCATCTCCCGGATGCCAGTGTAAACCTTCTCCCAATGCTCCACCGTGACGCTGTGTTCATGCTTGTCTTCCATGTCTGCTCCCGCGGAATTGAATTGCTGCCAATGCTTCGGCAGTCCGGCGTTCCTGTCAAGTTAATAAGTTCGCCGCTTTTCCCAATTCACTCGCCGGGATGTGGCTTCCCTGTTTCCTCCCTGTCGCCAAGAACGTGGATACCGGGTTGGCACGGGGAGAACATGGGGCCAGAAGCAACGCCAAACGAAAGGCCGGCGAGGTTTCCGGCAAGGGAAACCCTCTGCGCCAGATGCCGCGGGAGCAACGAACAAGCGGGGGAGGGAATCCCCCGCCTGTCTTCAATAAAGCGTCAGATTATGGCAGGTCTCGTTCCGCCTTGACCAGATAGAACCACCTGTCCGCGATTGCCAAGGTATTGACATAGGTGTTCGCCGTCTGAACCCACGGCGTGCCGGCGCCTGAAGCGAAATAGGGGTCGTCGGACCGGTAGGCGTTGTAGCGGGACACGCTGATGGGATAGGTCCAGGTGAGACGAACCGTAAGCGATCCCGTCTGGGAGATTTCCAGATCCGTGATCTCCGGCAAAGCCAGCCAGTCGGTGTAAATCGGGGTGGCCCAGATATTGTTGGTTTCGTTGGTTTCGGGCACGGTGTCGCTGGTGTCCACCCGGAACCATGAGATCCAGGAGCCGGGAATGTCCGTGCTGATGTTGGAGAAAGTGACGGTTTTGCTTTGCCCGCCTTCGAGCACGTTGATGGTGGCGAACAAATCGCCCAGATCGCCGACCGGCGGGGCAATAGGCAGGTTTTTGTAGAGATCCACGCGGAAGGGGGTGACTATATCGTTGGTGCCATTGTTCGTGACGGTTATGGTAGCGGTGATTGGGGCGCAGACATAGTCGTCAGGGCGGTTCCAGGTCACGCTCGTGATCTGCAGGTCCTTGTCGGTTCCCACCCAGAAGATGCGGCTGTAGGGGTCCCCCTCGTAAGCGGCTCCGCTGAACGCGCCGCTGTAGTTGGAGAACGTCAGCGTACCGCTGTCAACAGCCTTCCGGGCATTGGTGGCGCCCAATCCAGCGTTGGTTGGGAAGTTGATATAAGTCAGGGTCAAATCCTGCCCGTTCTCCACCCGCAGGAGGCTGGATCCGCTGACTCCGTCCCGGAAGGTGCAGTAGTGCAGCCCGCCGACCATCCCGCCGCTGCGGACATAGACGCCATTGGTGTTCAGGTATTCAAACACCGTGTGGATGGCGGAGATCATGCCTCCCGCATGGACATTAAGATAGTAGTTTCCGTCCAGGATATGGGTGAAAGTGGTCCTCTGGTCGGCAGTGGAGCCATACACGTCGATCTGGCCCCCGTCATTCACGTTGATGACTTTGTTGCCGGTCATCCTGACGAAGTTGAAGGAGACGAAGGACATGGTGCCGCCGTCGTTGATGTCAAGATTGCCGAAGCAATTGAGCGCTTCCCGGTTCATGTGGAAAGTGCCGCGGTTGATCACCACGTCCCCGTTGCATATGAGCGGAATGGAACTGCCGCTTATCAGTTCGACATTGTCGCTGGGATTGTCTTTGTCGATCAGCAGGTTGTGGAAATTGCTGGTGGTGACGTCGAAATCTATGGTGGTCGAATTGGTGCCGACGAAAGCGAAGGTGCCTCCGGCGGGATTGAAGTTGTCCCTTCTGCCGATGATGTTGCCGGTGGTGGAGATAGTTCCGCCGGTGATGTCCACGAGGAGGGCGTAGCCGTTTTGCAGCCAGATGCCCTTGTCGCGGAAGTTGAGGCTGCCGCTGCTGATATCGATCACGGCAGTCGCGGCGGCAGGCCAGTAGGAATTGACGACCGCGCCGTTGCTGCAGAAGACGTTTACTTCCCCGCCGGTCACGTGCATCTCGCCGTAGAGGTTGATGCCGGTGTCGTCCGTCAGGTTAAGCACGCAACCGGTGTTGCAGCAGAAATCGCCATAGAGCCCGTTGTCCGCGAGGTCCAGGGCGGTGAAGCTGCCTTCCTGAAAGACGTCCAGAGCGCCCGCGGTCCAGTCGTAAACGTTGCAGGTCACGATCGCCGGCACGCCGGGATACAATGTTTCCACGCGCAGGGCGTCGCCTCCTCCCGAGGGTATTTTGTTCACTTCGACGATGTTGAAGTTCTCGCTGGCCTGGATAGCCTGGAATCCTCCACCGTTGAAGATCACGCGCCCGCTGCCCTCGATGAAGTTGGCGGGGCTTTGGTTGTTTAGCCAGTTCTGGGTGATGGAAATGTCGTGGCTAAGCAGGGAGATGGGATTGACTACGCTGAACTGGCCGTAGGAAAGCTTGAAGCTGCCTTTGATGGTGAGGTCGGCAGTGAGGTGATAGGTCTTGCTTACGCCGTCGATCTCCAGATTCGGCACCCAGTTCCCTGCCGCCATATACACGGTTCCGGGAGTTGAGTTCAGGGAATACAGCTTGACCGTTCCCCCGGCAGGCTGGAAAACACCTCCGGCGTAGATGCCGTCGCAAACGATGAGCCCGCTGACCATGGATACGGTTGACCCGGTGGTGAAGTAGAGGTCGTCGTTGAAAAGGCTCAGAGTTCCGGTATTGATGCTGATGGAGGCGCCCGACATCACCAGGTTGCCGCCGATCAGGGCGCTGCTGCTGTCTATCTGCAGGGTGCCGCGGTGGGTTAGTTGGGTGGTAACAATCATGTCGGTGGCGTTAAGGTTGAGCGTGTTGCCGGATTTTATATCCATCCAGCCCGGGATGAGGAAGTTTTGCGTGCTTGTCGTGGCCAGCGAATACACGCCACCCGTGAAGGTTCCCCCCGTGCTGTTGGCGCCGATCGTGAGATTGCCGAACCGGGCAGCTGAGGAGGAAACCCGGATATCCCTCGCCCCTGTTCCGTAGAAATAGAGGTTTGAGGTGCTGGAAAACACTGGATTGGAGCCGGAATAGGCATACCAGCTTCCGTTGGTTTCCATGATGGAGCCCGCGGCGATGTCTGTGGTCGAGCCGGAGTACCAGTAGCAGTTGCCGATGACTGTCATCCGGGCATCGAGTTTCAGGTTGCCGTACACATAGATGTTGTTGCAGCCGAAGTTGTATCCGGCAGTATAGAAAGTACCTGCCGTGATACTCAGCGCTCCGCCCAGGGTTGTGGCGCTGTACAGGTAAACCTGCGCCGCGGGTTTGTTGATGTTCAGGCTGGACAGGGTGCCGGAACTCATGTTCAGATACTTGGTGCTTCCGCCGTTCATTTCCAGCGTGCTCCCCGTGGGCGTGAAAGCGGGATAGAAGCACTCCACGTTGCCGACAGTGCAGATGGTGCCTCCCGTGATGTTTTCCGTGAAAGTATAGGGCGCAAGCACGGAGATCAGGATGCCCACGTTCTTGAAATCCAGTTTTCCGCCGGACATGGTCAGGCTGCCTGTGCCGTAGGAGCCCCAGGCAGAGTCGTTGGCAAAAGCGCTGGTGTCGTAGACGTTGAACTCACCCGCCGAGATATTGAGCGAGCCGTGCAGATGAACGTCGCCCGCGTCGTTGTTGCTGACGTTGATCACTCCCAGCGTGCTGGTCAGCCACCAGCCCCCCTCGATGGCGGAGTCATAGAGGTCCAGCGCGGTGAAGGAGGAGGCAGTGTTCACGTCTATGCCGCCCGAGGTCCAGTCGTAAACGTTGCAGGTCACGTCCGCGCCGCTTGAAAAGCGCAGGGCGACAGTTCCGGTGGCGACTTCCAGAACATCGAAAATCTCATCCGACTGCACATAAGGATGGGAGCTTGTGCGGTTGAAAATCACCCTTGAGCCTGTTTCCTGATACCCCGCGTCACCGACGGTGTTATTCCAGTTGCCGCCCACCGTGATCGTATCGCAGTTGGGGTCCCGGATCAGGCTGCCGCTTTCGATGAGCATGTTGCCCTTCAGGATGAGGTCATATTCCGCGGTGACGTTGCCACTCGCGCTGCAGGTGAGGTTGTTCAGCCAGCATCCCGGCCCCGCCAGCGAGATGAAGGGATTGGTGCCGTCCACCACCAGGGTTCCGGCATTCCATTTGATCCCGTAGGAAGAGACAGTGTTATAGTCGTTGATGCCGTAGCCGCCGACCGTTATCGCGCCGGCATAATTCACGGTGAAAGTGTTGTTGGAGGCGTTCTGGATCTGGGTGTTGACGGTAAAGGGCTGTGTAGACGCCGCCGGAATCTCAAAATTGCCCGAGGTTTTCATCACATAGAGCACGTTGAGTTGCGTGCTGGCGCTGTGGTTGGTGAGGGTGGAGGTGGCGGCCGAACCGCGGAAGCGGATCGTTCCGCTGGAGAACTGGACGCTGCTGCCAACATTGAAGGTCATGTTTCCGTAGGCTTCGATGTAGGCTGAGGTTGAGGAGACCGTCGCCTCGCCCAGGGTCCACCAGTCGATGTTCCCCTGCACGATGAGGTCGCCGGCGCTGCTCATCACGAGATTCCCGTTCAGGTAGGCGTCTCCCGCCACGGTTAGCGAATAGCCCAAACTTATAGTCAGGGTCACTCCGTCTTCGAGTTGCAGATCCCTGCAGGTCGCCGTGGCGTTGATGATCGGATACTGGCTCGCGGCACTGCCGTTGATGTCCACGTCCGTGGTGGCGGTGGGCACGCCGTAGGGTGTCCAGTTGCTGGGATCATTCCAGTTGCGGCTCACCGAGCCATCCCAGGTGGAAAACGCAAGGGCCGCCGTCGCCAAAGCCAGCAAGATAAAAAGTAATGATAGGCGCTTCATAGTAATTCCTTTGTTGAAAGAAAGAGACCGGTTCGAAAACCGGCGCGTGGTTGATTGAATATGTTCATTGGGGGTAAGTGAGGCGGGACGTGCTTCCGGAGTGGGGTGTTCAGCCCTGAAAATGCATCTCGCCGCAGCAATGTCCGCATAGCCTGTCTCCCTTACCTGGAAAGACTATCGATATCCCCTGCAAATATTTGAGACAATACGGAAGACATCGATTCTATTTCATCACTTCAACAATACATGTCAAGGACAATTTCGCGCGTTGGCGCTGCAGTTTGTCGGCTGCCGGCAACACCTGTCAGAGTCGAGGTCCAATGCGTTACTCCCTTGCCGCGGGGAGAGTTATGGCGACCAATCTCCCCACTCCTTGCAACTGAGACGTTTTAGTTTATCATATCAGCAACAGCCCGTCTGTTCAAGCGCGGGCAATAAACAGCATCCAGGAGTTAATAATGCCAACAGACGCAATGATATACGACATCCCAGTGGAGATGATGGACGGCAGCCAGACCAACCTCGAACAATATCGCGGCAAGGTGATGCTCATCGTCAATACCGCCAGCAAGTGCGGCTTCACCAAGCAGTACGACGGCCTGCAAAAGCTTTGGGAGCAATACCGCGAACAAGGCCTCGTGGTGCTCGGCTTCCCTGCCAACAACTTCATGAACCAGGAGCCGGGCGACAACGCGCAGATCGCCGAATTCTGCCGCCTCAACTTCGGCGTGAACTTCCCTCTCTTCGCCAAGATCTCCGTGCGCGGCAAGGATATACATCCTCTGTTCGCCTTCCTCACGGACAAGAAATTACATCCCGAGACCGGCGGGAAAGTGAGTTGGAACTTCAACAAGTTCCTCGTCTCCCGCGAGGGCCAGCTCATCGGACGCTTCGGCTCCAGAGTTGAACCTGAGGACAAAGAACTGGTCGCCGCCATCGAACAGGCCTTGAGTCAGTAGCGGCAGCGCGGCAGACACCACCCGGTTGCCTCCCGGTTGCCAACCGGGTTGATACCGGGTTGATACAGGGGGATGAGCGGGGCAGAAGCAACGCCGACGAATGTGTTATGAGAGTTACGCAAGATATATATACATTGAGAAATGCTGGATCCTGGGTCACCCACCCCAAGCGCTCACGCACAGCTTTTTGAGGATCCCGGTGCCCGGGAATGACGCGTAAATGAGGGCTGCGGAGAAAATGGTTGACCTCCGCGGCGGGATGCCCAAGGTGGCGACAGAGAATCGCATCCACAATACAGCGAGGTAAACTATGCGCTATCTGGTATCTTTGGTCGGCGAACTGGTGATACCTAACCTGCTGGTCGCCAAAACGGTGGTGGGCATCGACCGCCACCTGTTCATCACCCCGCGGCGCTACGAGAATGAGGGCAGCATCGCGCGGATCTGCTCCCTCTGCGGCATCCGGGAGCCTTTGACCCTGGTGGTGGAGGAATTCAGCCTGGAAGCCATCGACAGGAGCCTGCAGGGATTTCTGGACGGGCAGGACGGCGACGCGGAGTATGTGGTGAACCTGACCGCCGGCTCGCGGGTGATGGCGTTGGCTGCCTTTGACGCCTTCCGCCGCAAGAACGCCCAGATCCTCTATCTGCCGCCGGGAACGAACGTTTTGCAGCAACTCTGGCCGGAGCACAGCGAACAGCGGCTGCGCATCACCCATCGCCTGAGCGTGGAGGAATATCTGCGCGCGTTTGGAGTAAACTGGGAGCCAAACCGCGACGAAGCGCGCCCGGAAGGGCAATTGGCGGCGATGTTCCGCATCATCACGGAGAATTCCAACGGCAATTTCATGGGCAGGCTGAACCGGCTGGGGCAGGACACGAACTCACCCCGGCTCCTGCAGCAGCAGGACGCGACGGCAAAGTTTTTCGCGAGGGAACTGGGCATCGGCAGGGAAGAGATCTACGATCCGCGCTGGCTGAGCTTTCTGAAGGGGGCGTGGTTCGAGCAGTATTTCGCGCGGTGGGTGGACAGGGTTTTGGGTTCCGGCACCGCGCGGCACGGGATACGGGTCGAGAAAAACGACGTGGACAACGAGATAGACACCCTGTTCGCGTGGGAGAACGCGCTGTATGTGTGCGAGTTGAAGGCTTCCGCGCAGATCGGGGCGGTGAACGAGTTTCTCTACAAGCTGGACTCCATCGGCAAGGATTTCGGCATGGCGCCAAAGTGCTTCTTGGTGATCGCCGATCCGGACGTGGAACGCGATCTGCGCCACTCCCGGCATCTGATCTCTCGCGCGGAGAGGATGGGAATCGGGATGGTCACCTATGAACAGCTCAAACCGCAGAACATCGAGCGGACGATCCGCAGGATGGCAGGGCTGCGCGACGGAAAGCCGCTATGATTAGTTGTCACTTGGACGGGCAACTCGCAACGCTTCAAACACAAAAGATAAATCAAGCTTATTAGCCGGGAGGCTGAACATGCCACACATCATCTGCCTGATCATGATTATATGCGCCGCGCTGCCACTGCTGGCGCAGGAACAGGTTCCCTCCAACAGGGAGTATCTGAACGACTTTATGCGAATCCGGGGCGACGCCTCCGGCGGGGAGACGGTTTACCACTGGACCGGCACGGTTTATAGTTATGTTCCCGACCAGAAGAAGCAGACCCTGTTCCGCTTCGAGGGGTTCAATATCGCCCGCACCCTGCCCCGGGAAAACGGATTCGAACTCCTGACCCGCGAGGCGGCGTTCTTTCAGGACCCGCGCACAGGCGAGATCCTAGAGACCTGGATGAATCCCTTCACCGGGAGCGAGGTCGCCGTCCAGCACATCTGGAACGATCCGGTGAACCAGGATCTGACCTTTGACGAGGAGTATCTGCCTTTGATCCGGGCGATACTTCCATCCACTGATCTGGGAAGCCAGGTCTGCTTCAACAACGACATTTTCCCCTTTTACCCCAATCCCATGCCGCGCGGTGAATATCCGGAGTTTTCGCAAAGCGACAACTACCAGTCGGCGGAGTTCTTCCAGTTCTTCGTGAACAAGTCTGACCTGGCGGACTCTCTGCTGGCCAGCGTGCCGGCGAGCATTTCCTGGAACCGGCTGAGTCCCTGGATGCCGTTCATGCGCATGGGGGACCGACAGGGGATGCTGGTGTTTTCATGCCGCGGGCGCAAGCTGGAAGGCGGTTTTGAGGCTTTGCCGGAGCGGATCAGAGACTATGTGAACGCCCGCAAGCCGGAGTTCGCGCACGCGCCGGAGGAATACCTCACGCCCAACGAGACGAGCTGGACCTATTTCAAGAAGCTGGTCGACGCGGGCCTGATCAAGCGATAGGAGAATCTTAAGGGGTTCAGAGCCCGGCGGCGAGCTGCAGCAGGCAATCCACGCCCCGGCGTTCCGCGTCGCGGGCTTTGAGCAGGAACCCCGCGGCTATTTCGGAGTTCTCAGGGGTGAATTCGTCGCCCCGCGGCGGCATGGGATACATCGCGGCAAGGTCTTTGAGCGCGCCGCTGACGGCGGTGAACTGGACGATAGCCTGTTCCAGCAATTCCGGAGATGCTTTGACGGAGGGCAATTCACGGGCTTCGATGAGGAACTCCAGCGCCCTGGAACGTGCTTCCGCCCAGACCTGAGCGTTGTAGGCAACCCCCCAGTGGTTGGCGTCGGGGGATTTCATGCTTTCGATCCAGACGTCGTAGGCAGCCAGGCCCTGAGTGTAGTTCGGCAGGGCGAAGCCTTGCGGCGCGGAGTGGTATTCGCGCAGAAACTGCAGGGCGGACTTGAACCGGGAAAGATGATCAAGGGAATCGCCGCGGCTCACGGTCAGGAACTCCAGCATGCCGATGTCGCTGGTGCCGGGGCGGTCTACAGGGCAGGATTTCACAGAACCGTCGAAATCCAGAAATCGGTATCCGTCTTTGTCCGCGCCCACGATCAGATAATACTCCGGGATGTCCAGTTCCCAGCCGAAAACCGGTTTGTTTTCCGCCAGAGCCTGTTTGACAAAGTTCAAAGCCTCGCGCTGCAGGGTCTTGAATTCCGGGTCCGCACTGTGTCCGTAATATCCCTCGAACTCCAGGCCAAGGCTTCGGGCGTTGTGCAGCAGAAATCCGTTATCGAAGGCGGTCGGCCCGCTGGGGCAGACTCCGGGAAAGATGTTCAGCAAGAATCCGTAACCGGTGGCACCCCAGACCTGGCCGGCAGAGTGATCCAGGCCAAGATAGTCCGCACAGGCTTTTGAGCATCCCAGAAATGAACTCCAGGCGGGAAAAGGCTTCATGTTTTCCTCCATGGGCCCTGCCGCGAGCGCGGCAACGAACCCCGATAAAATCATAATTATTATGGTCTTTCGCATAACACCTCCATGTAGTCGAAATGTTCTGAGCACGATTCCGCTGTCAAGGATATTTTACGTCAGGGCATCGGCTTGCGTAAGGAAGTCTGCGGCGGGCATTAAAAAAGCGACCCCCGGTTTTGACGCCGGGGGCCGCGGTTTATCGGTTTGTTGTCCCGATCCGGCCCTGCAGGCCGGAGGGGGTTTATTGCATCAGGATCATCTTGCGGGAAGCGCGGTAGCTTCCGGCGGTCATCCGATACATATAGACGCCGCTGGAGACTGGCATTCCGCTGTCGTCCCTGCCGTTCCAGACCACCTTGTACCAGCCGCTGGCCTGAGTTTCGTCGACCAGGGTGCGGACGCGTTGGCCCTTGGCGTTGTAGATCTCAACGCGCACGGGAGAGGCTTCCTTCACGCTGTAGCTGATGGTCGTTTCAGGATTGAAGGGGTTGGGGTAATTGCCCTGCAGGGCAGTTTCCGTGACGGGCACGATGGGGTCTTCGTTGCCTACCGCCATTATGAAGTTCAGGGTCGTGGTCTGGTTTACGTTGACCACGATGCCCTGCGCCGTCTGGGGAGCGTATCCGGTCGCGGTGCAGGTCACGTCGTAGGTGCCCACAGGCAGGACCAGGGTGTAGGCTCCGGCGCTGTTGGTGGTGGCGGTGAAGCCGGCGGCAGTGACGACCGCGCCCTGGATCGGGACGGTGTTTTGCCTTCTGACCACGCCGGCGATCATGCCGGTCTGCTGGATCTTCTGCAGGATGTTCGAGAAGGATGGCACCGAGAGCACGTTGTTGGTATAGATCGCTTTGACAGCCCAGCGGTAGTTGCCGTTGGGGATGGTCTGCCAGGCGGTGTCCGTGATCGTGAGCGCGGTGATGGGATCCGGGGTCAGCGAAGTCCAGGCGGATTCGTTGGCTTCCTGTCCCTGCGCCAGGCGCCAGACCTTGTATCCGGTTAGCGAGCGGTCACTGGTTGCGGTGGCGCGAATTTCATGCGGGAAGGGCAGACGGTTTTCGCTGCGGGTTCCGCCCTGTTCCACAACCCGGGAGGGATGCGTCGCGGGGGTCGGATTGGGCGAGAATCCGTTGATTCCGGCAGATTTGACGGTGAGTTCGTCCGCGCTGAAGCGGATGGTCTGGGCGGGATTGGCCATGGCGGTCATGGCGTTGCCGATGTAGATGTTGTCTATGAACCAGACATACCAGAGCCCGTCGTTGCTGGGACCGTCCGTGGCGTTGAACGCAAGCTTGATCTGCTGTCCGCTGTATTGCTCCAAGTTTACGGTGATCGGCGAGGCATAGTAGTTCCAGCCTCCCGTTTGCGCCGAAGCGTCCCAGAGCTCAGTCCAGGTATTGCCGTTGTTCGTTGAGACCTTGACGTAGTAGTGGTCGGCGTTGACTGAGCCGAGGAACACGTAGGAGTCAAAGGTCAGATATCCGGCAGGCGGGCAGTTGAAGCTTGGTGTGATCAGCCATTCGTCCTGATGGTTGTAATCCCACCAGAGGCCGGTCTGGTAGTTGCCGTCGGTGGGATTGGCGGGAGTTCCGCTGACGGTGATCGCACCGAAGCGGCACCAGGTCGGATAGACTCCGTTGGTGTTGGGCCCGCCGGTGTTGGTGATCGTCTGCGTCCAGTTCTGGGGCGGGAAGTTCTCGTTTTCGAAGCTTTCGGTGACTTCCACCGCGTTGGGGTCCGGTGCTTCCCAGGTTAGCGTGACCTCGCTGTCCTGAGCGTTGGCTTCCGCTTCCACCGTATGAGGCGCGTAAGCGACCTCATTGAGGGTGATCGTGCCCATGTTGTGGTTTGTTCCGCCGACGTTGATCGTGCCGGTCACGGCAGTGTAGCCGGGAGCCATGATCACATAGGCGTAGTTGTTGTTGGCATAGACGCCGGGGATGGTGAAGGTGCCGTTGGCGATGGTGTTTCCGTCGTAGGTGGCATAGCCGACCAGATGGATGCTGGCCCCGTTGATGCCCGCGCTGGTGTCGCTGGCGACCACGGTTCCGGTCACGCTGACCATCGGCAGGGGGGTCATGGTGACGTTCAGGGTCTCGGTTTCATCCTCATCGATGGTAATGGTCTGGGAGGCGTTCTGATAGCCGTAGACGCTGAAGTTGACCGTATATGTGTTCGGCAGGATGTTCATGATGGTGTATTGGCCCTGGGCGTTGGTGGTGGTGCCGTATCCGCCGGTGGCGAACTGGACCACGACTCCTTCCAGGGGCACACCGCCAGCGCCGGTGACGGTTCCGTTAAGGTGTCCGACGCCTCCGGGGATGCCAAACAGAGTTGTTTTGGGGAATTGGCCGGTCAGGGTTCCAGCCGCGCTCATGTTGAAGGGATCGTATGTGGTGGAGTCGCTGGAGATCTTGCGGGCGCGGGTGGTTCCGATGGTCTGGGCCTTGAAGTAATCCGTCGTTTGGTAATAACCGGTATCCATGGGACGGTGGAAGGTGAAGACCAGGTTCTGCCCGTTCAGATAGAGATAGGGAGTGCTGAAGGGAATGACAATGTTGTTCAATCCCGTGGGGAAGTTAAGAGTCCCGGTGAAAACCTGCGTGTGCCCCTGGATGGGGAACCAGCCGGCGGAGCAGTCCGCCTGGTCGGTGGTTCCCAGCCAGACCGATACAGGCATGTTCAGCAGGTCGGAGGGGAAGTTGTTGTATAGCTGCATTCCGGTGATCTGCCCCAGGAAGTTGCCGATCTCGGAGGGATAGATGATGTATTGGTGCACCGAGTTTCTGTAATAGAAATCGATCGGGGTGCGCGCGTCCTGAGATCCGTCGCCGATGGTCCACGCCATCACCCCAGCCGGCTGCACGAGCACGCTCAGATTGGGGCTTTGGTCGTTTAGATTGTTCTGGTCGCCGGTGAGCAAGACCTTGGCATAGATGGTGACAGAGCCTTCAACATCGGGAGTCCAGGCAACCGGGACGCTGGCAGTCAGGCCGGGGTTGACCTGCACGCCTGCCGCGGTGGCGATTTCAACGTCCGCCGGAGTGCTCACCTTGTAGAGCTTGACCTCGTAGGTGCTCTGAGGATTGCTGCCCCAGTTGAACACGCTGACGGTATAGGTTGAAGGCTGGCCCAGCGACGGGGTGCTGTTTCCGGAGATCGCGGTCGCCGCTAGATCGTTCTGGGGAATGACCTCCAGCATCACGTCATCCAGATACAGGGAGCGGGAAGTTCCGCCCAAGCCGTGCTTGAAGGCGGCGATGCGACCTGTGCCGGCATATCCGGCAAAGGTCACCACATACTCCGTGAGGGTCGTGGTCAGGGCAATCGACTGCACTTCCGTGTAGGTCGCGGGATCCTGATTGTTGGAGATCACGCCGACAGAGAGCGGATATCCAGCTCCGCTGCTGCGAGCCCAGAACTTTACGCGAGTCGTATTGGTGCTGATCGTGGGCGCATAAGGGGGAGCCATCAGGATCAGGGTCGCGGCGGCGTCGCTGGGATTGTAGAGCCGGACGCAGTTTGGCTGGCTGTGGGCATAGGTCGTGGAAGCGTAGGTCGCGACCACGGCGCTGGTGGATGTTGACTGCACAATCGCGCTCCAATCCGGAGGAAGAACCGGAGCAGTCACGGCATCGAAGTTCTGCGCGTAGGGCAGGGTATTGATCTGGGTGTCGATGCAGTTCCCGTTGAGCGCAACCGTGTGGGTCTGGCGCGCCATGTTGTCCACGATGGTGATGGTTCCGGTATGCGCGCCAGCGGCAGTCGGAGCGTAGTTCACCGAGAAGGTGACGGTTTCTCCGAAATCGATCGTGGCGGGCAACGCGGGAAGTCCTGCCAGAGCATAATACTGGCTTCCCGCGAGAGAGATGGAACTGATTGTCAGCGGACCGCCGCCGGCGTTGCTGATCGTGAACTGCTGCGTGTTGTCGCTGTTGAGCAGGACGGTTCCGAAGTCCTTGGCGGTGGGGTTGATCGCGAAGAGTGGTGTGGTTCCGATGGCGGTCAGGTGGAAGGTTGTCATCGGGAACTGGCCGGACAAGGTTCCCGCCGCTGAGGGAGCTGTGGGATCGTAGGTGGTGGTGTTGGATGTCAGCTTGCGCGCCCTGTTGCTGCCGATGGTCTGCACGCGGAAGTTATCGTTGGTGTTGTAATAGACGTCTTCCCAGGGTCGATTGGCGTAGAGCACGAGGTTTCCGCTGGTATAATTGAACGGTGTCTGCAGGGGAATGGTGACCGTGTTCTCTCCGCTGGGATAGGTGATGTTGCCATCATAGACCAGGGTCAGGTTGGGAGGCAGGATCCAGCCGCCGGAAAGATCCGTGGATTGCGTCTCTCCCAGCCAGATCTTGGTGGGTTTGTTGGGCAGGTCGGTCACGAAGTTGTTGTAGAAGCTCAGCGCCGTGATGCTGCCGAACATCCCCAGTTCGGAGGGATAGTAGAGGCACTGGAACAGGCTGTTCTTGTAATAGAAGTCCACCGGGCGCCCTTCGACAGCCGATCCGTCGCCGACCGTGACCGCGACCACTCCCGCGGGCATGACCGTGATGTTTAGCGGATCGGTTTCGTTGTTGGCCGAAACCGCGTCGTTGGGCAGGACGACCTTTCCGGTCAGCACCATGGGACCCGCCGTGGTGGGAGTCCAGTTCAGGGTGAAGACGTTCGTTTCCCCGGGAGCAAGCGTAACGCCTGGCACGGAAACAAGTTCCGTTGTCCCCGCCATCAGCTTGACCGTATACGCGGTGCCTTGCTGGGTGGTGGTTCCCGTGTTTTCAACCTCGACAGTATAAGCTGCGGTTACTCCCACGGAAGGCGTGGTGGTTCCCAGGAGTTCAGTGGCAGCCAAGTCGAGGCGCAGGATGCGGATCACATTGGAGAATGCCGCCACGCTCATCACATTGTTCAAATAGACGCCTTTCACCGCCCACTTATAGAGTCCGTCAGGCTGAGCCGCCCACGCGGTGTCCACGAAGTTTGTATCGGTGATGGCTGTTGTGGTGATTTGGGTCCAGGAGGCTTCGTTGTTCTCGTTGCCCTGAAGCAAGCGCCAGACACGGTATCCCTGCAAAGGACGTGAGGGATCCCGATCAGCCTGGGGTCTTTCCGCTGCGGAGTTAGTTGAGGAGTATGTCCTCAGCCCTTTCAGGTAAGCGCCTTCCCTTTCGGAAAGCCCGGATGAGATTGCGGGAGCTCCGGTGAAAGCGTAGGCAGGCACCGGCCGGTTTGCCTGGCCGACGTAGATGTCGTCAATGTACCATCCGGCATAAGAGACCACTGAGGTGGCGTACCACTCGAAGCTGATCTCGACATTGCTCTGGTTGGCATAGGCCGCGAGGCTGACCGTTAGTTCCTGCCAGGGCATGAATTCCGCCAGAGCGCTGCTGCCCCAGAGGGTGGTGCCGTTGACCACGATCAAGCCGTAGTCCCAGGTGTTGTAGCCGTCCATGTAATGCCACAAGCTGAGGACGGGGTTGCTCATCCCCGAAAGGTTGAAGCTCTTGCGGAGATATGACCATGCGGCGCTGTTGCTGTATCCTCCCTGCAAAACGGTTCCCCACATCCCGGTCCCGCTATGGGCGGTGGCGGGGGGAGCGTCCACATAGGTGTCGATATCGGTGTAGTTGGCGACATTGTAGGTATTGGACCATTGCCAATCCCCATAGCCGCTGGAAACCCAGCCGCCGTTATCGATCTCAAAGTCTTCGATTCCGCCGCCGCCGGTTCCGCCCGGCACGCGCCAAGTGAGCGCAACCTGCGTCTGCTGAGCGTTTTCAGTCGCCTGCACCTGTCGCGGAGGCAGGGCGATCTCGTTCATGATCAGCGTGCCCATGTTATAGTTGCCCGCCCCGACAGTTATGGTGCCGGTGAGATCCTGATAGCTCTCTTTGACGAAAGTGTAGTCGTAGTTGTTGCCGGAAAGCACGCCTGTGATGGTGAACTGCCCGGAAGCGTTCGTCGTTCCGGTATAATCCAGCGGGCCGTCCAGGGTGATCGCCACGTTGGCAAGCCCCACGGTCGGCTGATCGCTGCCCACGACCGTTCCGCTCACGCTAACCGTCTGCGACTGAACCATCACGATGTTCAGCGTGGTGGTCTGATCCGCCACCAAGGTCACCGGCAGGGTCTGGGATTCATAGCCAAGTTTGCTGGCAGTCACGGTATACTGGCCGGGCTGCACGAAGGGGAAGCCGTAAGCGCCCGCCGCGTCGGTGACATCGGACATGGTGGTGGCATTGAGCGCGATGTTCACGTCTGCCAGCGGATTGCCGCCGGAGGTGACTGTTCCCTGCAATGCCGCGAAGCCAGATGTCACAAAGGTGAAAGACGTCTTGGCAAAAGTGCCGGACAGCGTTCCCGCCGCCGAAGGCGCCAGCGGATCGTAGGTGGTCGAGTCCGAAGTCAGTTTTCTGGCGCGGTTGGTTCCCACCGTCTGCGCCTGGAAGTTGTCGTTTGTGCTATAGTAGTTGGCATCATAAGGCCGGTTGGCGTAGAGCACCAGATTACCCGCGGTGTAGGAGAAAGGCGTCTGCAGCGGGATGGTGATCGTGTTCTGGCCTGTGGGGAAGCTTACGGTGCCGTCATAAACCAGAGTGAGGTTGCCAGCATCCGGAAGGATCCAGCCCGCGCTGAGGTCGGTCAGATCGGTCTGTCCCAGCCAGAATTTGCAGGGCATGTTCGGCAGGTCGGTCACGAAGTTGTTGTAGAAGGTCAGCGCCGTGACATTGCCGAAGATGTTGAGCTCGTTCTGGAAATACAGCGCCTGGTGCAGGCTGTTCCGATAATAGAACTCCAGCGGCACGCCCTCGGCAAGGTTGCCCTCGCCGACCGTCACCATCTGAGCGCCGGCGGGCTGAACCGAGATGTTCAGGTTCGGGCTCTGGTCGTTGACGGGATTGATATCGCCGGTCAGGAACACCTTGCCGTAGATCGCGGCAGGGCCTTCCGTTTCGGGAGTCCAACTCAGAGGCACTTCCACTGTCGTCCCCGCGGCGACTGTGACGCCTGCCGCGGTAGCCAGTTCAACGTTTTCGTCGTCAAACAGCTTGACCGTGTAGGTGCTTTGCGAAGCGGTTCCCCAGTTGCGGATCGTTGCCGTGTAGGTCGTGGCGATGCCCACCGACGGCGTGGTATTGCCGGTCAGGGAAACGCATGCCAGGTCGTTCGGCGAGATCTGCTCGAAGACCACGTCGTCAAAGTAGAGCGTCCGGCTGGTGGCGCCCAAGCCGTGCTTGAAGGCGATATGCGTCCCGTTGCCCGCGTAGGTGGTCAGGTCGTAGGCATACTCCGTCAGGGTCGTGGTGAGGGCGATGGAGTGAACTTCCTGATAGGTGGAGGCGTCCTGCGGATTGGACATCACGCCCAGCGACAGCGGATAGTTTGCTCCGCTGGAGCGCGCCCAGAACCTGACCCGCATCGTGTTCACGCTGAGCGGGGCGGTAACGGTCGGACCAACCAGCAGCAGGACCGCGTTTGCGTCGCTGGGGTTATACAGCCTGGCGCAGTTTGGCTGGCTGTGCGCGTATGTGGTGGAGGCGAAAGTCGCCGCGACAGCCGAGGTGGAGGTTGATTGGACGATGTTCGTCCAGTCGAAGGGAAGAGCCGGAGCGGTCACCTGATCCCAGTTCTGGGTATAGGGCAGGGTGGTGATCCCCGGGTCGCCGTGGGTGGTAAAGCTCCACACCGGGCAGTTTACCGCGTCGCCGAAAGCGTTGTAGGGAACAACTTTCCAATAATATGTGGTGCTGATCTGCAGATCCGGGGTCGGATCATAGGTATTCACCGCGCCCAGGTCCTGATTGTTCACCACATTGGTGGGTGGATTGTCCGTGCCGAGCGAAAGCCGGTATCCGTTGGGCAATCCGCCGCCGGAGAGCCAGTTCAGCGTGGCGGTCGGGCTCACGAGGGTCGCCGCGTCCGCCGGAGACACGAGGTTGGCGGGGTTGGGCGGCTGGTTCGCCACAGGAAACGCGAAGTTGAAAGTCAGGCCGTTGGCGGGGAAATTGACGTCGGTCAGCACCACATACTGCGTGTTCGCCGTGGCGGCTGTGGTTGCGTCCCAGGCTCCCGTGCCCTGGCGGGCGTTGAAATCCGTTGCGTCCGGACCGCGAAGGCCGACCTGCATGTTGCCGGCGGTCGCGTTGCTGACGAAAGCGCCATACACGATCTGGACATTGTTTGAAGTCTCATTGAGCCGGATTTGAAAACTAAAACTGTCTCCGGTACCGCCGGTACCGTATTTTTTGTAGTTCGCCCACTGGATCACACAGACGCGGTTGGGAGCCGTGCCGATGGTCTCCAGGCGCAGAGAGGCGCCTGTTTGGGCCTGCAGGTCGCGACCCAGGGCGGAGATCCTGTTGTAGAGCACCGGCGGGGTGATCGCAACTGCGGACGACAACGGGGTGTATCCCGAGGTCGACGAGTTGTTGACAGAGGGTGTCAACGCCGACTGCCCCAAAGAGATCCAGCCGTTGTTGTTGATCGCCAGGCGGTCGAAAACCGCGCCGTTGAAGGTGAAATTGAAACCTATGTCCAGCCCGGGTCCGGTGGTTGTCGTCCCTCCCGCCGGAATGGCCGGATCAACGAATCGCTGGTCGTCGCTGGTTTCCGTACCCAGCAGCAACCCGCCCGAGATGGGCGTGTAGGTCCCGGTAGTTGCACTGAAGGAATATTCGGTGGTCTGGGCCCAGACCGCGGACATTCCGGCGAGCAAAAGCGCCACCAGAAGTGGCAGAATCAGTCTCCTGTTCATACTGTGCTCCTTGCATCAGTTGTTATCTTAGCGTACAATTTTACTATTCGCTGTCCCGGCATCCAGTCTGGCAAGCCGGGCAGATTAGCAGACTTCTTACCGGTTAAACAGGTATGCACAAAACATTCCATAATTGCGAAAAAATTCAAGGTATTAGCCGGTTTTGAAAGGAATTCGCGCTTGGTCGTCCTTTGTTCCCTTCTCCCCTGTTTCCCGCCATCTTCCGCCTGTCCGCGCGGTGGCGCACCGGGAGGCAAGCAGGGGGCTGCCGGGAGGATCTCAGGATGCGAAAAGGGGCGGAGAGGCGTGGGCAAAAAAAACAGGGCTCCGCGAGGAACCCTGTCCGGAGGGGAAAACAGCATGGAATCAGTCGGAGTCGCTGGCGACGATCCGGTAGAATCTGCGGGGAGCGGACTCGCCGGTCAGGATGGCGCTGGGGTTGTCCGTGCTGAGCAGATAGCTGGCAGGCCCCGGCTCGAAGCCGGGAAAGTCTGAGGCGTAAACCTTGTAGACAATGGCGTTGGTTTCCGGATAGGAATTGCCTTCCCAGGCTCCTTCGGTCACTTCGTCCCAACTGAGCAGGCAGCGGGATCCGGAGAGCCGGGTGAGTTCCACGCGCTCCGGGCTGAGGGGCGGGATGTTGTCAACGGAATAGCCGTACAAGCCGACGGAATCCCAGAAATAGACACTGTCAAGATAGGTGACAACGAAGACCTCGCCGTGGGTGCCGGTGGCGGAGGAATCGCGCAGGGTGGGAACGATGAGGCCGTAATCTTCGCGCATCATGGCTTTGACCTGGCCAAGGAAATAGAGGGTGCGGTCGCCCTGCTGCCAGAGGATTTTGTGGTTGGAGGCAGCCAAGTCCGGCGTGATCTGGCGGGGATCGGTTACCAGGAGGGCGTCGGGGCCGTAGTCCGCGCGGCTGGTGACGGAGCGGAAGACATGGTACCAGGCGGCGGGATCCCAAGCCACATCTTTGTCGTTGGGCAGCCAGCGCAGGTCGATCTGATGCCCCTGATCGGGGGCGACGTCGGCGGCGCGGATGAGGGTGGGCTTGAGACGGCGGGTGTGCATGCCGATGTCCGGATTGCTGAAGTCGTCGTCCAGGGGCATCAGATAGTCTCCCGCGTCGATGCAGGGCGAGAAATCCTGCAGGGTCCAGTCCGCGGCAAGTCCGTTTTGGGCGATCCCGTTAGCGGTGGTGGGGGCCATAAAGAGCGGGTTGGCGCTGATGTTGCCGATATATGAGGCATAAGCTACATTTTCCAGATTGGAGAAACCGAGTTCAAGGCAGTTGAACCTGACCTCGGGGGAGATTGCCGAAGCGCCGTTGTAGATTTCCCAGGATCCGTTACCCCAGATGATGCAGTTCCTGATGCTGTGGGGATAATTGACAGAAATCCCCCTGCCCTGGTTGTAGACGACGTCGCAGTTCACTATCTCCAGCAAGGAGGAAGTGTTCCAGGTGAACAAGCCATGGCTGTGATTATTGGCGATCAGGTTGCGCCGGAAACCGCCGCTGCATTCCAGCAGATAGACCGCGGATTCTCCCGAGTTGACGATGTTGTTGCAGATCTTGTTGCCTGTCACGTTGTTGAGGTTGCAATAGCGCAGCGCGAGAGCGCCAAGGCCTCCGTTCAGCTGGTTGTAGTAAACAACGTTGTCGCGCAGGGTGGGGCTGCAGTTGTAGAAATCCGCCCCGGAACCGTAGTTGGACGCGCTGTTGTTTTCTATGTAGCAGTTTTCCACCACGATGTTGGAGTTGGCGCAATAGATGCCGCCTCCGCTGGCGGCGCTGGCGCTCTGGTTGCTTTCAATGAGGCAGTTGCTCAGCCGCACTTTGCTGAAGTTGCTGACAAAGAAGCCGCTGGAAGAGCTTTTTTCGATCCAGGCATAGTTGATCAGGGTGGAGTCGTTTGCGGCGCCCACTGAGACGAGGTTGATCCCGCTCCAGCCCTGGCCGGTCAGGAACTCCGAGAAGCGGACGTTGTTGGAGGCGGTGCCGTTGACAAGAAGGCGTCCGCGCACTTGAACGCCGTATCCGGGGTCGAAAAAAACCCCAGTGCCTGCGTTGAGGGTGAGGGTGTGTCCGTCGGGGATGATCAAATCGCCCTCCGGGTAGTGGGACATAGTTTGCCAGGTTCCCGAGCCGAGGGAGTTGACGTAGGTCAGGGAGATGTCGTCGACATACCAGTAGTCAATGTTGTTGGTGTTGCCGGAAAAAACGAAGGCGAGATAGGTGGTGGCGGACATGCCTTGGGCGAAGGGAATCGTCACATTGACGTTCGCGGCGGAGATGTTGCCCGTGGGAGTGGTTGTCCAGACGGTGCTCCAGGTTGACAGGTCCCTGGATATCTGGACGGAAAGGGTGAAGCTGCTGGAAAACCAATCCACCATGTGCCTGAAGTTCAGGGTCATATCGTAAACCTTGCTGGTGTCGAACATGGGCGAGATATAGCGCAGGGTTCCCGTTTCCGTGGGGCTGAAGCTGAATTTGAGTTCGCCCGCGGCAGCTCCTCCGGCGTTGCTGGTGGCACTGTGGGACCAATGGTTGTTGGCAGATCCGGATGGGGTCCAGCCTGCCGGAAGGGCGGAACTGAAGGTTTCATTGAGCAGGGTTGCCGCTCCGAGCATGGCGCAGCAGAGAAAAAGGCAGATAACTGCGAGTTGTTTCATGGGCGATCCTTTTCTTGGGACGCACGGCTTGGGAAAAGCCTGTCAGGGTTGGGGTGGGGCTTGTTCCGGGGCGCGCGTCCCGCCAGATTCTGTTTCTTGCCGGGATATTTTTTGCGTGGAAAACTTATTGTCAATATAATTCTTGGGATCCAAGCAGGAACCTTGCTTCTCGCGACGGTCCGGAGAATGGGGCTGCCATCCGCGCCCGGGCTGATCGGTGGCAAAGAAATGCTTGACATATTTCGAAATCCGGGCGTGAGTGATTTTTAGCGGTATTTGTCCGAAACCGCCCGCGGGCGAGTTCTGGACGCTCCGCCTAGAAGGGAATCAAGGTTCAGGGAGTGACCATGGATAAAAGCACAGTGCGTCTCAAGGCGGCCAATATTTCCGACATCGGCAGGAACCCGGCCCGAACCAAGAACGAGGATTATTACGGGCACTATGAGGGAGAATACGGCAACCTGTTTCTGGTTTGCGACGGCATGGGCGGCCACGAAGCGGGGGAGGTTGCCTCCCGGCTCGCGGTGGAATCCATCAAAAACTATTTTTCCACCAACTATCTGCCCGGGGAAGAAGCGGCGATCATCGGCCAGAGCATAGACTTCGCCCAGCAGAAGCTGCTGGAGGCGGTGCAAAACGATCCCGACCTGAGCAGCATGGGGACCACACTGGTGCTGCTGCTGATCAACGGCTCAAACTTCTGGTATGCCCACAGCGGGGACAGCCGCATTTACCTCTCCCGCGGGGGCTCGCTCATCCAACTGACCAAGGACCACTCCGAAGTGCAGCGGATGGTGGACAGCGGCATCATCACCAAGGAACAGGCGGCGGAGCATCCGCGGCGGAACTTTATCACCAAGGCGATCGGGCACACTGACTACCAGCCTGAGATCGAAGGCCCGCGCATCCTGCAGCAGGACGACGTGTTCCTGCTCTGCACGGACGGGCTCACGGAATATGTCAAGGACGACGAACTGCTCCAGCAGATGGAGGAAGACCCCTCGATCGCCTGCCGCAATTTGGTGGAAATGGCCAATGACCGGGGCGGCTCGGACAACATCACCATCCAGATCGTGAGAGTGCTCCAATGCTCACCCTTCACGGTCAGCCAGGCGGTTCCCGCCAGCCCCAGGAAGAAGATCCTCCCTCCGCTGGGGGTGATCGCCACGCTGCTGGTTTTCATCGGAGCGGTGATCTGGTACACCAAGTCCCTGGATGTGCGGTCCACAGGCGTGAAGCCAAAGACCGAGCAGAAAGCGAAGAAGCCCAAAAAAGAGAAATCCGGCGATAAAGACAAGAAACCCCAGGCGGCGCCGGCGCAGCAATCGCAGGAGATCCTCAAGGCCATCGACGCGGAATTGGGAGCCAAGACCGAGGGTCCGGACTATCAGACCTGGAAGAACATTTTCGCCAAGCTTTCCGGCAACAAGGGCACCCTCAAATTCATCGGCAACACCAAGGGCGACCAGGTGGCGTACGTGCTGCCAGGCCCGACGGTGTATCTGGCGTTTTACAAGCTACGGGACAATCCGGGCTATATGAAGCGGCAGGACCAGATCGACGCCTTCCTCGCGCTGGCGGTGCTGAAAGCATCACAGGCAAGCGCTTTGGGAGCCGACTGGAAAGAAAAGCTTTTCGCTTCCGGAAACGGATCTCTGGATGACAACAGCTATAACGCGGCTTGGGAACTCTATAAAAAGTATGATCCCGCCAACGCGGACGTGGTCTTCGGGCGCAAGGATGTCTTTGCGGCGTTCAAGCCCCTGATCAAGATCGGAAGCAACAACCTGAGCATCACCGGAACCCCAGAGCGATGAACTGCGTCATCTGCGGCAAGGAACTCGAGCCGGGAAGCAGTTTCTGCACCGCCTGCGGCAGCCCCCAGTCCCCGGGCCTGAGAATTACGGTTGGCAGGGACCCGGGCAATGATATCCCAGTTCGGGGCGAACGGGTTTCCCGCCGGCACGCGGAGATCACCCAAACCGCCATAGGGCTGACGATCTCAGACCTCGGCTCCGTCAATGGAACCTTCGTCAACGGCAAGCGTGTCTCAAACTCCGCCATCGGGCCTGATGACAGGATAATGCTCGCGGATCAGGTTCCCCTTGACTGGAGGCAGATCCAGGACGCCCTGCAAAGAAAGGCGTCCGGCGGACAAAGTGGCGGCCGCCAGGAGGAATCGGAAGCCTACAGCCCGGTATTTATCCAGGAAGCCCCGCTTCGCCGCAGGCACTCGCGCCTTTGGCTATACCTGGTGATTGCCGCCGCGGCATCTGCCGCGCTGTTTGCCGCATGGTATTTCCTCATTCGCGCGGGGGGCAATACCTATGACAAGGTAAACGTAAACCGCACCTATACTTATAAGATGAAACTGGGCGAAGACCGCGACATGTCTCTGACCAGGGCGCGCCTGGAAACCCTGGAAGCGCTGCTGACAGACGCCGCAGACTCGCTGGATACGCAGAATTCGCTGCTGGCGAACTATTGCCTGCTGGAAACGACCATCCACGACGATCCCGTGATCAAGGAGCCGCAGGACTATGTGTTCCGCGGCAACGGGGAAATCACGCACAGCGCCACCACTTCCGTCTCCGAAAAGGATTACCTCGCCCGCGAGGAGGTACTTAACTCCAGGCAGGATTATCAGGCGAAGATAAAGCTCGCCGGGGAGTCTCTCGCCCGCAGGAAGCAGGAACTCAAAGCCGCGGAAATGGCGCTGGTCGCCTGGGCGCAGGGCGAGGACGGGATCAGATACATCCGGCGCTCGCTGGGCATGGAAGACGACAGCGGGGAAGAACAGCCACAAAGCACGGGTACGCAAGCAGAAACCTCAGCAGACCTTTCCGCGCTCCCGCGTGAAAACTATGACAAAGCGCTTCAGGCATACGAGGAAGTGTTCCAGTCCCTCGAACCGCTCCGCAAGGAACTGCTGGGGGTGAACGCCAAGAACAAACGCCAGAAGATCAAGGCGTCGGACTCGGGAAAAACCTGAATCAACCATAAACTTCGCAAGGCGCAGATATGAATCTCAAACCAGGCGACCTCATCCACAACTACCGCGTCATCCGCTTCATTCCGGGCGGAGGCATGGGGCAGGTCTATGAAGCGGAAGACACCTTCCTGGGGCGCAAGGTCGCGCTCAAGACGATGGATCCCGCGATCACGCACGACGAGCAGTTCAAACAGAGGTTCCTCAACGAAGCCCGCATTCAAAGCCAACTGCATCATCCGAATATCGTGCAGCTAATCACCTTCTTCGAGGAAGCGGATACCTACGTCATGGTCCTGGAATTCGCCGAAGGCATCTCGCTGCGCGATCTGATCAGCCAGACCGGCCCGATCGTCGAGGAACGCAGCCGCCATCTGTTTTACCAGATCATGCTTGCTCTGCAGTACGCGCACGGCAAAGGCGTCATCCACCGGGATATCAAGCCGTCGAACATCATGGTTTCCGCCAATGACGAGGTCAAGATTCTGGACTTCGGGATCGCCCGCATGATGGGCGCTTCGCATCTGACCTCAACCGGCTCCCGCGTGGGAACCATATTCTATATGAGCCCGGAACAGGTTTTGGGGCAAAAGGACGTTGACCACCGCTCAGACATCTATTCCTCAGGCATCGTCCTCTATGAGATGCTCACCGGCGCCTTACCCTACAACACCTCCACAGACAGCAACTTTCTACTCGAGAAAGAAATCGTGGAAAAGCCGGTGCCCGATCCCAGAGCCGTATACGGCGGCATTTCCAACGCCATGGTCCACCTCGTTTTCACCATGACCGCCAAGACCCCCGCCCAGAGACCGGAAATTCCCCAGATCCTCGATATCATGCAACACGGGGTGGCAGAAACGCCGCGTCCCCAGACGCAGACTGCTCCCAAGCCAAAGCCTGCAGCCGCGCCACAGCCCAAACCCAAAAAGAAGAAGACCGGCACCGCGATATTCTTCACCCTGATGGCGATTGTGCTGCTGATCTTCGCAAGCTGGTTCTATTACCGCTACACCATGGACGGGGAGTTCCCCATCTTCGGCAAGAACTCGGAGGAGATATCCCAAAGCGACGAAGAAAAAGCCCAGGAACTGGCAGACGACGCAGATTATGCCACCCTGATGGATGACTATCCGGAGTCCGAAGCCGCGCAGGCTCTGCTCTTGGAAAATGGGGAAGTCCAGTATCCCCAGATCACTTTCTTTCCATTCATCCCAAACCGCAGCTACACCTATGCCCTGATTAGAAACGTGGGCGATGAGATGACTGACGGCTATGTGGACAAGCACACCCTCAACACCGGAGAGCACTTCTCGCGCCTCGTCGACAACAATGGCGAGTGGGTGCTGGGAGACATCCTTCCCCTCACAGGGGACGCGCAGTTGATGGAAGACCTGGAGCGCGTCTTCCTCGGTCCTTCCGCCGCAGTCAACAGAGGTTTCGTCTCTCTGGGAGGATTCTACAGCAGCGATTCCAGCACGCCAAGTTTTGAAGGCGGGATCGACAGCTATATCCAGATCGGCACGGACGTCTGGCTGGGATATGAAGAGGAAGGCGTTTACCACACCAGATACCTGATCTATTCGACGGCAACTCCGGTGCGCATGGGAGAACTGGAATGCCTGCGCAGCAACCGCCCGGGAAACCAGGGCAGCGGACGTTATTACGCGGAAATCTATTGGGGTTTCTACGACTCCAATGTCCGCTCATACTGGCAGACCAAAACCGGCGCATCGCCCTCATCACCTTCCAAACTCCTTTGCTTCGACGCGATCAACTCCCTGGACGCCAATGCCGGCATCCTGCGGAACCAGGAATACACAGGAACCAGAGAAGCCTGGGATGACTATTGGGGCGAATGGGGCAGCGAAACCTATAGCTTCACCCTGTTCGGAACCAACGACATCTACGCTTGGTCCGCTCTCTACGCCGAAAACAAAGGCCTTTACATCCTCACTGTGGACAGCTATCACGGCGCGCGTCACAGTTCCGCGTATATCCTGCTCAAATAGACCCTTGGACGCTGTTGGCCATACCCAAAGCCCTCACTGCGTTGCAAGCCGATCCTGACGGCAAATGATCTATCTCTTTCTGAGCGTCCTCTGCTCGGTGCTGATCGCCAATCTGCTGATGCTGTTCAATCTGCGAGGCAGGATCGGGATGCTGCCCGTCTTTCTGGGCAATTACCTGATCGCTTCGCTGTTCAGCTGGATGAGCGTTCCGGGGGGCAGGATATCGCTTTCCGGGTTTGACTTTGGTTTGGCTATAGTTGCCGGAAGCCTCTTTCTGGGCAATTTCTGGGTCTATCAGCGCTCCATCGCAGTCAACGGGCTTTCCCTCTCGGTCGGCGTGATGCGAGTGGCGATGATCATCCCCGTGCTGATATCCGTGGCTGTATTCGGCGAACGCTTGAGCGCATGGAACGCAGCGGGAATTGCCTTGGGCATCGGGGCATTTGCGCTCAAAGCGGACCCCAAAGAACTGCGAAATCTGCTCTGGGTCATCGGATTATTCCTTGTTTCGGGAGCCACGGACGCCACCCTGAAAGTCTACAAGGAGCTTGGTTCCGGGGCGGAAAGCTCATTTATCCTGATGATCTTCGCCTCAGCCTTTGTTTTCACCCTCGGAGCGATCATCCTCGGCAAAATACCGTTAACCCTGAAGTCCTTTCTGCTGGGATGCTTGCTTGGCTTTCCCAACCGCTGGTCGACAGTGTTCTTCCTCAAGGGGCTGGACCACGTGCCCGCCGCGCTAGCCTACCCTCTGGTGGCGGTTTCCATCATGGCGCTCAGCATCTTCAGCGATCTCGCGCTCTGGAAGCGCAAAGCCTCCCGCCGCGACATTCTGCTCTGGGCGCTGCTGGCTTTGAGCCTCGTGCTGCTCAATCTGCGCTGAACGCACCCGCTGCCAGCTTGAAAACCTCTGCCCTGGTTTGCTTTGCCACGCTGTGCAGGGGCAAACCCAGCCGGTCATGCTCCCTGAGGATGGCCTTCAGGACTTGCGAAGCCTTCGCCCCTCCCCTCAGCAGGCTTTCCCACTCCATGGCAAACTCCTCCTTATTCCAATAAAGGTTGAGCGCTTTGGCGCAGTCCTGCAGGAACGACATCTGGCCAAAGCTCAGGGCGTCGGACGCCAAAACCTGGTAAGCAGGATCGTCCAGCCAGAGATAGCCCCGTTCCCGGGCGATCCGGAGCATCGGGGTGTCCGGCAGGATCTTCAGCAGGCCAAGTTGTATCTCATGGGGCAATAGCGGAGCAAGCTGGTCCAGCGAACGCAGCACCGAACTCAATGATTCACCCGGAAGCCCCGCCAGCAGGTCGGCATGGATGCAGACCGCGGTTCTCTGCCGTAGTTCCATCAGTATCTGTTTGGTTTTTACCCATTCGGAGTTGCGCCCGCAGGCCCGGGCTGCTTTCGCGTTAGTCGTCTGGATGCCCGCCTCGAAGCGGATGCGCCCTTCCGGAGACTTTTCCAGCAGGGATATGTCCGCTTCGGACAGGAGATTCGGATAGATCTCGAAATGAAACTCGCAGGCTTCTCTTTGCCCTATGGCATATTCCCAGATCAGGCGCGCCAAACGCGGCTGGATATTGAAGCTGCGGTCCACGAACTTGATTGTGCGGGGCGAAAGGGCAAGCAGCGAGTCCAGTTCGCGGTACAATCTCTTCCTGTCCGCCGCGGAATCAGGATCAAAGCGGAACTCCCGGCGCTCGTCCGTGGCGGAAAGGCAATAGGCGCAGCGGAAGGGGCAGCCCCTTGAGGTCTCGTAATACACCAGCTTGCCCTGCAACTCAGGCTTGTCGCTCTTGCGATAGCAAAAGGGGATGTCTTTCAAATGCGGCGCGGGTTGCTCATATATCCCTCCCGGCCGGGAAAACCCCTCTTCCGCCAATGCCCGCAGCGCGCCTTCCCCCGGCCCGCGGATCACATAATCCGCCTCGCCCAGCCCATAGACTCCAGCCCCGGCTTCCGGGCCGCCAAGTATGAACTTAAGCTCCGGCAACACCTTGCGCAGGGCAGGCAGCAACTGACTGAGATAGCCACGGTTCCAGATATGGGCAGAAAAGCATGCTACGCCGGGTCTTTCCCGGTAGAGCGCGGAGACAACGTCCGTCACAGGCTCCGCGAGAGTGAATTCCCTGAGAATTACCCGCAGCGGCAGCCCGCTTAGCGCGCCGCGCAGGTAATACAGCGCTGGATTGCTCTGATACCAAGCGCTGTTTACTGCCGTCAGAATAACCTTGAGCATTCTGTTCTCCCCGGTCCGCGTCGGTTTGCCTCAGGCGGACCGGTGCAGTTAATCTCCACGCGCCGGGTTTGTCAAGCGGGATCAGTTCTTGTCCCGCGCATCACCTTCAGTTGAACGCGGTAACCCGGAAAAACCTCCTCGGCTCAGAAGGATTGATCTGCAGATGCACCCATCCTTCCTCCGCTTCGGCGTCAAGGACGGTCGAGTAAAGCGTGAATCCAGTCTGGGGATTGGTTGAGGAATACACCTTATAATGGTTTGCGCCGATAACCTGCTGCCAGATGATGGACATCGTGCCGGAATCATCCAGCATGGCGACTCCTTCCGGCGTGAGCAGCGGTGTGCCCTCGCCGAAGGTGATCTGGCGTCCGAACACCGTGCCGTTGTAAGGCTGCCAGATGCCCAGAACGGCGGGATTGACGGCGTAGTTCGTAACCCACCCGGAATAGAATAGCGAACCGTTGAAGTACCATTGCGAGTCACCCAGCTCTGATACCAGCTTGAAGCCCTGTTCTGGATTGCTGGTGCCGGCATTGCGCAGATACTGGTCGGAACTGCCGTTCACCCATACCCGGTGGGGAGAAATCGTGCCATAATTATACATGTCACCCCGGATTTCCAGGGAATGGCTTCCGCCATATAGGCTATTGGTGATGTTCTGATAATTATCCAATCTTGTGCTACAAATCAATGTCCCTCCCCAATAGTCGCGGTTGCGTATGTTGCCCCGGTTGACCAGGGAATCTACGGTGACAGAGTTGTAGATGAAAACCGTTCCCTCGGTTTCAAGATAATTGGCTGAGATTCCGGAGAGAAATCCTGACTGCCCAAAGATGGTGCTGCCTTGATAGCCTTGTACTACGCCATTTATCAAATGGCTGTCATACAGAGACAAGCGGAATCCAGCCTCCACACCCTCAATCACCAGGGTGCTGCCTGCCAGGTCGATGGTGCTGTTGGCAAATGAGATATCGGAAAGCAAATGAGTCACGCAGTTAACTGACGTTGCGATGATGTTTGGGCATGAGATTGCTGGAGCGGATGCATCCTGACCCAGATAGCTATCCTGCAAACCGGACAGGTTTATCTGGTTTGGCGTGACGGTGCCGTAATTGTAAAAGATTATTCCCAGCGACAGGATCAGGGTCCCTCCGTTGGGATGGTTGCGCAGAGTACCGTGGTTTCCCAGCGCGGTATTGCATACAATATTCGCGCTCTGATGAATGAAGTTCTGAATGGTGGCGTAGTTATCCACATCATTCAGGCTGAGCGTGTTTTTAACCTCAAAAGATCCATAGAGAGAACCGCCGGTTATCTCCGAATCCTGCAAAAACAGGCTGTTCAGAGTCAGATTGTTCCCGAGACTCGCAATTATGTGCGCCGAAGAAATGTATCCCCCTGTCTGGATGAGGCCGCAGCCGCCGCCAAGGCCCAACACTCTCCCGGATAGATTGACAGAGCATCCATTCAGGCGCAGGTCCGAGTAAGCCAATATATCGCCAGCATTACCATCTGTATTGATGATGGTGCAGGATATTGCCGGTGCTGCATCGTCCAGAATCAGTTCGCGCCCGGCGGTGCCCTTGAATTGTAAAAGATAGTTGTTTAAAGTGCCGTAGTTGAAGATAGGACCGTAGGCATACAGATTCAGCGAGCCTCCGGCTGGATGGTTGCTGATACTGCCAAAGTTACGCAGATCCTGCATGATGTTCAGGTCGCCGCTGCCGTAGATGGGACAAAAGAGGTTGGCATAATTCTCCAGGCTATTGGCTGTGAAACTCACGATAGTGCAATCGCCTTCCAGAATTATATCGTCAGCAAAAACCTGTTCAAAGCGGGGACCATAATTACAGATTATCCGGGAACCGTTTCCACCGATGATGTTTGCTTCCGTCAGGCTTCCCTTTCCTCCGGATTGAATCAGGGTCAGATCATGCTGCGTGCCATCGTTCAGCACCAATTGCGAGCCGTTCATGTCGATATCGGTGCCGGGACCGGCAACCAGATCAGTGGTCAGGATCAGCGGACTGGCGGACATCCCGTCGGTTAGAAGTCCGGGGTTGAACAAACCCGAGTTGCCAAGCATTTGCGGGGAAGAGCTGTTGAAGCTTATGCTGTGATTGGATATGGTGTAGTTGTTGTAAAGGTTCCCTCCGATAACCAGGCTCAGATTGCCGGGATTGTAGCCCCAGGCATAGTTCTGAATTATCCCTTGGTTATACACGTCTTGAGACGTAATCACTTCGCCTCCGTCTCCGGGGCTGTTCATAAGCACGCCTTGCGGAGACACAAAAAGCGTACTGCACAGTGTGGCAGGCCCAACAATAACCGTGCCGTTAATCTGCACAAAATCCCCGCTGCCGGGAACAATGCCCCCCACCCAAGTATTGGGGTCTCCCCAGAATCCGCCCTCTGAGGTGGATTGGATTTGCGCCCCCATAACCCCGCCAATAAGCACGGTTATTAAAAGAAACATCGCTTTCTTCATCATCTACTCCTCTGGAAAAAAATATGCCGGATGCGTGAACCAGTTTTCAAAATATGGAATTAGGCAATTGCGTCAATGTTTTTTATCTGTGCGGACAATGTTCATTGTTGATTTTTTGCCCGCATGACAACTCGCCGCAATGATTCCGCAAGCGTTGCTTCCCAAAAACCCATATCCCCCCCCCGCCAGACAACCCGTTATCCCCGGGAAATCTTTGCCCGCAGATGCTTATGCGAAAATATAACTTGACACTCCGCGCAAAATCTGACAGCGTTCTGGCAGGATCAGAACTCGTTTTGACGAGAGAAGGAGAGAACGATGAACACTTATGCCATCAGGTTCGCCTGGCTTTTCCTTTTTGCGTTATGCGCCGCCGGGCTGCACGCGGGCGGTTTGGCGGGATACGAAACCGCTGCTTCGGGAGCGCTGTTAACCCGCCACTTCTCCGCTCCTCCCGGTATCAAAGCCGGTATCTATGTGGACAGCGTCGAGCTTGCTGTCGTGGGCGGAAACATCGTCCTGGACTGGAATAAAGCCTTGGATGGATTGGACTATACCGTATACTCCTCGCTGACTCCCGAAGGCCCCTACTCCCTTGATACCGGGGGCAGCTACGGCGAATCCGATTGGACCGCCCCGATCACCTCAAGCCGGAAGTTCTACTATGTCGCCACGGACTACGCCTTCGTAGAGGGAGGAACCTTTAGCAACGGGGTTGGGAACGTTACGCTTTCAGGCTTCTACATCGACAGGTTCGAAGTGACCCAGCGCGCCTATGAGAGGGTCATGGGTACCAACCCCGCCCAAAACTTCGGAGTTGGCCCCTCCTATCCCGTCTATCTCCTCAACTGGTTCAACGCCATTGAGTTCTGCAACCGCTACAGCCTCGCGGAACAACACACCCCCTGCTACAGCTTTTCCGCTTTCGGCACTGACCCCGACAACTGGCCGGCGGGATGGAACACCGACCCGGACAACCATCTGCTCATCGCTTGCGACTGGAACGCGGACGGGTTTCGCCTGCCTTCCGAAATGGAGTGGATGTTCGCCGCGACCGGCGGTAACCTCTCCCAGGAATTTTACTTCAGCGGCGCCAACACGCCGGGTCCCGTGGCGTGGTACAGCGCCAACTCCGGCAACAGCACTCATCTCGTGGGCGGAAGGGAACCCAACGAACTGGGAACCTACGACATGAGCGGAAACGTCAAGGAACTGGTCTGGGATATCTGGGGAAGCCTTGGCGGAGGCAGCCAGACCGATCCGCACGGACCCCTGAGCGGCACCTACCGCGTCGTCCGCAACGGCGCTTTCAATACTCCGGACACCAACTGCACGGTCACCTACAGGTCCTATCTCAGCGCCAACGCCGGAGGCGCGGGCATCGGATTCCGCCTCTGCCGCACCGCGCCCAAGGTCCCTGCCCCGGCTTTCAGCCCTCCCGCGGGGTCCTACGGCCTGCCCCAAACTATTTCCCTCTCCTGCGCCAACCCCCAGGCCACTATCCGCTTCACCACGGACGGCAGCGAGCCCCACGCCGGTTCTCCCCTCTACGCCGGGCCTTTCACCCTTTCCTCCGCCGCCACCCTCAAAGCCAGGGCGTTCCTGCCCGGCATCAACCCCAGCGAGACCCAATCCGGCGATTACAGATTCAGCGCCCCGGTCTTCGTCGCGGGAGGCACCTTCAACAACGGCACCTCAAATGTGACTGTGTCAAGTTTCTATCTCTGGAACTTCGAACTCACCCAAAGCCAATACCAGGCAGTCATTGGCACCAATCCCGCCAACGGCAGCACCTGGGGCTTTGGGCCGGACAAGCCGGTCTTTAACGTCAACTGGATGGAAGCCCTGAGCTTCTGCAACAGGTTCAGCATCCAACAGGGGATCACGCCCTGCTATTCCTACGGAGCCTACGGCACCAACCCGGACAACTGGCCTAACGATATCTACTCAAATCCCGCCAACCACATCAACTTCTCCTGCAACTGGAGCGCCAACGGCTACCGCCTCCCCACCGAAGCGGAATGGGAGTTTGCCGCCCGCGGCGGAAACCTCGCGCAGGGATACACCTACAGCGGCAGCAACGACATCGGCATGGTGGCGTGGTACACCGCGAATTCCTGGAGCACCGCGCAAAATATCGGCCTGTTGCAGGCCAATGAACTGGCTGCCTCTGACATGAGCGGAAACGTCAGGGAACTCTGCTGGGACATCTGGGCGGATGCCTATCCCTCCGGCGACCAGACCAATCCCCACGGACCTGCCGCCGGAGACTGGAGAGTCACCCGCGGAGGCAACCACCAGTCCGTGGCATCAAGTTGCCAGGTAAACAGCCGTGCAATGACCAATCCGCAGACCCGAACCTACGGTTTGGGCTTCCGCCTCTGCCGGAGGTCTCTGGCGCCTTGACCCGGCCAACCCTCCGCGAATCACTGCCTGCCCTTTTTCCAGGCTGATTCCCCGGGCGGAGCCGTGCCGCTGTCAACCCGGTTGCGGACCGCGCGGCAACCGGGAGGATACCGGGAAGCGACAGGGCAGCAAACAAGGACGGACTGACCACGGCGGCAGATGGCAGAGCAAGAGCCGCAAACGGCGGGAAAACTACCCGCTTGCCCGCGGATAAGCGTTTGATTAGTATATGATATAAGACGAATAGAAAATACGCCCCGGGAGGAACCATGCCCCTGCCCTTCAACATGAACCGCATGCTGGACACGGAGTTGCGCTTTCCCCAGCGCTTCACCAACATGACCCAGAAGAACTACGGAATGCTCTTTTGGAACGAAGGCAACAAAGCCTCGCACGACAGCAACCACGCAGTCATCACCGATCATCTGGGGCCTGAGGCCTCGCTACGCGACATCGAGTTCTTCTACAAGACCAAAGGCATCAAGCCCCGCATCTACCAGTCTTTCAGATCAAATGAACTGCAGAAGCTGAGCCCTGCCTTGGAGCATCACGGATTCACGATCGAGATCAACGAAGACCAGTTCTTCGTGCATGACCACGAAGGCACGCTGATGCCGGTTCCAAACCTGCGGATCGAACGCCTGAAAAGCCTCAATATAGACGTGATGGAAACGATCGCCATCGAATTCGGGGGAGACTGGACGATCAAGGTTGTGGAGCGGCATCTGCTGCATCCTTCCTATCACCTGCTGGGCGGATTCGTGGACGGCGAACTGGCTTCCCTCGCCTCCGTCAGCGTGTTCGCCGGCTATAGCAGGGTCGACGACGTGTACACCCGCGACAAGTTCCGCGGCAAAGGCTTCGCCGGAGGCATGATCCACTATCTGGTGAACTACCACCGCCAACTCAGCGACAACCACCTCTATCTCTATTCGGCGAATCCGGCTGCCATCCGCATCTACGAGAAGGGCGGTTTTTCGCGCCTGCCGCAGGATTTCCAGTGCTGGACCGCCTGGAAGGATATCTGAGGAGCAAGCTGGCAATCTGAAGGATTAAACTGACGCAGATCCCGCCGCGGGGAGCATCCCTTGCTCCGCCGGGCGGAATGGTGTTATTTTTACGGGATAGGGTCTCGCAGGCAATTTTAACTTGACAGGGTAAAGATTTCAACTCCAATTGGATTACCTTGATAAAGGCAAACGCAATAACAAGTTGGCGGCTCATTCTGAACTGCCGGCTAAAGGAGTTGAGATGAGAACCATAGTGCTCACCGCCTTGGTGCTCTGCTTTGCATATTTGGGCGCCAATTATGTGGAAAATAATCCATTCGAACACACCCAGCCGGATGGCTCCCGCTTGAACCTATTCGTATCCGGGGACGAATACTACCACCGGGTTCACGACGCGGACAACTTCACCATCCTGCTGCATCCGGAGTCCGGCTACGCGGTCTACGCCATCCCGGACGGGAATACCATCAGAGCCTCGGAATATGTGGTGGGGTCAGCCAATCCCGCCTCGTTGGGCATCCAGCCGGGATTGTTCAAGGACCTGACCGCCGCCAACCAACTTAAGGCTGAGCGGCAGGCGCTCCGGGATGCCGGCAACAGAGGTTCGCCAACCGGAACGCTGAATAACATCGTGGGATTCGTGCGCTTCAACGATCAAACGAACTTCCCCACAACGCCTTCCTACACATCCTATTACAACAACTTCATGTCCACCTCCCAGCAATCTCTGGCGGACTACTACGACGAGGTTTCCAGCGGGGCTCTGGATATAAATTCCTATTTATACCCAGGAGCGGGAACGGGCGGATATCCCATGTCGTTCCAGGTGGATCATGACCGGGGCTATTATTCGCCGTATAACGCCAGCACCAACCCCGGCGGCTACACCACGGAGGCTCAGGGGCAAACGCGCATGTATTATCTCGTGCAGGAACTGCTGGGCATGATCGACGATTATATCCCGGCGGGGCTTGATCTGGACAACGACGACGACGGCATCATCGACGGATTGACCTTTATCTTCCGCGGACTCACGGACAGCTGGGGCGATATCCTCTGGCCGGCGCACTGGACCTGGGGCGGATCCCTCGGCGAACTGAACGGGGCGGACGTCACGCACTACGTGTTCGATTTCGAAGGCAGTTCGCCGCCCACCGGCGTGAGCGTTATCTGCCATGAGATGGGGCATATGATCGGTTTCCCGGACTTCTACCACTATACCTCGAACGGGATCACCCCGGTCGGGTCCTGGGATTTGATGGCTTCGGACAACGCCCAGCACAGCCTCACGTATAACAAAAAGAAATACGGAACCTGGTTTTCCACGATCCCCGTGATCACCCCCACCTCTACTCCCACGACCTACACCCTGACCGCGATAGATCAGAACCCCTATGCCTGCTACAGGATAAACTCCAGCCTGACGAACGAGTATTATATGCTGGAATACAGGAGGGATACCGGAAGGTATGAATCGGGAATCCCGGGCTCGGGACTGATCGTCTACCGCATCATCTCAACCTATGACGGGAATCCGGTTAACGGCAACGCAGGCGGGCCTCCGGACGAAGTGTATGTGTACCGCATCGGCGGTGACATAGACACCAACGGCACCACCAACAGCGCCAACCTCTCCTCCACCGTCGGCAGAACCAAGATCCACACGGACGCAGACCCCGAACCTTGGCTTTACTCCAGCACGGGAACGCAACTCGACGGCAACCTGGTTATCACCGACGTGGGAGTATCCGGCGGAACGACCATCAGTTTCGTGGTGCGCGACAGCCCTCCCAATATCTGGGACGGCAGCAGCAGCACGGCCTGGAACACCGCAGCCAACTGGAGCCTCAACCACGTTCCGACCGTTGATGAAGATGTGGAAATCCCCAATGTAACAAATGATCCGGTGGTTTCCACGATCCAATCCTGCCGGAGTTTGGTAGTTAAGAGTGGCGCCGTCCTCACGATAAGCTCCGGAACGCTGACCGTGGCCAATGATTTTACCAACTTTGGGATCTTGACCATGAACAATAATGCCGGCAATCTCTGGGTGCAGAGAGACCTGTTCTTTGAAACCGGATCCTCCACCAACATCACAGCGGATGCTGAGATATACGTGCAAAGCGATGTGGAGTTCCGCACGGGATCCAGCGTGAACATGACTTACGGTTACCTGGAGTTCTACGGCACAGGTCCTTCCTACTTCCGCACTTACGTTGCCAGCGCGGTCAACCATCTGCGCTCCGACAAGGATTCGCCCAACGTCATGGGATTCAGCGCAGTATCCTCAGCCACATTGACCATCAACGGCAATTTCTGGACCTACGATGGCAGCACCAGCACCCATCCCTACACAGGAACAACCATTCTGAAAGGGAGTCTTAACTCCAACTATAGCGGCAGCAAGGTTCAATTTAACAGCGGAACTTTGAACTGCGAGGGAACCGCTTCAGCCACTATTTCCTTTATGGGTACTGAAAACTATCTGAATAACCTGACAGTCAATAAATCTTCCGGCTATACCGTATATCTCGCATATCCTGCGGAAGTTCAAGGAAATTTCTCCCTCCAATCGGGGAATTTTAACCCGCAATCCCATACCTTCACGGTTGGAGGCCACTGGACCAATGGCGCTGGGATAGCCAACTTCATAGAGGGCACGGGAACCGTGGTCCTGAACGGCTCTTCCTCGCAGACAATCAGCACGGAGACATTTTACGCTCTCGAACTTAACAAGCCTGCGGGGACTATGCTCATATCCACTGGCTCCACGGTCATTTGCACAAGCTATGACTGGACCGCGGGGGCATATTCAGTTTCCGGGGGAACCTTCACCGTCGGAGACCTTGCCGATAGTGGCATCTTCGGAACCATCACCCTTAGCGGCGGGACGATCAACTACACCCAAGGCACTGACCAGTTTGTTGACCTACGCTGCAACCTGACCATCAGCGGAGGAACCTTTAACGTCACCGGAGGTTCCAGCTCAGCCTGGTTCTCATACATTGATACCGCAACGCTTACTCTCAGCGGTAGCGGCGTGCTGGACTTCAAGAGCGTGAGCGTTTATATCTCAAGCTCATACGCCTTCAACGACAACATCTCCGGCGGTACCATCCGCACGGTGGGAAGCTTCAGCAACAACCGCGCCGACTATAATCCCACAGGGGGGACAATTGAGTTCTATGGCCCGCTGGACTGCCAGATGCAAAACACCGCTGGCAGCAATGTGCACCGGGTCTACATCAACAAGTCATCCACCCGCAGCGAAGATGATAGCCTGCCTGAGTTCTGGAGGGAGAAAGACGGCAGCATCATTCCCGTCACGCGGTCAAACACCGTTACGGGAGTCGGTCCGCTGGACATCAACGGCAATCTGGTGATCAACGCCGGGACTTTCGTTGCTCCCGCGGAGATCAACCTCGCCGGCGGCTGGTACAACTATTACGGACCGGACCACTTCCTGGAAGGCACGGGAACCGTCACCTTCGATGGAAACGATCATCAGTATTGCAACTACACCGAAAACTTCAATGCCATCGTCATCAACAAAAGCGCTGGAGCCCTGAGGGTTAGCGGAGCAAGCGCTGTCGTAACCTGTGCCACCTACAACTGGGTAGCAGGTGCAGTTGATGTGCTTGCAGGAACATTCACGGCAAACGATCTGGTGCAGAACGGCATCTACGGGAACTTCTACAACAACACCGGCGGAACGATCAACCTCACGCAGGACACCGGCAGCCTCCTGGATCTCAATGGGTTCATCTATAACTATGGCGGAACCTACAACATCTATGGCGGTTCCATGAGCGTTTATCCTGCCTATAGCGCAGATGCCGGGATCGTCATGACCTCTGGTGTGATTGATATCAAGAACAAGGGAATGACAATAGTAACCCGCCCCTACGCACTGACCTGGAATATCACCGGAGGCACCATCCGCACCGTGAGTTGGTTCTCAGACACGCGCGGCGGGATTGTCTTCGCAGGAGGCAAGGTAGAACTTTACGGCTCAACCCAGGCTTCGGCAGCCTTGGGCGCCGGTTCAAGCTTCTACGATCTGGAGATCAATAAAGCTTCCGCCAAAGGAGAAAAAGCCATCGGCCTGGTCGCCTTCCCCACGGACAGGCTGCCCGAGGAAACCAACGACTTCCGGGTCAACGATATCTTGCTTAACTCCGATATCGTGATCACCCACGACCTTATCCTGACTGCCGGCAACCTCAACGTCTCTGGCAGCAACTACAACATCACCATCGCAGGAAGCTGGATCAACAACGTCGGCACGGCAGGATTCACCGCTGGAATTGCAAACGTCACCTTCAACAAAGCCGGAGACCTGCAGGATGTTACCGGAGAAACCCAATTCTACAACGTAACAGACGCCCACACCGGCGCTGCCCTGCGCTTTCTGGACGATACCGGAATTGGCGGCACGCTGCTTATGGGCAACATCGTAACCTTCCACGGCGGCGGAGACCTGAACAACGTCAACAATGCCTCCGCCGGAGACATCCTCGCCTTCTACGGCGAAGAATTCACAATTACGTCCTATACTGGCGGAGGAGACCTGCGTGCCTGGAGTTACAGCGATGTCACCGTCCTGGACGTCACCCAGAATGGCTTCTACGGCAACTTCACCTGCGACAACAGCCATTTGGAACTCCATCAGGATGTGTCCAACTGGCCTGACCTCAACGGCAACATGACCATCAGCAACAACGGCATCGTGGATATCTACGGCGGAAGCATGGACACGTATATCGGCTACAACGCCAACTGTGTGTTCACTCTCAGTACTGGCGAATTCAATGTCAAAAACCATGGTATCTACTTGTACAATAACGGCTATACCTGCGACATGGTGGTTTCCGGCGGCACCATCCGTGCCAATGGGAATTGGACAGACACCTGGGGCATTTTCGATCCCACAGGAGGCACGGTTGAACTCACCGGCTCAGGAGACAACAATATTTCCTGCCACGCCTCCAGTTGGTTCAGAGCCCTCAGGATCAACAAGGTAGCCACCCGCGACAACGGAGAACCTGCCTTCCAAACCGACCGCGAAGGAAACACGACTCCCGTCACCCGCAGCTGCAACCTGACCATCGGCGCCTGCACAGTCATCAGCGGCTTCACCATCACAAATGCCAACATTGTGTATCTCTCCGGCTCTCTCAATTGCTCCGGATCAGCCATCAACACCATCACCAACGGCACGCTGCGCCTCAACGGAAGCAATTGGATCTCCAATGGTTCGATCGCCCTGACCGGCACGCTGGTGATCGATCCCGGCTCCTCTCTCCAGATGGCCAACGCCAAGTCGATCAATGTCAACAGCGGCGGTTATTTCCTGGGGGGCGGCACCTCTACCTACCCCGCCATGGTCACCCATATCTCCGGGAACTACGGCCTGACGGTCAACAGCGGCGGCACGATCGGCGGCTTGCAGACGATCTTCGAGTATATGAACGCCAACGGAGTTCTTCTGATGCCCGGATCGAGTGTGAGCACCGATTATCCCTTCGACTACTGCACCTTCCGTTTGGGAGCCTCGGGCGGACGCTTGCTCTGGATAAACAACAACCAGTCCTTCACCATCAATGGCGCGGTCTTCCCCGCAAACACCTGGGGCGGATCCTACAACGTCTCCAAGACCGCGGATGCCGGAATCGTCTACTTTGACAACTGGACCGGCGACTTTGGCGGACCGACCTTCGAGCAGGACACCTACGCCCATGTCTATTGGGAAGGATTCGGAGTTCCGCCCGTTACGGACCTCGGCATCCAATACATCAGCGCCACGAACAGGGTGCAGCTCGACTGGACCTATCCGCTGGCGGCAACGTCATACCGCATCTATCGCAGCACAACCCCCTACGGCACCTTCAGCTATTACACGCAGACCACCGCAAATTCCTGGTCGCAAGTGGTGCCCGGACCCAAATACTTCTACAAGGTCACGGCCGTGGTGCCATGATCTGAACTCCCATTCATCCCCGGGGGATGCGCGAAAGCGCGTCCCCCTTTATTATGCACATGGTTTTCATACACAAAAAAAACCGTGGGGAGCACCGGGCGGTGTCCCCACGGACTCGGAGGGCATTCTATGTAGGGTCTGTGTGGCTATTTAAAAAAAACAGTGATTCTTGTCAAGGATTATTTTCCCAAATCCATATCCGGCATCGCGTTGTTCCGCTCCAGCAGAGGGATTCTACCCCCTCGAAACATCTCGTCTCCTCCCGCGATCACTCTGCGCTTGACATCTTTTACAACTTTCCTCCAATGTATCCCATAGAAAAATAAACCAATCCGGAGTATATATGATCACTGTGCATATCAACGGCAAGCCGGTTCAGGTCGCCAAAGATACCAAGGTCCTGCACGCCTGCACCAAAGCCGGCTACAAGGTCCCCCACCTCTGCTACCACGAAGACCTTCCCGCCTTTGGCAATTGCGGCGTCTGCGTCGTGGAGATCAACGGTCGCGTCCTGCGCGCCTGCACCACCCCCTGCGAAGAGGGAATGCAGATCAAAACCACCGGCAACAAGCTGCTAAACCTCCGCCGCGAAGCCCTCGAACTCATCCTCTCCAACCACCCCAACAACTGCCCCGAGTGCATCAAGAACGGACGCTGCGAACTCCAGGCCCTCTCGCAGGAACTCGCCGTCCGCCACATGCACCTCAACCAGATACCACGCCCCTACCAGGGCCGCGACGAATCCTCCCCTTCCATCACCCTCGATCCTTCCTACTGCGTGCAGTGCGGAAGATGCACCTATGTCTGCAACGAAGTGCAGGACGTCCACGCCCTGGAAAACTCCGAACGCGGCTTCAACACCTTTGTCGGCCCAACCTTCAACCGGCCCCTCGAGGACACCGAATGCGTCAAATGCGGCCAGTGCTCAGCCCATTGCCCCGTCGCCGCGATCTATGAAAACGACGATTCCGACGCCCTCTGGGCTGCCCTGGACAACCCGGATTACGTCCTCGTGGCGCAGGAAGCCCCCGCCGTCCGCGTCGCCCTTGGCGAGGAATTCGGCCTCCGCCCCGGCCACAACGTGGTCGGCAAAATGTACACCGCCCTGCGCGAACTCGGCTTCCACTATATCTTCGACACCAACTTCGGCGCCGACCTCACCATCATGGAGGAAGCCTCCGAATTTGTGGAGATCTTCGCCAGGCACCCCGAAGATTTTCCCCTGATCACCTCCTGCTGCCCCTCCTGGGTGGATTATCTGGAAAAATTCCACGCCGACCTCATCCCCCATTTCTCCACTGCCAAGTCCCCCCACCAGATGGTCGGAACCATGGTCAAAACCTACTGGGCGGAGAAGATGGGCATCGACCCCAAAAAGATCTTCCTCGTCTCCGTGATGCCCTGCACCGCCAAGAAGTATGAGATCGAGCGCATGGAGGACATGTTCGCCTCCGGCTGCAAGGACGTCGATCTCACCATCACCACCCGCGAACTCGCCCGCATGCTCAAGACCCGCGGCATCGACCTCGCCCATCTTCACGACGGCGAAGCGGACAGCCCCCTGGGCGAATACTCCGGCGCGGGAACCATCTTCGGCGCCACCGGCGGCGTGATGGAAGCAGCCCTGCGCACAGCCTACTACTTTGCCACCGGGCGCGAGCTTCCCGATCCCAAGATCGAGTTCGTGCGAGGCTCGCTCGGCACCAAGAAGGGCAAAATCGAAATCCTCGGCAAGGAGATCCGCATCGGGGTCGCCTCCGGACTCGGCAACGTGTCCAAAATGATGAACGAAGTCCGCGACGCCAAACTCGCCGGCAAGGAACCGCCCTACCATTTCATCGAGGTGATGGCTTGCCGCGGTGGCTGCGTCGGCGGCGGCGGACAGCCCTACAAATCCACCAACCGCGTCCGCATGCAGCGTGCCAAGGGCCTCTACAAAGAAGACGAGGAACTCACGCGCCGCGAATCCCACAACAATCAGTCCATCAAGAAGATATACAAGGAATTCCTCGGCAAGCCAAATTCCGAGAAAGCCCATCACCTGCTCCACACCAAATACATCGCCCGCCCGATCGTTTTGGGGCAAAAGCAGCCCAAGCGCAAGCTCAACTGCCCCAAAGAGAAATAGGGCAGGCTGACCCTTATGGACAAAGGGATGCCCGAGGTGATCCAACGGCATCCCTATGCCCCTTTCCTTCCCCCCGGCGCCCGCGCCCTCTTCCTCGGCAGCGCCCCGCCGGCGAGGTTTTGCCTGCCCGAACCCAAACCGCTGGGCAACCGCGACCTTGATTACTACTACGGAAGCGGCTCACGCGGGGGAAACCTCTTTTGGGACACCCTGATCTTTGTTCTGGAGCCGAAATCCCTCCCCGCGCTTGAAGCCCTGCGCGCCCTCGAACCAGGATTACAGAATCGTTCCCGGCGCCAAAGAGTCTGGCTGCAAGCCTTCCTCTCCCGCCACCGGCTGGGCATCGCGGACATCCTGCAAAGCTTTGGCCGCAAGTCCGGTTCCGCGCGGGACTCTGCCCTCTCGCCCCGGGAGTTTGCGGACATCCTCACTCTCGCCGGGCAGATCCCGTCTCCCCCCGTCATCCTCTGCACCAGCCATCAGGTCCGGAACTGGCTGAACATCTATCTGCGCGCCAAAGGCTATGCCCTCCAAGAGCGGCGCGTCGACGAGTTTCTCTGGATCGCTCCTCGCGATGGAGGCAGCGCGGATCGTGCAATTGAATTTCCGCGGGTCGGCCGGCTGCCTTCCCCGTCGCCCATGTGCTGCCGCCGCTTTGCCAGCCGGGATGAGTTCCGCGGCTTCCTCCGGCAGGCCTACGCCGAAGTGCTGCGCCGCGCCGGAATCCTCTGATCGCCCTCAGCCTGCGTTTCCCACCCTGAAAAGCGCTTCGGCGCGATATAGCGCCCCGATCCCCTCTCCGCCCTTTTCCGCCCTTTTTCGACCCTCTCTTTCCTCCCTGTGTCCTCCCGGTATCCACCCGATCCCCAACCGCGTGGATACCGGGTTGCCGCTTGGGAGAAAGTGGATCAGGAAAAAGGCTGGATAAAGCAAAAGCCCGGCGGTTGCCGGGCTTTCAGGACTCGTATGGGAAATATCTCTATTTGAGCAATAATGCCTTGCGGTTATAGATCTTGCCGCCGTTGAGCAGGCGGATGTAGTAGATCCCGGTGGACATCTCGGCGCCGCTCTGGTCAGTGCCGTCCCAGACGGCTTTGTAGTTGCCGCTGGCCTGCACGCCTTCGCAGACGGTGGCGACGCGCCTTCCGCGCAGGTCAAAAACCTCCAGGCAATAGGGGCCGTCCGCCGCCAGGCTGTACTGAATGTTCAGCTTGGGATTGAAAGGGTTCGGGAACAGGGAGTTGATGCCCGGCACGAGGGGGATCGGCGGGGTTTCCTGCGGCGTGTTTCCGACGGCGATCGAGATCGGGCCGAAGTATTGGTTGCTGCCGTCATAATCCAGGCTTTCCAGCCAGTAATAGTAAACGCCGTTTTCGTAAACCTCCTCGTCCCACCAGACATAGACTTGGGTCTGGGAAGTGTTGGTGGCGTTCACGAAAGCGTTGAGCATGGTCGCGGAGGCAAGGTCCGGCTCCGTGTTGCGGTAGATGCGGTAGCCGGAGACGTTGGTCTCGGTTTGGGTGATCCAGGTTAATTGGACGTAGTTTTGGGCGCTGATGGTGCCCGTGAAGGAGGATAGCTCTACCGGGGTCGGGGTGCCGTCGTCCGTGATGTGGAAGTCGTCAAACCAATAGTTGGGCTGGGGCTCAAAGGGTGCATTCTGCCAGCCGGTGGTGACATTGCCGCGGAAGCGGATGCGTAGATAGACGTCGTGGGATCCGCCGGGCAGGGTGACGGAGGGTATCTCGTCCGTGTAGCCGACCCAGGTTCCCGAACTGTGCTCGATCTGGTGGCCGTCGATCAGGTTGGTCCAGGGTCCTGCCTTATCCGGCGTGGCGGAGTAGTCAACATAGTAATAGCCCGAGCCTCCCCCGCCGGGAAGTTTGAGAACCGAAAAGGAAAGATAGGAAATCGCGGCTGAGAGGTTGACCGTCCCGGTGGTGATGAGGAATCCCCCGTTGACGTCGCCCACATACCAACTGGTGTTGGGGCTGTTCCAGAAATCGCCCCAATAGCCTCCGGAAAAATCCACCTGCAGTAATTCGTAGTAATAATAGGGGTTTGCCGGGTTGGTGAGGGCGTAGGGGTAGGTGAACAGCGTGGTGTAGTCCGGGGGCAGGTAGATGGACTTGATCGCCTGGTCTGTCAGCATGAATGGCACTGTGGTGTCTTCGTCGTTTTCCGGATCTCCCATCATATTGTACCACAAGCCAGAGGAGGGATCCGGAACCCAGTCGCCCATGCTGGAATGCACGGTTGGGGAGTAGTATCCGTGGGGTCCGGTAACTCCGCCTACGATCTCGCCAGGTAGGATGCCGTCATTGTAGGGCGTCCACCAGTGGTAGGTGTTTTGGTCAAAATTCTCCGAAGGGTATATTGATGCTCCAAACAGCACACCCATACCGATGATCATAACAATGGCAAGAATCGCTTTGCGCATCGTCAACCTCCTTGGCCGTGGGTCGAACAAACGGCCGGCAGCCTCATTCCTTCTCTCTAAAGTCCTGTCATCAAGCCCTTTGCGAAAGCCTCCAGGAACCAGAAACACAGATCAAGGACTAGATAATTTCCTTTAATACTGGAATATTGATGATGCTGCCAATCCTGTCAAGCATAATAAGGTTTATATTACCTTTGTTACAACCCGTTTTATCAAAAAAGCATTCTCCTCACATGATCTATGATGCTGTCAGATAATAATATATGATATGTGTAAAAAATGCAACATGCAAAGAAAATATTATCTGGAGTTGATGCTTGCGCAAGGAGTTAACCCAGGTTTTTACTGCCGGAGCGCGCCCATGCAAAAACCCCGGAGCGGCGGACCGTTCCGGGGTTTGATCGTATGCTTGGACGATCGGATGAATTACTTCATCATGATCATCTTTTTGGTGTTGCTGTACTTGCCGGCGTTC
>CAZKAA010000003.1:0-50755 GCA_964550575.1 uncultured Candidatus Cloacimonadota bacterium
CAGCGATTTGCAACGAAAGTGATACTATTTGCAATTTCACTTGATACTCTATATTCCCTATTGATCCTCCCTTATTGTCATCTCTTAATCACTTCTTTATCACTAGTTAATCACTTCTTAATTGTTAAGGCTTGATTAAGAAGTGATAATGAAGTGATTAAGAGCCAGGAACGGGAGGGACAGCAGGAGGGATATGGGGTAAAGGATTTGGGTTGACAACCTGAGGTAAGATGCAAATATGGTCTCCAGAATAGATGGTGCTACTGATAGGTAAAAGGGAATCCCGTGCAAAACGGGAGCGGTAACCGCCACTGTGAGCAGCATATAAGGCAGGTTCAGTCACTGCGTTTGACGCGGGAAGGCTGGGCCACACGAAGCCGCTGCAAGCCAGGAAACCTGCCACCGCCACCGGGACTGCCATACGGATTATGTGGCTGCCGGGCAAGTAGTTCATCCCTGTTCAATGACGAATAAGGTGAACGCTATGCGCAACAGTATTTTTTTAATTTTCGGGGCAATTCTGGGATTGTGTACCCTGCCGCTCTCCGGCGGCTCGATCTATGTGGTCAATTCCGCTTCCCGGACTCTGTCCCATATCGACACGGAAACCGGCGGAACGGACAACTCGTTTGCCCAGTTGGGCCTGACCCCCAATCTGATGGACATGGACAACGAATACATCTACATTGCCTGTTCAGGTGACAACGCCATCCAGATCATCTCCCGCGACACTGGCGATCATATCCGCTATATCCCGGTGGCGGCTTCGAGCAATCCATGGGACGTGGTGAAAGCGGACGGGCACCTTTACGCGAGCGGCCTGTTCACGAACAAGGTCTATAAGATCAGCCTGCAGACGAACGCGGTGGCGGGCATCCTGCAGGTGGGTGAAGCCCCGGAGGGAATGGCAGCTGGTGGCGGACGCCTATATGTCTGCAATACTGGCGGATATGCCAACAACTATGCCAACAGCTCGATCAGCGTGATCGATCTCGAGTCCTTTGCCTTGATCGAAACCATACCGGTCTGGACCAATCCCCAATACGCCGTGCTGCACGAAGGCAGGCTGCATGTATCCTGCACAGGGAACTGGACCAATGTGGACGGAAGAATTGACGTTATTGACATAGAGACCCTGGAGCTTGAGGCCAGGCTGGATATCGGTGGCAATCCGGGCTGCCTTTGGATCGGAGATGATGGCATCGCCCTTGTGGGCGACGGCATGGGCAACGCGGCGTTCAGTTATGACGCGAATACTCTGCAGATCATTCACAGTGAGGCTAATCCCTTGTCTCTGAGTGCGTTCGCTATCTCCGGCGCCAACGGCCAGATCGCCATGCTGGAACAGAACTGGAGCGGCAACTCGCTGGTCAGGCTATTCAATGGATCGCTCGAGCCTCTCGGCGAGTTTACGGTTGGCATGTCCAGCACAGACTTGATCTATGCCCCCGGAACAGGCAGCTCCGCGCAGGATGAAACAGCGCAAAGCATGATATCCGTGTATCCCAATCCGCTGGCTTCGAACGGTATTCTCAGCGTTAACTCGCGGGTCGGGTCCCCGGGGAACTTCAGCCTCTACAATCTGCGCGGGCAGAAAGTGATGCAGGCGGAGATAACCGGCAGTAAGGGCGAACTGGCGGTGGGAAGACTCCCCGGCGGGATCTACCTGTACCGGATTGGCAGCGGGAAGAGCGTTGTCTGTGGCAAGCTGCTGGTGATGGACTGAGACGCGGGAGATTTTGCTTGACTGCCAAAGGTCAAGCGAAAAACTTACGTTTTCCTATATAAGCATTGTTATCAAGGAGTTATAATATGAATTACTTCCTCACCGAAGACCAGCTTGAGATGCAGGAACTGGCACGCCGCATCGCCATCGAAAAGATGAAACCGAACTCGGAAAAGTATGACGAAGAGGGAATCTTTCCCTGGGACATCGTGGAAGTCATGCGCCAGAGCGATATGTTTGCCATCCTCATCCCCGAAGAATACGGCGGAATCAGCGGCAAGGTCGTGGATTTGGCGGTGGTCACCGAGGAACTCTGCGCGGTTGACGCAGGCCAGGCTTTGGCGTTCGGCGCGACAGGACTGGGCATGTATCCCATCCTCATCGCCGGCAACGAAGAGCAGAAGCAGAAGTATCTCGGCATGATCGCGGAAGGCAAGGAACTCGCTGCATTCGCGCTGACCGAAGCCAATGCCGGCTCCGACGCCGGCGCGATCGAAACGACCGCCCGCAAGGAAGGCGACAACTATATCCTCAACGGAACCAAGCAGTGGATCACCAACGGCGGCGAAGCGGGGATCTATACCGTGTTCGCGATGACCGACAAAACCAAAGGCGCGCGCGGAGCATCCTGCTTCATCGTGGAAAAAGGGACTCCGGGATTCAGCTTCGGCAAGAAAGAAAACAAGATGGGCATCCGAGCTTCCGCGACGCGCGAACTCATCTTCGAAGACTGCGTGGTGCCCGCTGCGAACCTGTTGGGACGCGAAGGCACGGGATTTATCACCGCGATGAAGGTTTTCGACAAATCCCGGCCCATGGTCGGCGCGCAGGCTGTCGGCATCGCGCGAGGCGCTTTTGAGGCCGCCGTCCGCTACTCCAAAGAACGCCAGCAGTTTGGCAAACCGATCTCCTCCTTCCAGGCTGTCCAGTTCATGCTGGCGGACATGGCGACGCAGATCGAAGCCGCCCGCGCCCTGGTGATGCAGACCGCCCGCATGGTGGACAGCGGCTCCAAAGACTATAGCAAGGAATCCGCGATGTGCAAGTACTACGCCTCCGACGTGGCAATGAAGGTCACCACGGACGCGGTGCAGATCCTCGGCGGATACGGCTATATGAAGGAATATCCGGTCGAGAAGATGATGCGCGACGCCAAGATTCTGCAGATCTACGAAGGAACAAACCAGATCCAGCGCGGAATCGTCGCCGCCAGCCTGCTCAAGGAATTCTAGGCGGAATCCCGCGCATGCACGATTGGATCAAGCACTTTCCCGCCGCCATCACCGTCAGCGACAGGGACGGGAAGATACTGGAAATGAATGAGAAAGCGTGTGAGACCTTTGCCTCCCACGGCGGGGCAAGTTTGATCGGCACCAGCCTCTATGATTGCCACAAACCCCGCTCTATCGAGATCATCAAAGATATGCTCGCCACGAGAAGGAACAACGTGTATACGATAGAGAAAAACGGTGTGAAGAAGCTGATCTTCCAACAGCCCTGGTATATTGACGGGGAATGCGGCGGACTGGTGGAGATTTCTATCGAGCTTCCGGCCGAAATGCCGCACTATGTCCGTTCCTGAACACCTTCTCATACACACTTGTTGCGCGCCCTGCCTGATCGCGCCCTATCATCAGCTCAAGGATGAGGGGATCAGGCTGAGCGCGTTTTGGTTCAACCCCAACATCCATCCTGTCACGGAATACCGCAGCCGCCTGAACTCGCTGCAAGAATTCGCGGAGCGGGAAGGATTTGACCTCATCCTGAAGGACCATTACGGCCTCAAGGAGTTCGTCCGCGCTGTCGCTGAGGACATCGACGGCCGCTGCCGCTGGTGCTATGAAATCCGGCTCAGGGAAACCGCGCTCACGGCAAAAGAGCACGGATGCGACGCCTGGACGACGACGCTGCTCTACAGCAAATACCAGAAGCACGATCTGATCAGGGAAATCGCGGAATGCGCGGCACGCGAGACAGGAACCGCCTTCTTCTACCGCGACTGGCGACCGCTTAGGCAGGATGGGATCAGAATGTCCAAGGAAGAGCAGATGTACCGGCAGAAATACTGCGGATGCGTGTTCAGCGAGGAAGACCGCTATCAGGGAGCAAAGAAATGAGCAGATACAAGGAAGTTGACCTCTTCCAGATCAACGTGAAATCGGTCAAAGACCGTCCCAGCAAGGTTGAACCGGGTGATTTCGCCCGGATGGGAGACACATATCTGGACAGCCTGCCCAATATCCTCAAGGGAGCGGATTTCAAGGAATTCGTGAACCGCTGCCGGACTGCCATCGTCAGCAACAAGCCGATCATCGTGGGATTGGGCGGACACGTCATAAAATGCGGGCTGGCGCCAATGCTGATCAAACTTATGGAAGCGGGAGCGGTCAAATGCTTCGCCATAAACGGTTCCGTCGCGATCCATGACTATGAAACGGCTTTTTTCGGAAAAACCTCTGAGGACGTCAGCGCCGGACTCGCAGACGGCTCATTCGGCATGGTCTTTGAGACGACTTACGGCATCAACTCGGTGATCACCAAAGGCAGCGAAGACGAACTTGGCTACGGCGAAGCGCTGGGGAAAAACATACTTGAAACCGCGCCCAACGCCTCAGTGTCTCTGCTTGGCATGGCATACAAACACGGGATTCCCGTCACCGCCCACATCGCCCTGGGCACAGACATCACGCACCAAACCCCTTGCGCCAACGGCAAAGCGATCGGCGACTGCAGCTTGAGGGATTTCCGCATCTTCGTGGAGCAGGTGAAGGAACTGAACGACGGCGGCGTGTACGTCAACCTCGGTTCCGCGGTGCTCCTGCCGGAAGTGTTTCTCAAAGCCCTGACGGTCGCGCGGAACGTCTATGGAGAGGTGCGGAATTTCACCACGGCGGTCTTCGATATGAATATGCACTACCGCTGCGTGGAAAACGTGGTGAAGCGTCCGGTCGAAACCGGCGGCAAAGGTTTTTACTTCATCGGGCACCACGAACTGATGGTGCCTCTCTGGGTGAGGGAAATCCTGGCGGACTAAGAGTCCCGGCTGTTATCCGAGCGCGACGTCCAGCGTCATCATCACGGCAAAGCCCAGCATCACGCCCATCGTTGCCAGATGGGCATACTTGCCTCGCTGGGATTCCGGAATAACCTCTTCCACAACCACATAGATCATCGCGCCCGCGGCAAAAGACAGCACGTAGGGCAATAGCGGCCGGGCAAGGATCACCGCCGCGGCTCCCAACACTCCCCCGATGGGTTCCACCATTCCTGAGAACTGGCCCCAAAAGAAGCTCTTTCGCCTCGAAAGGCCTTCTTTCAGCAGCGGAATGGAAACCGCCGCCCCCTCCGGAAGATTCTGAATGCCGATACCCAAAGCCAGAGCTATCGCGCCAGCCATTGTGGCTTCCGGCAAACCGCTGGCGACCGCTCCGAAAGCGACTCCCACCGCCAGGCCTTCCGGGAAGTTGTGCAGCGTCACCGCGAGAAAAAAGAGGGTGGACTTGCCCCATGGGGTTTTCAGGCCTTCGCGGTCCCGCAAGTCGTGCCCGATGTGAAGGTGTGGCAGCAGCCGGTCCACTCCCCGGAGAAAAAATCCCCCCAGCAAGAATCCAACGATTGCCGGCACGGGATTGCCCGCACTCATCTCGATCGCAGGATTGAGCAAGGACCAGAAGCTCGCGGCGATCATCACACCCGCGGCAAAGCCCAGCATGGTCTCCAGCATCCATTCCCGGATCGTCTTGAAGAAAAGCACAAATCCCGAACCGATCGCGGTCATCAGCCAGGTGAAAAGGGTTCCCAGCAGGGCAAGCAGGATTGGATTATCTATCGGAAGTTGCATTTCAGGAGTAAAATGCCTCGATCGCTTCCAGCATCTGCCCGATCGCGGCTTTGGTGTCGTCAACGGCGAGAGTTCTCTTGTCTCCGTTGTCGAAGGTTACCACAACGTTGCCCAGGGCTTTGGAGATCTCCCGTATCTTGGGGATCACGATGTAACTCATGCCCAGATGCTCATCCTCGTAGGAGAAGATTGCTTTCATATTCCATCCTTGATACTCAGTATTGAGACTATACCAATCCGCCCCTGTTGATCCTGGCAACCACAATGCCTGGTTCGCCCCGGGATACAGCCATTTTTGGCTGTTGGCCCAGCGCTTGGCAGTGCAACCACAACCTCGATCAACAAGAGCGGTTAGGCAAAGATGCCGGCGTGCAGCATGGCGCAGCCGGCAGTTTCGCTTTATAAAGATCAGCGCTTCAGAGTTAGACTTTGGCTGTAGCGCTCTCCCGGACGCAGATACTCGGCTGTCTCCGGCACGAACTCGATGAGGGTGTAGTCCGGATCGTCATAGCCGTGAAAGTATTCGTCAAAGAAGTAGCACTGCTCCGCGGCTTCCGCCTTGAGAGCGGTGTTGCCGACAATTGTCGCGACGCCTGCCAGGCGGATGTATCCGGTGTCTCCGGAATCGCCCAGGGGCAGGCAGACTTCCACCCATTTGTTGTTTGCGATCTGGTTGACCTTGGAATCCCCGCTGAAAGTGGTGAAGAAATAGCGTTCCCCGAAATTGAACATCACCAGGGGGCGCACGCGGGGCTGCTTTTTGTCAACCGTGGCCAGATAGACATATTGGTTTTGCCTGATCCAGGCCATGATCTCCTGCTGCAGGGCGGATTCGGATGCTTTAGCCATGCCTGATGCTTATTTGGGGAAGCTTACCGCGTTCACTACCGCCTGGTTTTCGAGCAAAGGATTATCGGAGCGGTCGCGGGGCAGATTCTCGATCTTATGCACTATGTCCATGCCGGCGACTACTTTGCCAAAAACGGTGTGCTTGCCGTCCAACCAGGGGGTTCCGTCTTTCTTGGTGACGATGAAGAACTGCGAGCCGTTGGTGTTGGGGCCGGAGTTCGCCATGCAGATATAGCCGTAGAGGACCTTGGCTTTCAGAACCTTGCGATAGAGTGGGCCGGTGATGCCGGTGCGGTCCTGGTAGAACTCGACAGTTTTGCCGAAAATCGGGTTGTAGGATTGGGATTCCTGGACCTTCTTCACGATCTCGAAGATCTCAGCCTGGGGGTTTTGCGCAGACTGCATGTAGGGAATCAGGATGTCTGTCCAAACCGCGGCAGCAACTTCGGAATCGGCAACGTTGCCGGTGGCCTGCACGCGATCGTAGCACTCATCTTCGAAGCGGTATCCGGGACCGCCCTGTCCGTCGTTGGAGCGGTCAGCGTCCTTGGTGTTCGGGTCGCCGCCCTGGATCATAAAGTCCGGGATCACGCGATGGAAGTAGGTGCGGTTGTAGAAGTCCGAGCTACCCAGTTTGACGAAGTTCTCAACTGTCTTGGGCGCGATGTCCGGCCACAGCTCGAGTTCGATATTGCCCATGTTTGTTTCAATTACTGCTCTGGTCACATTTGCTTGCGCTGTCAATTCAGCCTCCTGCTTCTGCGGGTCTTGTTTTTCATTCTCCTGCTTGTCTGTGGACTGGTTGCTGCAATTCAGCAAACTGAGCCCCAGCAGAAGGACGGTGGCCAACATGGCCGTCTTGCCGATATGGAATTTCATTTCTGATCTCCTTTATATTCTTTAAGTTCAACCTTGCCGTCAATTATCTCCACATAGGCGCGGTGCTGGATCCAGTCGCCGGAATTGACGTAGAATCCGTGCTCAACCGGGCGTATCTGCGGTTTGTGGCTATGCCCCATGCATACGATGTCGAAACGGTTTTTCTGTATCTGTGTACTCGCGTAATGGTACAATCCCGCATTTTTCCTGTTATGGAGAGCATGGGACACGACACGGAACCGGCTGGAGCGGGACATCCTGGCTCCGATGCCCAGAGCCAGATCGGGATGCAAAAGCGAGAACAGGGACTTTGTCCCCGGAAACCTGAGAATCCGCCGCAGCAGTTTATAGCGCGCGTCGTTTACCGTATGCAGGTCGCCGTGCGTGAAAAGCATGCGCTTTCCGTCCGCATTCAGGGTGTAGGTTTCGGGATAGACCTCCGCGCCAAGCTGGGTCTGAAAAAAGTCACCGAACCAGAAATCGTGGTTCCCGCCCACGACCACAATCCGGCAGCCGCTATCGCGGAGCCCTGCCAAACGGTAGAGCAAAGGAAAGAACTGCTTTATGATCGTATATTTCCAATCAAACCAAAGATCGAAGACATCGCCGTTCAGCACCAGCAGGTCATACTTGCCAACAGCATCGCGCAGGAACTCCAGAAGGATTTCGTGGTTCAGGCTGTCGTCTTCGCTGCGCCCGGCGTATTTGACATGCAGGTCCGATATCACGCAGATGCGCATCTCAGCTCCTCGAGATCAGGTAGTAAACGATGTTGCAACCAAAGCGCAACGCGGCATCGCGGACTTCGGGAGGATCCTTGTGGGTGGATGGATCCGCCCATCCGTCGCTGATATTGCTCTCGTAGGTATAGAGGCAGAGAAGGCGACCCATGTCGTCAAAAACGCCGAAAGCCTGGGGCGGCTTTCCGTCGTGTTCGTGGATTTTGGGCAGGCCCTGCGGAAAGTCGAAAAAGCAGGAAAAGACAGGATGCGAAGGGGCCAGTTCCACCAGTTCGTATTCCGGGAACACGCGCTTGATCTCTCGGCGGAACGATACATCCATGCCATAATCGTCATCAGCATAGAGAAAGCCGCCGCGCAGCATCCAATCGCGCAGATTCTCCACTTCGCGATCAGTCCAGCGGATATTGCCGTGACCGGTGAGAAAGAGGAAGGGGTAGTCAAAAAGCTTGGCGTCGCTGGCGCGGACGGTGTTTTGATCGATGGGAAATCCGGCATTCAAAACAGAATTGACGTAACGAGCAAGGTTGGGTAGCACTTCCGGGTCGTTGTACCAGTCTCCGCCTCCGTCATACTGCAAACGGGTGAAGCCGATTCGCTGGACTGCTCCGGTTACTCCGGCCAGAGGATGCAGGGCCGCAAAGAGCAGAATCAGCCACAAGCCGCGCTTCATCAGTTTTCTATCAATAAACCCAGACAGGTCAGGCTGTTGCCCACGACAGCGTAGAAGCATTGGTGAAAGTCGTCGTAGGCAGAGAGTTGCGTTAGTTCGCCGGGCAGATCCAGCTTGTTGATCTCAGTGCCAAGAACGCTGTCCAGAATCTGCACGCTTCTGTCTTGCGGGACTACAGAGATGCCGCGGTCAAGCCGCTTGTCTTCATTGTTCGTGATTTCTTCGATCAGAAGCCCGGGCTCCTCGCAAGCGTCGTTACCGGTGCTGTTGGTCCAAAGCTCCTTGTTCTGCTTATCCAGCGCTTTGATCTGATTGTTCGCAAGTCCGATAATGAGCCCCATGGATGAGGCGCGCAGGAAGTTTATCCTGTCCTCAAACTCAATCACTTCGGGATCTTTGCGCGTTTTGGTGCTGAAAACGTATAAGGAAGAACCACCCGCGAGATAGATATGGTCAAGGTTGAATACCGGACGGCAGTTCGGAACGAAGTCCAGAGGGCTGCTCCAATTGGTTCTGAGCTTGATGCTGCTTGGCTGCGTCATCCTAACGCTGATGTCCTGAGTTCCGGTTTCAATCTTCTCCTGGATCACTTTCCTGCCTTTGTGAAGAAAATCGTCCAGGAACCTGTTCCCAAATAGCATATAAAGTACGGCAAGCAGGGTTGCCAGGAACAGGAATAGCGCGCTGATCTGCCATTTTGTGAGGCGCTTTCTGCCAGTTTTTCGGGGAGCGGGGACATTGCGAAGCACAATCCCGAGCGCACTTTTTACCGCGCTGAACGATTCAATCAGGGGCAGCAGGCCGTTGACGTCCGTTCCGCTTTCGAAAACGCGGCCGGCAATCGTTCCCGGCAGGATGATCAGATTTTCGTTCTCAGGCAGGCTGAGATGCTGAACCCGGACCCTGATGTCTTCTTCCGACATGCCAAACAAGCCCAGATCCTCCATGCTCTGCACATGATAGTTCTTCCAGGTTTTGCCCACTGCCTGGAGTTTGGAACCCTTGGTCGAGGCGCAGAAAATCCGGCCAAACTGGACAAAGTAAATCTCGGCATCGTAGATAACGGCAAAGAAAAGCGAAATACCCCTTTCGTGAAGATCGGTCTTGCGGAGCCTGGCATGCATTTTCCAATGAAAATCCGCGAAGAAATCCTTCAGCCACTTCTCAATTTCCATCCTGCTGATCTCCAACACCTGGGAATTGAGAATTTCCAGCTTGATCTCCGCCTGAATCTCTTCGAGGGCGATGCTGTCCTCGGCATGGGCGGTGCAGAGCAGCCAGCCCCAGCGCCCGTCTTTGGATGCCTGATACTCGCACATGCTTTGCGGATATTGGGCGAATTTGCTCTGTATGGTGATCATGTCAGCTCCACCACTTGATCATGCTGCGCCAGAAAACGCGCATCAGCGTGGGCACGTCCATCAGCATATTTGTATAAGCGGCGTTTGCCAGAGGGCACCAGCATTCCCTGCGATGAATTGAGCGCCGTTCCAACTCAGAGTCATGGTTAAACCAGATCTTTCTGAAGTCGTAATCGCTCTGCCTGAGATTGCCCATACTCTTTGCCTTAATACAACAGCTCCAGACATCCCCATCCGGGGATATCTGCGCAGAAGCCACACCGGAATAACAGGGCAGGATTTGCCGCTGATCGCGCTGGATGCGCTTGACGAGATTGTAGTATTCGATGCGGAAAGCCATCGTGATCTTGCTCATGCCCTTGTATTTTTCATTCTTGATCCGGTGGATCAGATAGTCGATAGCGGATTTATAAGCCACGAGACCCGGAGTGATGTTTTCTCCGACAGTGTCCAACTCAACTCTTTCCTCGGCGATCTCCGTGATGTAGGAATCAGGCTTGAGGCGCATTAACTCGTTGGCTATGCCCGGAAAAGTATCCACATTCAACTTTGAAATCACCGTATGGATGCCCACCGCAAGATTCGGATGTTTCAACCCTTTCAACCGGCGGAACGTCTCGGTCGCTTTTTTGAAATTGCCTGGAACTTTGCGAATCTCGTCGTGCTGATCTTCGATCCCGTCTAAAGACACATTGATTATCACCTGCGATTTGGGGCAGGCTTTGGCGATTTCTGAAGTGCGTTTTACGATCGTGTCGGTCAGTATCCCGTTGGTGGGGATGTTGATTATATGGGGTCGGGAGACCTGATAGATAGTTTTTACGATATCGGTGATATCCTGCCGCAGGAACGGTTCTCCGCCGCTGAAAGTAATCCAGTAGGGTGCGCGCCCGATGCGTTTAAAGATCTTTTGATACTCGCCCACACTGAGGTTGCGGGCTTTCTTTTTCCAGATATTGCAGGTACTGCAGCGTGAGTTGCATGTATAGAGCAGGCTGACGGTATAGTTGATGGGTAACAGGCGGGGAAATCCGATGTGCTTCATCAACCAGTAACCGAGCATCCTGAATAAAAGTCCGATCATAATATAATCATACCTTATGCCTTGGTTTGTTTTGCGGAACGGGCAATCTCCCAGGTAAAAGGATTCTTGCCCCGAACGTAGTAATCGTAGCTTCCCAACAGCCTGCCATACATCTCTATCGCCATCACTGCCAAGATCTTCGGCGCACTAAAGGGATATTCCCGAAGTTCGTCGCACAGTATTCGCAGCAGAGTCCCGCTTTGCTGGGACACTACTTTGTAGTTTTGCTTCCTGATCAGCCAAAGATGGCCGTTTTGGATCCTGCGCCGCTGTTTAATGAAGTCGGCCAGCTTTTCCGGACCTTTATTGCTGATTGTCGCGTCCGGGATATACATCAGCTTCAACCCCGTGTTGCGGACAATTGCTTCGATGCTTGCCTCATCAACAGCTGAATCCGGTGGGATGGATGCCATTAGCTTGCGAAAAGCGATCATTTCTCCCAGTTTCGGTGTCAGCAACGCCATCCGGTGGTGCAACCGCCAAAGCAGGTGCACGGCATAACCCATGAATGTTTGGGGATCGTTGACCGGCACTGGACGGCCCCCAGTCGCCCCTATGCGTGGATCCGCGAAAGCCGAAACCAGTTTCTCGATTGTTTCCGGTGCGGGAACAACGTCACCTGAGATTACGACCAGCAAATCGGAACCTGCCTCTGCCAAAAACAGATTTATAGCCGCAGATTTGCCTTCTCGTTTTACCTGTGAGATCAGGCGCACCTTCGAATGACGGGATGAGAAATCTTGCACCAGATCATCCGTGCCATCCGTGCTGGCGCTTGAGACCACAATTATCTCGGATATCTCAACCCTGTCCAGCTTTTGCGAACTGAGTGATTCCAGCAGCGGGACGATGTTTCCCGCTTCATTATGGGCAAACACACCCAATGAACAAATCAGCTTGTCGTTGCTATCCATCAGCTTAATCAGCTTTCCAGGCGGTCACGTACAATCTTCTCGCGTTTTATCGCATCTAGGATGCCGTTGAGAAACTTACCGCTGCTTTCGCTGCTGTATTTTTTGGCGATCTCTATCGCTTCGTTGATCACCACGGCGGGAGGAGTATCGGTGAAAAGCAGTTCGTACACCGCTATGTGCAGAATGCTCAGATCCAGATGGACCATATCGCCTACACGCCAGTGCTCGCTGTGTTTATCGATCTCGCTTTCAATCGTATCTTGATTAATGATCACGTTCTTTATGAGGTCTTCCGAGAACGCAAGAACTGCCGCTGAATTCTCCAGTTGCTCCGCTCTGCCGATCTGATCGAGGATTTCAGGGTATTTGTTCAAGGCATCATACTCGCGAAACTCCGCGCCAAGATCGGCAAAATCGAGCGCGTAGAGCGTTTGCACGGCAATTTCTCGGGCTTTACGCCTTAGGCCCATATCCCAGTTCCGACTGCAAGTTAAGCATTTCCAAAGCGGCACTGGCAGCCGCGAAACCTTTGTTGCCAGCTTTGGTGCCCGCGCGTTCCAGAGCTTGCTCAATGGTGTCTGTGGTCAACACGCCAAAAATCACAGGTTTGGGTTGGCTCAGCGCGACCTGCGCCACGCCCTTGCTAACTTCCGAGGCTACATATTCGAAGTGGGGCGTTCCGCCGCGTATGACGGCTCCCAGGCAGATAACGGCGTCGAAATCCATGTTCGCGGCAGCGGTTTGCGCCACCTGCGGGATTTCGAAAGCGCCTGGAACCCAGATAACCGTGATGTCGTCGTCTTTGACTTCGTGCCGGATCAGGCAATCTGTTGCCCCCTCCAGCAGTTTGCGGCTGATCAACTCGTTGAAGCGGCTCACGATCAGCGCAAATCTGTATCCCTTGGAAACAAGATTTCCTTCTATTGTTTTCATTCATATGCTCCTTGACAAGCGTTTTTGCTCAGAAAACCAGAATATTAAGATACGTTTTTTATTCAAGGAAAATCTTCTGCAGACCCAATTGACAAACAACGTCGACAAAAAAAGCCGCAATTATTGCCCGACGTGTATGAATAATGAAGACCCCGCAGGATCATCTGTAAAACTTTATATATCCGCTCTGGTAAATGGCCGATCCGGAACATCCGGCTTGCTAAGGATTATGTCTATTGAACCAAGCTTTCTAACTAATCCCAGGTGCCTTCGTCGTCAGATCCTGAGGGAGCAGGTTTTCCTTCAGGCTGCCGGTCCTTTTCCCTTTGATCCGGAGTTGTGGGAATGGGAAGATTCTGCAAGTTCTCGTCCGGCTTGCATACCTTGCAAGGCTCATAATCGTTGTCTATCGCTTCATCGCGGTTGATGGCAATTTTGCTCTTGTCCAGATAGCGACAGCCGTCCTTGTGGTATTTGTCCCCGGTCGCCGTAACATATACTGCCTGGGGACCTTGCGCCATAGCTCCGAAGAGTTGGTTTAGGTCGCTAAACTTGTTCCCTGAGGGCGTCAACATTTGTGACAGGTCAATTCCGCCCTGCTGGTCAGTTCCGCCGATACCCCTGATACCGAAAAAAGCCGCGATCGCAAGCACCAGAACGCCGATGCCACCAATGATCAGTTTCTTCTTATCCATGTTTTCCACCTTGTTTACTGATTGGTTCATCTAAGCCTGACATACATTTCGAGTCAAGGATTATCTGCTTTGACAGCATCATTATCAAATGATGTGAAGTACTGTGGGAGAAATCCGTAAACAATCCACAGTTTATCATGATTGGAAAGCAAGGATCATGGTAGGCTTCTCTATTCTTGAAGTGAGAAAAAACCTGCTAAGCAGTGAAAAGCCCTGACCGGCTGAGCGCAGAGTGCCCGAAACAGAATTTGGTTGACGGATTCTGACATTGAAAAATTGTGTTATTAACTAAAATTATGGGGAGAAGATGAGCAGACTTTTCCAGCCGGATTTGGTCAGGATCGTCGATGGATTTGATTCCAAAGCGTCTTGCCTGAGTTATATGATCAATATGCTCGAAGAGAGCGGTTGCCTGATATTTCCCGACAGATTTCTCGCTGCAGTGCGCGGCCGTGAAGACATTATGAGTACAGGAATTGGAAAAGGTGTGGCTATTCCGCACGCTCGGGACCTTACTGTTACAGCGCTCAGGATAGCAGTCTGCTTGATCAAGAACCCGCTGGATTATCAAAGCGTGGACGATCTCCCAGTGCAACTTGTGTTCCTGATCGCCGTCCCCCAAAGCTCCAACAAGGAGTATATGAACATACTGCGTTCGCTTTCGGAGTATCTCCGCGAGGACGCAAAGCGCAACAAACTGCTCAACTCCACCAATGAAACGGAATTGTATCATGAAGTTCTCGCCATCGAAGATATCATTACCCATCATCTGCGCCATTAGTTTCGCAATCGCCCCTCTGGCCGCGGTGAACGATTCCGCCGGCACGACTGGATTCAATACGCTGAAGATCGTATATTCCGCCAGAGCAATGGCTCTCGGGCAATCACTCGCGGGAGAAGCCAGGAATCCGGACGGTATCTTTTTTAATCCTGCCTCCGTAATCGGCATTGAGGGCAACGAGGTTGGCACCACATATTCAAACTACTTTTTGGACACCCAAGGCGGCCAACTGCAGTATCTATGGCCTAAAAACCGTTTTACCGCCTGGGGATTTTCCCTTAAGTACTTGAATATGGGGTCATTTGACAGGACGGAGATCGATCAAAACGGTGATCTAATCGAAACAGGCGATACTTTTGGAGCCTACAATTTAATTGCCAGCGCGTCCTTGGCGAAGTATATCTCAGATGCGATTGATCTGGGCGGAACGCTAAAAGTCATTTACGACCAAATCGACGACAGCGCTGCCACTGCAATGCTTTTGGACATCGGGGTGATGCATCATCCGCAGAACGAAAAAGTCGAGGTAGGCGTTAGCGTGCGCAATCTTGGCTTTCAAATCACCCGCTATACAAACAGCGGCTATTCAGAAAAACTTCCCCTCACTTTTGCTGCGGGCATTACATATCGTCTCAACCCTTCACTATACGCCAGCTTCGAAGTAGACAAAGCCAGCGGGGAGGATCTCGTTGCCAAGCTTGGCGTGGAATATTCCTTAAACCAAGCGTTGGACCTACGCGCGGGATTTCGCTCCAATGCCGGAGACGCGTATATTGGAGGCGATCTGGGATTTCTGTCCGGTTTGTCCCTCGGTGCGGGCTGGAAATGGCGCAATTACCGTTTGGACTACGGCATTTCCTCATATGGCGACCTTGGCCTGATCAATCAACTCAGCCTCGCTTACGAGTTCTGAGCCGATAACCCGCTTTCTCGGATACGCACACATGCGTGACTTCCTACTGGAGATCGGTGTAGAAGAGATTCCCGCCCATCAGCTTCAACCCGCTGTTGAGTTTCTAACAACCTCTTTTGCGAATCTTATGAGGGATACAGGGCTGAATTACGCCAGCTTGCGGTTCGGCTCAACTCCCCGGAGATTTTTTATTATCGCAGAAGAAGTCCTGGAAACACAACCAGATATCGAGGTTAAAAAAACCGGTCCGGCGCGGACGGTGGCTTTTGATGAGAACGGCAGGCTGACACAGGCAGGTTTGGGTTTTTTGAGAAAAAACAACGCCAACGAGCAGGATATCAGGATCGAAACCTCAGACCGCGGCGAATTCATTGCAGTCCACTATATCCAACCGGGACGCACAACGTCTGATATCCTGGCTAACTGGATTGTTGAATCAGTTCCTCGCTTGCCTTTTACCAAATCTATGATCTGGAACGAATCCCGGCTTGCTCTCTCCAGACCGTTGCGCTGGTTATGCGTGCTGTGGGGATCAGAGACCCTGGATGTTGAAATTGCCGGCGTGCGGAGCGGGAACATATCATACGGGAACAGATACTTAGGCTTGGATACTTCCATTCAAGTGACTAACCCGGGCGAGTATCTACTTGCCCTCAAGGATAATTCGGTTCTGGCTGACAGAAATGAACGCAGGGCAAAACTTGTAACAGAACTAACAGCCATAACGGAGAATTCGGATCTAAAAGTGTTGCCGGATGAGCGTCTGATCGACACGGTGACTGATCTGGTCGAATATCCCACCGCTGTTATGGCTGAGTTTGATCCTGATTTCTTGAACCTTCCCGATAAGATCATCACTTCCACGATTAGTCAGAATCAAAAATACTTCTCAGTAACTGATTCAACTGGAAGGCTGAGCAATCAATTCGTGTTCATCTCAAACGGTGACCCCACCTGTTCGGATGTTATTCGCAACGGAAACCAGAAAGTGGTTGCCGCCCGCTTGGCTGACGCCATGTGGTATTTTTCCGAAGACACCCGTAAACCTCTGTCGCAATATGTTCCAATGCTCAAGGATGTGGTTTTCCAGTCGAAGCTTGGAACTATGGCGGACAAGCTTGCCCGGATATCGAGTATAACCTCACGGCTTTGCTCAGAGCTGAAGCTAAGCCCAGACCAGACAGAACTGGTCATGCGAACAGCTGAGTTGTGCAAGGCTGACCTGGTGACTTCCATGCTGGGAGAAAAAGAATTCACCAAGCTTCAGGGTTACATCGGCAAGCAGTACGCCCTTGTCAGCGGCGAACCGTCCGAAGTGGCGGAAGGGATTTACGAGCATTATATGCCGCGGGGGAATAATGACGGACTGCCCCAAACACTCTGTGGAGCGGCAGTGGCTGTTGCTGACAAGCTTGACAGTGTTTGCGGCATAATCGGAATCGGTCTGGTGCCGACAGGATCAGCCGATCCTTTTACTTTGAGGCGCGCTGCCAACGGGGTGGTGCAGATAGTTGTCGAAAACGGTTGGGGTTTGGATTTTTCGGCGCTGCTGGATCACGCGCTTGCCGAGGCTGCCGCCCAGACAGAGCTTTCGCCCACGTCAAGAGACGACGTGTATAACTTCTTCCGTCAGAGAGTGGAATGGTTGCTAAGCCAACTCAACTTGGATTACGATGTCATTGACAGCCTGAAGCACCTTTCCTTGTCTGATCTGCCCGATTTTCGCAGACGAGCTTTCGCGTTGCAAGATTATCGTTCCAAACCGGAATTCTTGCACTTGGTGATCGGGTTCAAAAGGGTATCCAATATTATCGCCGAAATACCCGAATTCGCTACTGTGAATGATGCATGCTTTACCGAAGAACAGGAAAAAGTGCTCTTTACTCAACTCGGAATCCTGAAAAGCAAACTTGACGCCTGCCTGTCAGTGCAGAATTATCCTGAATCCTTGGCATTGCTGGTGGGTTACGGTGTCCATATCGACCGCTTTTTCGACAGTGTGCTTGTTAATTGCGAGGACCAGACTCTGCGTTTGAACCGTTATGCCTTGCTGAGCGAGATTCGCCAGCAGTTCCTGCGGGTTGCGGATATTTCCCGCATAGTTATGGAAAGCGATTCTCAGTGATATTTTCGTATTTTCTTTAATAACATAAAAGAGGTAATCATGGCGATCAAACTATCCAATAGGATCAAACTCGTCAAGCCTTCCCCCACTTTAACTTTATCCGCCAAGGCTAAAGAGATGTCTTCAGCCGGAATAGACGTGTTAAACTTGGGGGTTGGCTAACCGTATTTTAATACGCCGGAATATATTAAAATCGCCGCTCATGCGGCGATCGACGCAAATTTTACGCGTTATACAGCCAATGCCGGAATACCGGACCTGAAACAGGCCATCTGCGACAAACTGCTGCGGGACAACGGGCTGTCTTATGAGCCAAAGCAAGTCCTCGTTTCACCAGGGGCTAAGGCTTCGATCCTCAACATCCTCATCGCCGTGTGCGACACGCAGGACCAAGTCCTGATGCCATCTCCCTACTGGGTCAGCTATCCTTACCAGGCCGTCTTGGCCAACGCAGAGCCAATTTATCTCCCCACCCTGGAAAAAAATGACTACAAAATATCTGCGTCAGATCTCAAAGCCGCAGCCATAGATAATCCCTGCGCGAAAGTGCTGCTTCTGAATTCGCCTAATAATCCCACGGGGGCGGTATATACCCGCACAGAGCTGGAAGCGATTGCCGAGATTTGCCTGAAATATAATCTGCTTGTGATTTCTGATGAAATCTACGAACGGTTGGTTTATGACGGAACAAAGCATGTTTCGATTGCTTCCTTAAGTCCTGAGATGCAGGCCCAAACAGTGGTGGTCAATGGAGTCTCTAAGGCCTACGCAATGACGGGATGGCGCTTGGGATATGCAGCCGGTCCGGCTCATGTTATTGCTGCGGCCGGAAGGGTACAGGAACATGCGACCTCCTGCGTTAACTCAATCACCCAAAAAGCCTGCGTCACAGCTTTAAACTCAGAAGACGATTCCATCGAAAACATGCGCAGAGAGTTCGAAAACCGCCGCAACTTCCTTTTTGAAGAACTGAGCAAGCTGCCACATATCAGCTGTTTCAAACCAAAAGGCGCATTCTACATCATGCCCAACATCTCCTGGTATCTGGAAAACAACAAGCTTGGCATAGATTCTTCTGACAAGTTTTGCGAAGTCCTTCTGGAACGCCATCATGTGGCAGTTGTGGCTGGTTCGTCATTTGGTTTGGACTCCAGCGTCAGGTTTTCTTACGCTAACAGCATGGAAAACCTGCGTAAGGGCGTAACCCGCTTTGCTGCCTTCCTTGGCGAACTGATGGCTTGAAAGGGAGCATGCTTTGACCGATATTCAGAATAAATACCGCGAACGCTGGCGCGACAGGCGAAGCAAGAACTATAACTGGCGCAAAGTTATAATCATGACCCTCGCGCTTGTCGCTCTGATCCTGTTGATGACAGAACTTGGCAGAGTCAGAAGCAAAACCAGTACAACCGCGATCAGCACCAGCGATTCAATTTCTGCACCAGCAGACTCCCCGAAACCTGATTCGATCCCCGATGGAGACCAACAGTGAGCCTAGTAGTGGTCGGTTCGATCGGACTTGATACGATTGAGACCCCGCGAGGCAAAGTGTCCGATGCGCTCGGAGGCTCGGCAATTTACGCCTCGCTCTCAGCTTCATATCACTGCCAGACCCATCTGGTGGGTGTGGTGGGGGAAGATTTTCCCCAAGCTGGAATCGCCTTGCTTGCCAAGCACGGGATCAACCTCGACGGCCTTGAAACCAGGCCCGGAAGAACATTCCGTTGGAGAGGAAAGTATGATAACTGGAACCAGGCTAATACTCTGAGCACGGAGTTAAACGTCTTCGCTGATTTTTCCCCCAACTTGCCTGAATCCTGCAAATGTTGCCGCAGCCTGCTTTTAGCAAACATACATCCGCTGCTGCAGACCCGGGTTTTGGACCAAATCACCAGCTACCAGTGGGTGGCGTGCGATACAATGAATTATTGGATAACGCTGTGCCCCGATGATCTTACTGCAGTCATGCAGCGAGTGGATATCGTGTTCCTTAATGAAGACGAAATCCGCCAATACACAGGCAGGGAAAGCATCTTTGCTGCAGCCAAAGACATTTTTGCCCTCGGCGTTAAAGCTGTGGTGATCAAACGTGGCGAATACGGCAGCGTAACCATGTTTGGTGAAGATATTTATTTCGCCCCAGCCTACCCCGTAGATACAATTACAGATCCCACCGGAGCAGGAGACTGCTTTGCCGGAGGTTTTATGAGCTATCTGGCATGTCAGGATTTCCTCAACCGGGAGACAATCCGCTCCGCAGTCCTCCACGGCACTGCACTAGCGGCAATGAATGTTGGCTCATTCAGTGTGGAAGGTATTATAAACCTTGACTTGTCTGAGATTGAAGTCAGGGTCCAGAAGCTTCGTTCCTGGACTTGACAAGATAAGCTAAACGGGAAGAGCATGAACCAAAAACCCACAGATTACAGAAGCGCTGGAGTTGACGTCGAAGCGGGCGAGAAAGCCGTTGATGCGATCCGCGGCATAGTACGCACAACATACAATCAAAATGTGCTTGGAGATTTGGGCAGCTTTGGCGGCCTATTCAAATTCGACAGGCCGGACTTGAGGGAACCGATTCTCGTAGCCAGCACAGACGGAGTGGGAACCAAGCTCCGCGTTGCGATCATGGCTGGGGTTTATAACACCGTAGGCCAAGACCTCGTGAACCATTGCGTAAACGATATCCTCGTACAGGGCGCGCTGCCACTCTTTTATCTTGATTACATCGGGCTTGGCAAACTTCGCTCCAACATTGTGGAACAGGTGATTTCGGGCATGGCCAAAGCCTGCAGAGAAAACGGATGCGCGCTGATCGGAGGCGAAATGGCGGAAATGCCTGGTTTCTACGGAAATCAAGATTTTGATCTAGCCGGTACTATTGTTGGGGTTGTCGACCGTCCTCATCTGCTGCCAGGCGACAGAATCAACAAGGGTGACCTGCTGGTCGGCATTTCCAGTTCCGGGTTGCATACAAACGGGTACTCCCTGGTGCGTAAAATTGTCTTTGATAACATGGGGCTTCAGGTCGATTCTTTCGTCCCCGAACTGGAAATGACAGTAGCAGAAGCGCTGCTGGCGGTGCATCGAAGCTATCTGCCACTGATGATGCCGCATCTAAAGCATCCCGGACTTCACGGACTGGCGCATATCACCGGAGGCGGAATACCCGGCAACCTGAAAAGAATAATCCCGGACGGCCTGACGGCATATGTGAGCTATTCCCTCGAAGAGATTCCCCCACTATTCAAGTGGCTGAAGACAGCCGGCCAACTCAGCCGCGAAACGATGCTGGAGTCCTTTAATCTGGGCCTTGGACTGGTCGCGGTGGTCGATCCTGCTTTCGGCACTGAGTTCATTGAAGCGACTGACTCATTTGTGATTGGGGAAATCAATGATTCGAGAGCGCTTTCTGATAAAGTGCATTTCATCGGTTGACCAGCCCACACCTTAAGTCAGTAAGCAGTCATTTCCCAGAAGAAGTAAACTCGCTGTCTAAATTTGATTATTAGCTTGCCGTTTCTAATCTGGAATCCGTCGTGTGTGAAGAAGTCACTCCAGTTCAAGATTCAATACGGTAACCGAACCTGCATCCGGACTGGGATGCGAGAACAATCATACCATAAGGGAAAACCTTTGGAAACTTCAAGCGGAAAAGGGCAATGCACGTAGATAATTGATAAAAGAATAAATCCACGCTATATAGGTTTTTTGCTTTGAGATATCGCTTTTTACGGAGAATGATTCATTTGAAAAAAGACTTGACGGATTCCAGATTGTCAGATAATCGCATCCAACACAGAATTATTGAGTGATGTGTACACTCGTCGCCTTTTATATAGTGAAAAAACGATAATAAAAGCCATTAGAGAAGGGAGGTTTGTCGATGCGTAGAATTGCATTGATCCTGCTGATAGTGTTATTATGCGGCTTAACAGTCCTGGATGCCGCTACAACCGGAAAACTCGTCGTACGCGTTAGGGACAGCGCGGGCAAGGCTTTGGAATTCGTCAACGTGGTTGTTATGCGCGGAAACCAGCGCGTAACAGGCGGACAAACGAATAGCAAGGGCGCCGCGACGATTCTTAACATCCCCCCCGGCAACTACACGGTCAAGTTCTCGCTGATCGGCCATGACAACGTCACAGTCAACAATGTCGAGATATCCGTGGACCAGACTACCCCTCTGAACAACATCATTATGGGTAAGGCCGGCGTTACGATGTCAACCGTTGTGGTTACCGCAACCTCTAATAAAACCGAACCCGACAGGGTTGGCTCCTCCCGCCAGATCGAGATGGAGAACATGGGAGACGTGGCAGTGAGCGACGTCGCCGGAATCATCTCTCTGCAAGCCGGTGTGACTAACATCGGCGGCGAGCTTCATGTGCGCGGCGGCCGTGCCAATGAGATCAATTTTACGGTTGACGGCATGTCCGTTTCTGATCCTGTGGACGGCGGAAGCGCCCTGCAAGTTGATACAGACGCAATCAGCGACATGAAGGTGATGACTGGTGGATTCCCCGCCGAGTATGGCAATGCCCAATCAGGCGTGGTCAACATCGTCACCAAGGACGGAGATCCTTTCTACTCTGGCAAGATCGAATACAATACAGACCATCTGATTGGAGCCGGCAGAAACTCAGATGTGTTCAAGTTTGCTTTTGGCGGACCAATTTGGCCCCTGGGCAGCGACGACCTCCGCGAAAGGCTTACTTTTTACCTAAACGGTGGAGGCGAATGGCTTGACGGCCGTCTAAAGGACTACTATATCAGCGATCCTATGGATGATTACTTGTTTGAAAATCATGAGACTGGTGAAAGCAGGCAGCTTCTGGAATATGAATACGAGCGCAATGACCCTTACGCGAGCCGCAATAACATCCTCGGCATAGATACGGGCAACCGCAACTATAATTCATATAACGTGAACCTGAAAACCAAATATGTTCTTAGCCCCACCCAGAAAATCACCCTTGCGGCGCGCGGCGACCGTTCCTACAATCTGCCCTTCTCATATTCCGCTCGCTACGCTCTGGATCATTATGCCTACACCGAGACTCAGCAGAGTCAGTATATTGCAACCTATGACCACGTTTTCAACACGGCGATGAACTTGAAAGTCAAGGCCAGCTACTATACCAAAGAAAGTGTCGAAGGCCCTCGCGGGATAGGTCGCGAAGACTACATATACATGCAAATCGATCCCAACAATCCAGGTGCCGAATATGTGGACAACGTCCTCATGGGCATCGAGGGCTGGAGCACTGTGGACCACGATTTTGACGGGGTCTACAGCCCTGACTATGACGGTGACCTGATCAGCGATGCGGATTATCTGCCCTCTTCTTTCTGGACCTATCGCATAGCCAGCGTCGAAGATCCCCGCCGCATCACAGGTTTCAGCGCTCCCGGCAGTATTTACACGAACTTCGTGGACGATATGACCACGACCATCAACGGTCGCGCTGACTTTGAATGGCAGGTCAACGATACTCATCTGGCGAAAACCGGTATCGAGATTATCAAGCACGCGATCGAGAAAAACCAGCTGCAAAACTTCCTCAGCATCTACGAAGACAGACGCCAGGCTAGCCTGAAGCGCGTTTTCGATATGGCTGACCTGGAGTGGATCACAGATCCCAACAACCCCGCCGACTCTATCTATGTCATGCCGGCGGCTCTGTATGACATTTATGAAACTGAAGACGGAACCCTGATCCCGATCTATAAGCCTGCTGATTATTACAAAGCAGCACAAGAAGCCTCAGGCAAGCGCGACGGCTATCACGCCGATCCTTGGCAGGTTGCCTATTACTTGCAGGACAAGATGGAATGGGAAGGCATGATCGTGAATGCCGGCCTGCGCCTTGACGCCTGGTATCTTGGCGACAAATACAAGGTATTGCAGGATGACGGCAAATTCCGCACGGTTGAATTTGACAAGGACGAACGGCTGCAGGTGATGCTCTCACCCCGTCTTGGAGTCTCGCACCCGATTACTGACAGAGATGTGCTGCGTTTCGCGTACAACTATCAGAATCAGCTTCCCCAGATGCAGTTTATCTTTACTTCCAAGACCCCCGCGGATGCCAACGTTTCCGACCAGACTATAACTGTCGGCAATACCGAGCTTGAACCCCAGATCACAGTCACCTACGAGGTCGGCCTGTCGCATCAGCTTTCTGATGATTATGTGTTGGATATGACTGCTTATTACAAGAACCTCTACAACTATGTCAGCACGGTCAAGGAATCCAATCCTGACGAGCCGCAGATTTCCTGGTACAAATTCATATCCGAAGACTACGGTTCTGCCCGAGGCATCGACATCCAACTCGAGAAGCTTATGTCCAACTTCAACACCTGGTCGATCGCTTATTCCCTGGCTTGGGCACAAGGCAACAATTCCACGACAGTGATCCAGGATGAAGCAACCAACCTCAGGGAATTCCCGCTGGATTGGGACGTCCGCCACAACATGAGCTTTAACTATACTTTCCGCATTGGAAGGGGCGAGGAATTTTTCGTCCCCTTCACGGATTACATTCTGCCGTTTGATGATTTCAGCGCGAACCTGAACTGGAGCTTCGCCTCGGGAGCGCCCTATACTCCTCAGAGTTCAATCGGAACCCAGTTCCTCGATACGAACAGCAAGCGCATGAAATTCAGCAATCAGGCCAATCTGCGGCTGACCAAGGGCTTCACTTTCGGCAACAATATGAACCTTCGTGTGTTTCTGGATGTGGAAAACTTGTTCAAAACCCGCAATGTACTCACTGTTTACCCGAAAACCGGACAATATGACGACGACGGACAGGATATCTCCGACTCCAACACCGGCTACACCTATCCGGAAGTTCGCTATGTCTATGACCGCTTTATCCAGAATCCCGGTTACTACAACGATTACCGCGGTGTGACACTAGGCGTGTCCTTTAACTTTTAGAATATCCCATGGAGGAATAATAAAATGAGAAAGAGCTTCTCAAAGATCCTAATGATACTCGTGCTGATGGGCTTGATGCTTAGCAGCCTGGCTTATGCTGCAACACCAGAAACTACTGATAAAGCTTCCGGCCTGGAAGCCGTAGCCAAATTCCTCTTCGGCCAGTTCCTGGTCCAGCTCTTCAAGGATGGCGGCTGGGTTATGTGGCCAATCCTGATCGTGCTTATCTATGGCCTTGCTTATATCATCTGGAAATTCATCTCCCTGATGTATGCGAAGATCAACATCAATGACTTCCTGAACAAGCTACTGCCCCTCATAAAGGAAAAGAAGTTCAAGGAAGCCACAGAATTGGCCAAAACTACGCGCGGTCCTGTCGCAGCAGTTGTTTATGCAGGCCTGCTGAAAGCCGATCGTGGGATAGATGCTGTCGAAAAAAGCATGGAGAACGCTGCCATGATCGAGATGTCATATCTCGAAAAGGGATTTGTGGAGATGTCCTCCGCCATCACATTAGCGCCGATGCTCGGTTTCTTCGGAACAGTCGCAGGTATGATCGAAGCCTTCCGTAATATCGCGGCGCAGGAATCGGTCGACGCCAAAGTAGTCGCCGAAGGTATCATGATAGCGCTGATCACAACGTTGGCGGGTCTTGCCATCGCGATCCCGGTCCAGTTCTTATACAACATTTTCACGACCATGGTCGATGGCCTGGTCATAGATATGCAGAGAGCCTCAGAGAAGGTTACAGAAGCCCTGATCGAATCCTGATGAGGGGGAGTAATGAACGTCGCCCGTAAAAGGAAAAGGAAGGTTGAGATTCCGAACGCCTCTATGTCGGATATCGCTTTCCTGCTGATCATCTTCTTCATGTCGACCACCCAGTTCGACATTCAGGAAGGTGTCAAAGTGACCTTGACTCCGTCAGAATCCACAGAAGAGCAGCAGTCTCAGGAAACCAAGCTAACCGAAGACCGCATGACCCGCGTGGAAATCATGAATGACGGCCGCGTCAAGATCAACACGGAAGAACCTCGGGACCTCTCTGATGAGGAATTGAACGCCATCTTTGAGCAGAAAGTCTTGACGCGCGAAGCGGCCATGCGGGCCAGCACAAACCTGGACGAGAAAAAACTGCCGATGTTGTTCATCCTGAAGACAAATATAGATGCCAAGTATAGCCATATGGTCAGAGTTGTTGATATTCTGGTAACATTCACCAAACAGAAGAATCCCGATAACTCGGATGTGCAGCGGGCTTGGTTGTCCATATCCACGGAAGTTTAGGAGCGAAAAATGGCAAAGATAAAATCGTCAGGCCATCGTGAAGCGAATATTCCAAACGCTTCAATGTCAGACATCGCGTTCCTGCTTCTGCTGTTCTTTATGGTGACTACTGTATTCGTCCGCGAACAAGTCCGCATCAAAAGATATGAATACCCTGTTGCCTCACGTAACGTGGAAAGAATGAAAGAACGCGGGAAAACCGCCACCATCTATGTAACAAAAGAGGGAAAGGTTTTCATTGACGACGTGGAACGAGACGTCAACGACGTCACCTCGACCAAATCGATCAACGGCATCATGGCCGAGAAAAGAAAAGACGTCCCCGACCTGAAAGTGTGCATCCGCTCTCATCGCGATACCCAGTATAGCGAGATCAGAAGCGTGATGATGCTGCTGCAGCAAGCCAACACGCGTGAAGTCGTCTTTGAAGCCCAAAAAAGGCTGTGAGGTGTGCCATGAGTAATAAAGGACTAGATTGGAAAGACATCGCCAACAGCCAGTTCAGCAAAGCGCTGGCTCTGGCGATAACCATCCTGCTCTTCGCGTTTTTGATCGCTCCCAAGGGAGATGTCAAAGTCGTGACCCGCCGCACCGAAGAGACTGTCATTGTGGAAGCCCCTCCGGATCAGCGCGAAAAAGAGGAAACGCCTCAGGAACAGGAGATCGAGATCCAGTTGCCTGCAAACATCAGCGAAGAACTGGCTTCTTCTACGGACGTTAGCCTTGATGCTTCGACCCTAAGCGCTCTCGCCAGCTTCGGCGACCTCTTGAAAACAGACGTTAATGTTGGCGGTGACAGCGACCGGCCCTTCGATTTCGTTCCCTACGAGGATGCTCCCCAATGGATCACTCCGCCCAAACCGGTATATCCCGATTTCGCCATGCGCGCCGGGATTCAAGGCACAGTCTGGTTGGAAGTTGATGTCTACAAGGACGGCTCCGTGGGAGATATCAGGGTGAAGAAGTCCGTTTTGGGATTGGACGACGCTGCGATCGAATCTGTCAGGAAGATCCGCTTCATTCCCGGTAAAAGCGGTGGCAACCCGGTTGACACAACTGTCAACGTACCAGTCGAATTTAGATTAAACTAGGATAAATGGGAGTTTTGCATGAAGTTTAACAAGATCTCATTCTGTCTGCTGCTCATGGCAACGCTATGCTTTAGCCTTGCTCATGCCGCAATGGCTGAATCTTCATCCGGAACCAAGAAACTGGACCTCTCGCTATATCACAATGTGGGCAACATCTGGCTGCGCGTGAGTAACTACGGTTTCTTCGGCTCTGGCGACGACGTCGTGCCTCAATACCCGTCTCTGGAGTATCCAGGCGGAAGCGGTATCGACTACCTCTATCAGGGCGCTTTGTGGTTTGGCGCTAAGAAGTATCGTCGGGACGATGCCGGCCGAAAGCTCTACTGGCGCGCGCTCAATCCGAGTGCCGACAGCACCGGAACCGTTGCTGAAGGCACTTCTGACTGGCAGCCTTGGATGAAACCGGTCGTGGATACCCTTACTACAGTTGGATTCGACGGCGACTCAGACCTCTACGAGTTCCTTCCTGCCTACAATCCGCTGGTTGCGGGTAATGCCGACGCGGTAGACCTTTACAACCAGTATAACGGCCTGGATGGTATTGCCACCGCGAGTTCCCGCTTTCAGAAGAGGGCTCAGGATGACGACGGCGACGGCATCATCGATGAGGACTTCGTGGGTTACACTTTCCCCTTGAGGACCGCATCGGAACTGCCCAGCCAGTTCCAGTCCTTTGGCGGCCAGTATATCGCGCAGACAAGCAACTATAACATCATCAGCGATGGGACGAACTCAGAGATCTGGTTCCCCTTGGGATTCATGGATCTTGCAGATAGGTCGCATACCACATACGACTTCTCCAACCCCTACGATGATGATCACGACTCCCAGTACGATGAGGACGGCGCACCCGTGTCGGAACAGGACTTCATCTCTTTCTACTATGACTACTGCCCCTTCGGAACAGTGGGAGATCGCGACTTGGGTCAGTCCCGCAGCACCAACAGGCATTATCCGCTGAATGTACGCATTCGCCAGATGTCTTATCAATGGAGTTACGATTACATTAAAAACTTGGTTTATGTTGAGTTCAATATAACGAATATGAACGTCGCAACCCAAGATACTCTGTTCGATTGCGCCATGGGCGTTTATATGGACTGCGACTGCGGACCCCAGAGCATGGGGGCTGTGAAAGCGTCCGACGACATGTCCGGCTACGTGAAAGGAACCGGTTATGAGTTTGCGTATACGTACGACGCCGACGGCGACGGCGGCCTGACGACTGGTCTGGTTGGCGCACGTGTTTGTACGCCTGATCCTGAACAACTCAGATTCCACTGCTGGTACTGGAAAGTGGGAGACGGTCCTGACGATTTCAATCCCTACTCGTTCAGCTATTCTCCGCGGAGAACGGCAAACGAGAAGTATTGGCTACTCACGGGCCGCAATCCGAACGAGACAAAGTTCGCGCCTCTGCGCCCCGAGCAGGACGATCAGACCGAATACGTGCAACCTTCTCCTAACGATACAAGGTTCCTGTTCTCATTCTACGGCGATATGAACGGTTATTCCAGCCCCACCGAGAATTCCTGGAATCTGGGACCTGGCCGCACCATGAAGATCGTGGTTGCAGTGTTCCCCGGAGACGACAAAGAAGATCTGAAACGCACAGCACGCTGGGCGAAAGAGATCTATGGCCAGGCTCAAACCCTTACCACTGTTGTCTTGCCGGATACTTTCCCGCATTATAATCCGCCTGAACCCCCCGAAATCCCAAAACTCTTTGCGGAACTGACCGATAACGGCAACCGCATCGAGCTGTATTGGGACAATCGCAGTGAATTCTCTTATGATAACAAGACCGTCAGCAGCGCTATCATCGGCTGGCAAAACCCCAATAGCCCGTTCCTCAAGGCAGGTCTGGACAGCGATCCATCCACCGTCGACTGGAGCGATTTCCCGCCTGAATTCCAGCCTCCCACAAATCCGGAGCTGTTCAATATGAACGCCGTTGTCAATCCTTACACGGCATACAGGCTCCGGCACGATTTCCAGGGTTACAGCACCTGGGGACGCAGCGGTAGCGGCTCTCTGGAAGATTGGACCCTCATGGAGCGTTGGGATAAGATAGATACAGCCCAAGACCATGCGGACTATGTGGTCAACATCAACAGCCCTCACGACACCCTCTTCGTAGATTTCGGCGGTTATCTCGGTATCGACAAAGGACTGCCTAATAAGAATGCCTGGTCTGGCGACTATACCCAATTCACCAAACTTGACGAAAACTACAACTATACGGCCAATCCTTCCGATACTTTCTATGGCTGGCCGCTGTATAATCCAACCATTGATTGGACTGCTGCGCTGCAAGCTCAGGCTGCTCAGATTGCTTCAGATAATGCCGGTTTGCCCGATTATATGGTCAAGGCCTTGCAAGCGCGTTTGTTCATGCATCCAGAGCTTGCAGGAAACGAACAGATATTTGACGAGCTCTACGATCCAAAAATGATTCCTCTGCCAGGCTTTGGCGGCCAAGTGGCAATTCCCAATGACCCCACCGATCCGGATGAGCTGGCGATACTTCAAGACCTGAAGAATCAGCGTCTGGCGCGCAGGTACTATCATTCCGCGATCCTCTACCCCCGCAAGGGCGTTGAATATTACACCGCCGTAACCGCCTATGACCGCGGCATACCTTCCAACGATTTGAATTATTTGGAAACAGGCCGCGACGCCGATGCCAATATGAAGATCTTCTTCCCCGGAACAGTTGCCCAGGACAAGATGGATAACATTTATGTCGTTCCCAACCCCTATATCGGCCGCAGCAAGTTCGACGGGCGCAGGGATAAGGACGAAAAAGGCGACAAGAGCCGCCGCCTGTGGTTCATCAATCTTCCGGAAAGATGCACAATCAGAATCTATACCCTGGCGGGAGACCTGGTTGATACCATTGAGCATAACGGCGCGTATGAAGCGGATATTATCACCGTATCCAAAGCAGCAACCCAAGGCATAGCAGCGAGCGGTATGCACGACTGGAACCTGCTCTCAAAAAACAACCAGATCATTGCACCCGGCGTGTATCTCTACTCCGTCGAAAACAAAGCCGACAAGCAAACCAAGGTCGGCAAATTCGTCATCATCAAATAGGGGAGGAATTGTGAAAAAACATACATTACTCATCATCGCTCTGAGCCTGATGCTGTTACCCGGCATGCTTTCCGCCAAGCCCTTCGGCAAGGTTGGAACCGCCGCCCTGCAATTCCTCAAACTCGGCGTCGACGCCCGCGCGATAGGCATGGGCGAAGCCTATACGGCTGTCACAGATGACATTTCGTCAGTTTACTGGAATCCTGCCGGGCTTGCGCCTGCCTATCAAAACCAGGCGTTTTTCAGCCATACCAACTGGCCGGCCAACATTATGCACGAATTTGCTGCCGGAACCTATACCAACGGCGTTCAAACCTTTGCCGCTTATGGCTCTGTGCTCCATATGGACAAGATCGACATCACCGATGAAGATACCTTCGGCCCCACCGGAGAGCAGTTTACCAACAGCAGCATGGCTTTTGGCGTCAACTTCGCCCAGCAGTTCACCAACAAGTTCTCCGCCGGCATCGGCGTGAAGTATTTGAGGGAAAACCTCTACGAATTCGCGGTGAACAGCTACGCTGTTGATCTTGGCTCCATCTACAACACGGGTTGGAACAACATCAAAATCGGCATGGCGCTGCGCAACTTCGGACCCGACGTCCGCTATCTGGTTGACGACGACGAAGACGGCGCCAACGATGAAGATCCCTTCGACCTCTTTGATAATGACGGCGACGGAGTGATCGACGAAGACGGCCAGGAACTGGATTCCAAAATACCCATGAGCTTCTCTCTGGGTATCAGCGGAGACATCATGCGCAAATGGAACGAGGGCATCGCGGCCGACGACCGCAACCAGTACAATTCAACTGACCACTGGATCGCTTCTCTGCAGTTGGACAACGTAATCGACCGCATGGAAACCTGGAACCTTGGAACCGAATACAAAATGGGCAATCTGTTCCTGCGCGCCGGATATCAATTCAATTACGATACAAACGGGCTGAGCGCCGGCATCGGCTATCAGATACCCACGCGTTTCGCCATCATCAATGTCGACTATGCCTACACCGATATGGGAGCTTTGGCGGAATCATTCCTCACCAGCGCTCATCGCCTGTCGATCAAAATGAGATATTAAAACAGACCAGATAAATCACTGGAGGTAAGAATGAAAAAAACCTTATTGGTCATATTAACGCTCGGCTTCATCTTCTCCTTCGCGTTCGCGAAGGAAATGATGCCCGCCACAAACCTGAAGGAAATGCCGGTTCTCATGGAGGACCAGGTCCCCGTGGATCCCAGCACCGTGTTTCCCACCGTGCAGACCCGCACCGCGCCGGAATATACCTTCTCAAAACTGCCCACTGCCATCATCACCAACTACTACGACTACATGATCGGCAGTTACAATGGCTTGCCCCTGAGAGTGATCCCCCAGGCTGCCGGCGGCGGATACTTCATGTCCTACCACGGACGTCGTCAGCCCACTTCCACACGTCGTGCTTTCTATAGCTACATCGACCCCCAGGGCAACGTGATCAACAACAACGAAATCACCAGCGTCCAGAATGCCGAAGGCTACGCCACCGTCGCGGTGGATCCCGTCTCCGGCAAGCCCCTGTATGCCTGGCACTGCAATACCGATACAGACGGCGAATATGAAGTTCAGTTCACTTCCGACGCCTTCATCGCCGGCATAGCAGGTTTGTTCAACGATCTTCAGGTCACCATCGACAGCCCCTACACCCTCACTTCTCCCAGCGGGATTACCACCAACGACAACGAGTTCATCTGGCCGACGGCTCAGATCGGACCGTCGCCCGTCGCCGGAAAGAGAAGGGTCTACCTTGCTGCCCGCAACTCTGTCTATGCCACTCAGGGTCCCTCCGAGAACCTGCTCATCGCCTATGCCGATTTCGACGGCAATGATATAGAGAACGGCATACCCTTGGTCTGGAACCATGTTACCATCCCTGAGATGAACGACTGGAACGTTGACGACCAGTGGCGCCGTCCCTTCCACGCCATCACCACCGACAACGCCGGCAATGTTTACTACGCCGGTTACCACTTCGCCACCGAAGCCGACGGCACCACCAACATCCGCGAAGCCGACCTGGATGTCTTCGTCTGCCCGAACTACGGCCAGGGCACCTGGACCCGCGTGAGCGGCTACAGCTGGATCCCTTCCTGGAACCCGATCGGCCAGCAAGGCCAGACCAACGGCTATTTCGTGGACGACAGCAGCATCGGCTATGCCGATTCCCTGCTTGTCTGGGCCATTGCCAACGCCGCCCACATCAACGCCGGAGTGGACAACAACGGCCGCATCCACGTTTTGGGAACCTGGGCCCAATCCACCAAAGATGGCGGATACTGGCAGGACTTCCAGGTGGTGAAAGAATTCGTGTTCGATCCCGCCACCCAAGACTTCTCAGTTAAAGACGTGTTTCCGCAGAAGAACCCCGCCGACACCTTCAACCAGTGCTTTGTGCCTTGGGACATGGAACCGCCCTGGGGTACTCCGGAGTATTTCCAAGCTGACGACAGCAACTACTACCTGACCATCGCTGCCGCCGGCGGCGGGCATCCTGGACTTAAATGGCCCTTCCCCCACTGGGATACAGCGGCCCACGGTGAAGCCATGCTCTTCCACTACAACAACACCAAGGTCACCAATGCCAACGACCAGGGCATGATGGCCGCTGTCTGGCAGGACGCTCAGCGCGCCCGCTGGTTCAACTTCGAATCCGATACCGATTACGCCGCCTACGCCAACACTCCCGAGATCTACATTTCAGTTTCTCCGGACAACGGCGGGCTGTGGAGCGAGCCTATCGTCCTGAACAACGTGGAAACACCCCAGTTCAACGGCATCAAACCGATGTGGGTCTACCCCGCGGACAAGGTTATCTACACAGGGATGCAGGGAAGCAGCAAAGTAGGTAAAGTCGGCGTCATGTTCTACAATGACTTCACCTGGGGCTCCAACGCCATCTCTCCTTCCTACCATCCCGATCCCGACGGCGGCGAAGTGATGTTTATGGAATTGCAGATCACCTTCCCCCCGGTTACTTCGAACGACGACAACACCATCCCCGCTGCCAGCAACATGCTGCATCAGAACTACCCGAACCCCTTCAATCCGGAAACCACCATCAGCTTCGACATGCCCGCCAAAGGACATGCCAACCTTTCCATCTACAATGTGAAAGGCCAGTTGGTCAAGACCCTAGCTGACGGTACTCTCGGCTACGGGAAACAGAGCTTCGTATGGAACGGCACCGACAATGCCGGTAAAGACGTCACCAGCGGACTCTATTTCTATCGCCTCACAGCCAATGGTTCGGTTGAAACCAAACGCATGATGCTGATGAAATAATCGGCAACATATTCATTGTAAAACCCGGATTCTCTGAGTCCGGGTTTTCTTTTGGCTGGAATCGATGTTTTTTTCTTGACAGATTTCGCCAATCAGCTATGATTACTGGCAAACGTCGGCAATGCAATTTACTTGCGCCGTCCGGTTGGAATGAGTGTTAGTTACGCTCTCCAGTTCCGGAGCGAAAGCGACAACATGCCAATCAAGATATAGAGGAGACTGCAATGAAAAATCTTTGCTTGCTAACCATCGTTCTGGCGTTGCTGCCAGCGGTATTTCTGGCCGAAGCGATGCCAGTTGGGAATCTCAAGCCCACGCTGGACACCCCGCAGGGCAGAACCGCTCCTGTCTTGCGGGATGCCCCCGCCTACACTTTTACCAAGCTGCCCACAGCCATCATAACCAACTACTATGACTATATGATCGGCAGCTACAATGAGACGCCGCTCGTTGTCATTCCGGACAATGCCGGTGGCGGTTACTTCATGACCTATCATGGACGCCGCCAGGCAACGTCAACCCGCCGCGTTTTCTACACCTATATGGATGCTCAGGGCAATGTGATCAACAATAACGAGATCACCAGCGTCCAAAACCATGAAGGTTTCCCGGCCCTCGCCGTTGATCCTGTGACAGGCAAACCCATGTATGCCTGGCATGCCAACGCTGATGCCGACGCGAACCTTGAAGTCCAATTCACTTCAGACGCTTTCATCGCGGGAATCGCCGGCTTGTTCAACGACATCCAGATCGTTATGGACGCGCCCATGTCGATAACAACTCCTGGCAATGTTACCACCTCGGACAATGAGTTCATCTGGCCTTGCATGGTCATCGGCCCCTCGCCCATAGCCAACAAGCGCCGCGTGTATGTTGGCGCGCGTAATTATGTTTCGCACGCCATGAACGGCAGCCCCAGCGAAAACATGTACATCGCCTACGCGGATTTCAACGGCGATGATATCGAAATGGGCACTCCACTGGTGTGGTCATATACCTCCATACCAGAGATGGACACCTGGAACCACGATACCGCCAACCTGCGCCGCCCGGCTGGAACCCTTGCCGCAGACGACGCTGGCAACCTCTATTGGGCAGGTCACCACAACGCTTGGGATATTGACAGCAATCCCATTAATGAATCCGATATGGATGTCTATGTCTCAGCCAATTACGGTCAGGGCGCCTGGGTGCGCTACACTTCTCCCAGCGACCTTTCGACCTGGAATCCGCCTGACGCTCCGGGATCGACAACCGGCTACTATACTGACCCCGATAATGGCGATATCCCATATACCAACGCTCAGATGTATTTTGGAATTTCCAATTCCGGACACATCAATGCCGTCACTGATGCTGCGGGCAAGATCCGCGTTCCCAGCGTTTGGGCTTTAAACACCTTCAACGGATACTACTATCCCGCCCTCCAGTTCATCAAGGAAATGGTCTTCGATCCCTCCACGCAGGAGTTCACAATCAACGAGATCTATCCTCAAAAAGATCCGCTGGACACGTACAACTCATGCTTTACTCCCTGGGACATGGAAGCTCCCTGGGGCGAAGTGGATGAATACGGCGGCAACGCCACCGAGGGCTATTATCCCCTGATGGCGACCGCATGGCCCTTCCCCCACTGGGATGATACCGCCCACACCGATGCCATGATGTTCCACTACAACGGCGTCAAACTCTCTGAGCCCAACGACCACGGCATGATGGTCTGCGTCTGGCAGGATTCTGAGCGTGCCCGCATGTTCAACTACTATTCGGACACGGATTATTCATCCTATGCCAACACACCCGAGATCTGGATCTCCGTCTCGCCAAACGGCGGTGGCTACTGGAGCGAACCCATCATCATCAACAATGTCGAAACCCCCCAATTCGCCGGGATTAAGCCCATGTACACCTATCCCGCGGACAAAGTCATCTTCACGGGTATGCAGGGCGACCAGAAGGTCGGCAAGATCGGCATCATGTTCTACAACGACTTCACTTGGGGTTCGAACGTGAACGCCCCCGCCTACCATCCGACCCCTGACGGCGGCGAAACCATGTTCATGGAATTGCAGATCGTTTTCCCCGCCACTGCCGCAGATGATCCCTCCGTGCCGGTTGTGTCGAACATGCTTCTGCAAAACTATCCCAACCCGTTCAACCCCGAAACCACGATCAGTTTCGACCTTCCGCAGACTGCTCCCGCCAACCTGTCAATCTATAACGTAAAGGGACAGCTTGTGAAAAACCTGGTTAACGGCAACCTTGAGTTCGGCCGCCACACCTACGTCTGGAACGGTACCGACAATGCGGGTCAAAGCGTACCCAGCGGTCTGTACTTCTATCGCCTGACCTCGAATGGCCAGACCGAAAGCCGTAAGATGATGCTCCTGAAATAGCAGATTACTGCATATATAATCAAAGGGATGACTGATCTGTCATCCCTTTGTTTTTTTAGTTCTGGGTAACGTTCCAGATAGAATTCCATGATGCCAGCCATGACGCTTCTTATGCGTGGTGGTTTGTTTCGGTATTGGTGCCCGTGTTTGAATCCCTTGTTTCCCGATATCCACCCAGTATCCACCCGGTGAGCAACCGGGAGGCAAGCAGGAGGATAGCAGGAGGCTGCTTTGCCGGAAAGAAGGATTAATCCAGGATGGACAATAGCACTGCTCTGGGGGAAGCTCTCACTTCTTGAGCATCAGCCACATGAAGAAGGGGCAACCGATCGCCGCGGTGACTGCGCCGACGGGAATCTCGATTGCTGCTACGTTTTTGGCAATTAGATCGCAAAACACGAGAAACAGCCCGCCTGTCAGAACAGAATATGCGAAGATCGCCTTTTGCCCGGAAGGAATAAAGAACCGCACTATGTGGGGTATGATCAGACCCACGAAGCCAATGATCCCGGCGTAGGAAACGGTAATCCCGACCAGGATCGAACTTAGCGCGAATATTTCTTTGCGGACTCTTGCCACGTTAATGCCCACGCTTCCGGCATAGATATCCCCCCCGCTGAGGATATCAAGCGTCATCGACAGCCGGTAAAGCCGCAACCCGATCCCCACCGATACGGCAGCCAGAGCTAGAAACACACGCCATTCTGCCACCGTGAACACGCGCCCCAGATTGCCCATCAGCGTTCCCATGATAAGCATGGTATCTTTGCGGAAAAGGTACATGATGAGGGAAATCCCGGCAGCGAAAAACATCCCCGCGATTACCCCGGCTATGAGTAACCTGCTGCGGTCAAAACTGCCTTTCCTTTGCGCCAGGCGCCAGACTATCAACAAAGTAGCGCCGGCACCCAGAAATCCACCCAGTGGCATTAACAGGGTCAAGCCCAAAACGCCTGCCAATATAGCCCCAAACGCCGATCCGGATGAAACGCCGAGGATATAAGGTTCCGCCAGCGGATTGGCAAGCATCATCTGATACACGGAGCCGACTCCAGCCAGCGCCATCCCGGTAAACAGGGTAAGCAAGACCCGCGGAAGCCGCAGATTCCAGATGATGTTTCCGTCCGCTCTTCCGCTGAAGAGAGAAACTGCTGTCAGGGCGAATCCGATAAGCAGCAACAGCAACAGCAGTAAAGGCCGGCGTTTCATCTGTTTGCTGCGAAGTCGCAGATTTCCCTGAGCTTGCGCAATCCCGACAAAGTGCGGGGAGTCGCCTGTTGGATCCAGTCCGGATCGAGGTCTTGTTCGAAGTAGATACGGTTGTTCCGTACCGCGGCAATGTCTTGCCAGCCCTTGCGGGCTTTGATGCTTTCCAATGTATCCTGAGAGAAGCAGATGATGATGTCCGGATTGGCTTTGACGACGTCTTCCGGATCCACGCGGGCGTAGTCACGCTCCAATGACGAAAAAATATTGTCCCCGCCTGCGGTTTCGATCACTTCTCCCACAAAAGATGCGTCCGATACGCTCATCAGGGGATCACGGTATATCTCCAGATAAACTTTTGGTTTGCTGGAAGCTGCTGTTTCACTCCTGATCGCTGCAATTCCTCCTGAAAGGCTGTCCGATAGTGCTTTTGCTTCGCTATCTTTACCGATCAAAGCACCGATCCTTGTCACCATTATGGGTAGGTCATCCAGTTTTTGAGGATAGATCTTCTCAACGCGGAAGCCAAGCTTCGCCAGTTCGCTGGAGAGATTCTCCTGCTCCAGGGCTGACGTGAAGATCAAGTCGGGCTTTAGCGCAATGATCGCTTCCTTGTCCACCGCTCCGAAATTTCCCACTTTTTCAACGCTATCATAGGTTATCGGATAGTCGCATTCCCGGGTTATGCCGACGACCAGATCCTGCGCGCCCAGGGCGGCGATGATCTCGGCAACCTCTGGAGAAAGGACTACCAGTCTGGGGGCGGAGCTGTCTGAGCTATGGTCGCTGCTTTTACAGGATAGCAGTTGCAGCGTGATCAAGATTACTGCTATGATCGTAAAAATCAGATTCCTGAGCCTCAACGCAGTATGTCCACCGGGATCGAGGTCACGTCCTTCACATCATCGAGAAGTTCTTTCAATGACGTTATGTCTTTGTTGAACAACCTGATGCAACCGCTGGACACGTCTCCCCCGATTGATTCGTCGTTGTTTGTGCCATGAATGCCAATTCCTACCCAGTTGCCGCCTGAGAAGCTTCCCTCACTGCTTGTGTCAACGCTGAGAAACCATGGCCCATAAACGTGCTTGTGTTTTGTTTTGTTTATAGGGTGCGTATAGATCCAATCCTTGGAGTTATATATGTTCGACAGACGGTAGTGCCCTTCCGGAGTCGCCATATCCCCTTCTTTTGCTTTATCCGCGGGATTTTTCCCGGTTCCCACTGGAAAAGTGTTGATCAGTGACCCGTCTTTATAAAGTAAAAGTTTATGCATGCCTTTTCGGATAATGATGTAATAGCCGGAAGTGATGTTGCGCGGACTTCGCGTTTCCCTGGCCAGAGCTGGGTCGGTTGATGCAGGCAGGACGGTGCGGATGCTGTCCGCTTGAGTTGCAATTTGCAAGGAATCAGGAGCCGCCACAGAACTTGCATTAGTTGTCTGGGACCAAACAACGCTTGTCCCAAGCAACAGGCTTAGCGCCGCGAAGGCAATTATCAGTTTCTTATCCATATACAATTTCTTCACCTTTATGCCCGGTCCGGAACCGGGCTCCGCATATAGTACTATTATAGATCGCTTTTACCGCCTGGTTTATTTTGTCAAGCGCTTCTTATCAGGCTTATCAACCAATCGGCAAGATCGCTTGCTGCGTAAATTGGACTTGACATAAGACTCAAAGATGCTACTCATGCAGACAGGACATTTGAACCAGCAACAGCCTGCTTGCTTCGAAGCATAAACGGAGTATTATTGAGATATGCGTACTGCCTGGCGATAACAAGCACAAAGACAGATGATTGTCAACCATAGTAACCAGCCAGGATGGTATAGCGAAACACTAGTAAAAAAAGGATGTAGAGGTGGAACAGCAGATTAAGACAGTTGATTCCGAACTGGTTCCCTTGAACTCCGACACGATAAAGGAGTTGTGGTCAAGGACCTATAATCGGCAGGGCAAACCTGATTGGTCACATATATTTCCATATTACCACAAAGATATCGTTTTTCAGGATACGATTCAGCGCATCGAAGGCATCGACAATTTCATCGCTATGTGCAAACGGCTGACCAAGCGCACGAAACAACTGAAGATGGAGATACTGGCTATTGCCCAAAATGAGAATGTGATTGTCTTCGATTGGATTATGACCATGATGTTCAAAAAATACCCCAACACACCCATGTATGGCGCGACCAAGCTGGTGCTCAGCGAGGAAGGATTGATCAAGGAACAGCGTGACTATTATGACTTGTGGGGCGATATCTTCAACAACATCCCGCACTTTGGCAAGATGTATCGCAAGTTTTTGGCAAAAAAGTTCGGCTAGTGGGCTTGAATCCATGCTAAAGTATGTACGACAATACAAATGGTCAAACATATTTGCGATGATAAAAAACAATCGCAAGAACCCGAAGATTTGCGCGGACAATTGCCAAAACAAGCTCGTTGTTATAACCGGCGCAACCTCCGGCATAGGATTGGCCGCTGCCAAAAAGTACGCTTCCCAAGGGGCAAACCTGATCTGCATCAACAGGAGCAACGAGAAATCTGAGTCATTGCGTCAATCCCTGGAAAGTGAGTATGGGATCAAGTGCGATTACCTGATTGCCGATCTGAGCATGCTGGATGACATTTATCGGATATCGCGCGAATTGGCGAGCCTGGAGCAATCCATAGACGTGATCATTCACAATGCGGGAGTGTTCCTGACCAGGCGTGAGCTTACGCCCGATGGATTGGAGAAGGTTCTGGTGGTTCATTACCTATCTTCGTTCGTGATGAACTACCTGCTGATGGATAAGTTGAAAGCGCAGGAAAACGCGCGTATCATTATGGTTGGTTCCGAGGGGCACAGGTTTGCCGCCTGGGGATTGGTGCTTGACGACTTGAATTGGGAGAAGCGCAGGTACTCCGGTTTAAAAAGCTACGGCTCCGCGAAACTAGCTCAGCTTCTTGCGATGCTGTGCTTTGATGAGCGTTTGCAAAACACTGGAGTAACGATAAACACGATGCATCCGGGAGCGGTCAAATCAGGAACAGGCAGAGAAAACGGACCTCTTTACCGCTGGTGTAAACAGCACTGCTTCGACAGGATGCTGAAAACTCCCGAAGTATCCGCCGAAGCGCTATATTATTTGGGGGTTTCGAGAGAGTTGGATGGAGTCAGCGGAAAATTCTTCAATCAGACAACCATCGAAGAACCTGCCCCTCCCGCGCTTGATCGGGATGCAGCTCACCAGCTTTGGGAACTAACGCTTAGATTGGCAGGACTGGAAGGTGAGCATGTTTGAACATTCAATAATCTGGTATAAGCGATGAGCTATAAGCAACACGATGCAGTTGTAGTCGGCGGAGGCATAGCAGGTTTGACCGCCGCAACCTATCTGGCGCGCGAGGGCTTGGACGTGCTTCTAATCGAGAAAAACGATGTCGTGGGAGGTTTGGTTAACACATTTACTCGCGATGGCTTTAGTTTTGATGCGGGTGTCAGAGCGCTTGAAGATGCCGGGATAATCTTACCCATGCTAAAGGATTTGGGGATCGAGCTGGAAGTCGTAAAAAGCCCTGTGTCTATTGGAATTGAAGACATGATACTGCGCATTGAGGATCTATCAAGCCTGTCGCAGTATAAGGAACTGCTGAAAAAGCTCTACCCGGAAAGCGGCAACGAGCTTGACGAGGTGTTGAAGATCATCCGCAGGATCATTAAGCATATGGACGTTCTCTATGGCATCGAGAACCCGGTGTTTAAAGATCTGAAGAAAGATTATGCCTTCATCTTCAAGACCTTGCTTCCCTGGATGCCGAAGTTCTTGTGGACCATTGGGAAGATCAACCGCATGCAAAGCCCTGTTGAGGACTACCTGGCTACGGTCGTCAAGAATGCTTCGCTCAGAGATATGATCTCTCAGCATTTTTTCAAAGCTACGCCGACATTCTTTGCCATGAGTTATTTTTCCCTCTATCTTGATTATTTCTATCCCAAGGGGGGCGTGGGAAAGCTATCGGATGCTGTTTACGCCAGATACAAGGAGTTCGGCGGAAAGATCATAACGAACACCATGGTTACGTCAGTATCGCCTGCCAGAAAAACCGTCACCGACGATAAGGGTATTGACTATGGATACAACAGCTTGATCTGGGCTGCGGATCTGAAATCTCTGTACAGATATGTTGATATGCAAGATATACCCACCGATGAAAAGGCAAGATTCACGGAATCAAAAGCCAAGCTGCTGGTTCATAAGGGCGGTGAATCCGTATTCTCGCTGTTCTTGCAGGTCGATGAACCGCTTAGTAGTTTTGCCTCGATAGCCACCGGCCATTTCTTTTACACTCCGTCTCGCCAGGGATTGGGGCAGACCCATCGTGGTGAGTTGCGGGATCTGCTTAACAGCTTTCAAACAATTGGCAAGGAAGAAATTCTCGCCTGGCTGGATAGATTCATTACCCTGAATACGTTTGAGATTTCCATACCCGGACTCAAAGACAGCGATATGTCCTCCCCGGGAAAAACAGGGCTGATCATCAGTTTCCTTGCCGATTATGAGTTGTTTGAGCATGTTCGTGAGGCAGGTTGGCTCTCAGAATTCATCCACGAAATTGAGAAACGAGTGATCAAAGTGATCTCTGATTCTGTGTATCCCATGCTGAAGGACAAGATTCTTACCTGTTTCTCGTTCTCCCCGCTTAGCGTCCACGAACGCATCGCCAGTTCCGAAGGAGCCATTGTGGGCTGGATGTTCCAAGAAGACATGCCCGTGGTCAACCGAATTCAAATTGCCGACCGATCAGTCTTGACTCCCCTGCCGTCAGTTTATCAGGCTGGTCAATGGGCTTACAGCCCGGCGGGCGTTCCAATGTCGATACTCACAGGAAAGCTTGCCGCGAATAGAGTCGTTAAGGCCAGCAAGAGCCGCAATTCCTCCTCATAAGCGCTGGCATGGATTGTGGATTCTGAAACAGGATGATTGCGAGCTCCAGATAAGCACTACCGAAGTAATGTGCTATGCCGTTGCGCTACACAGCTGACATCTGCTGCATTTCATTTAAGTTTGAGTGCATGTATTTGTACTCAAGGTGCACCTACACGCTGATGCCCGTATGACTTCACACCGGACGCCCATTGGCCTGGAAGTGCTGTACCGCGTTCTACTGGAAGAACAAGGCCATCAGCATTGGTGGCCGGCGGACAGCATTGATGAGATAATCATGGGTGCGATCCTGACCCAAAGAGTTTCCTGGTCAAATGTTGAGAAAGCCCTGAACAATATGCGCGAAGCGGGAATAAACAGCCTGCGGGATTTAGGCAAACATCCCGCTAGCATACTGGCTGGCCTGATCCGCCCAGCCTTGTATTATAACCAGAAAGCTAAGAAGCTCAAGTCTTTCTCGAAATTCTGCGAGTCAGAATTCGGTTGCGATCCTGCCCTCATGTTCGAAACCCCTTTGCCATTGCTGAGGTCAAAACTTCTGGAATTATGGGGCCTTGGTCCCGAGACGGTGGACTCAATTTTGCTCTACGCGGGCAGTATGCCAGTGTTCGTGATTGATGCCTATACTAACCAGCTGCTTTGGAGATTGGGGCATGTTCCCGAACTAAGAACTTATTCCGGGTGGCAGCGATACATATCAGAAAGGATACCAGTTTCAGTGCCCCTGTATCAGGATTTCCACGCCCAGATTGTCGTCGTTTGCAAGAACCATTGCCGGAAAAAACCTGTCTGCATAACATGTCCGCTTGCCGGACTCTGCAACATGAGGCTTGATGAATAGCGCTTGACAGAAAAACCGAGAGCGGATACAGGAGAATAAACAGGCAAGAGAGGAGGAGGAGTGTTATCGCAGAAATCTCTGGACAGCATCACGCTGATCATGCTGCTTCTCATCCTATTGCTGATTCCCACGGGCCTCACAGAACTGTTTCTCGGGGGAGCGGTATTCTCGCGCCTCAACGATTGGGTCCAGTCTGCCATCAGTCTGCTCTTCGGTCTCACAGTTGTGTTGATCATCGTAGTTCTGGTCCTGGAAAACGATGATCCTGTGCACACCCTTGCCTGGATACTTGTCTTACTCTACATTCCCCTGGCAGGATTCATAATTTATCTCTTCTTCGGCCGCAACTGGAGGAAAACAAGGCTTTTTAACCGTAAAGGCCTCGCCGACGTTGTTCATCTCGAAGAACTTCGCTCCGACAGGCAACCAGATTGGGAGTCTTGCCCAATGTCTGACTTGCAGAGAAAGCTATGCTGCCTGCTCCAAAACAACAGCAAAGCTCTTCTCACCTGCGACAACAAGGTGGACATCATATCGGACACGAATGCAGGCTTGGAACAGATCTGCGCCGCAATCGAAGCGGCGAAGAAACATATCCATCTGGAATACTTTTCGATCGGCAGGGACAGCGCGGGCAACCGCATGAAGGAGCTTTTAACTCGCAAGGCCAGGCAGGGCGTGGAAATCAGATTCATTTACGATGATGTGGGATGCTGGAATCTGGGGCCGAGATTCAAGAGGGAAATGCGCGAAGCGGGCATCCAGTTCGTTCCGTTTATGCCTGTTTGGGTCCCGATTCTCAACAGCAGGCTCAATTACCGTAACCACCGCAAGCTGGTGATCGTGGACGGCGAAGCGGGTTTTCTGGGTGGTTTGAATATTGGGGACAAATATCTGGGCAAGTCCCGTTATTTCGGATATTGGCGGGATTCGCTGGTGCGTCTGGAGGGAGAGAGCGTTGTTTCATTGCAGGCGATATTCCTGGTGGATTGGTTTTTTGTCAGCAAACAGAACCTCCTGCGGCCTGGAGTCTTTGAGAATTACGTAATAGAATGGGCAAGTTGCCGAAGCGATCGCGCCAAGACTCCCGTGCAACTGGCCGCCAGCGGGCCGGACAGCGATCATGCCAGCATCCTGCAGGTCTATTTCTCCGCCATCAGCAACGCCCGCCGAAGCATTCGCATCACATCGCCGTATCTAATCCTCAACAGCAGCCTGCTGATGGCGCTGAAGACAGCCGCCCTGAGCGGAGTCAAGGTGCAGATCATCCTCCCCTGCAAACAAGACCATTTTATCGTCTGGTGGGGAAGCAAATCATATTATCGCGAACTGCTGGAAACCGGCATCGAGATCTATGAATACCAGCCGGGCTTCATCCATGCCAAAGTGCTGATCGTGGATGGGGAAGCGATCTCCATCGGCACGGCGAATATGGACCTGCGCAGTTTCAACCAGAACTTTGAGATTACCGCCCTGATCTATGACGCCAAAACTGTCGTGCAGGCGGTTCGGCATTTTGAGATCGACCTCAATCAAAGCCGCCGCGTTGAGCTTCATGAGTTCCTAAAGCGCTCAGTGCTTAAAAAAGGCATGGAATCTGTCTGCCGGCTGTTTTCACCATTACTGTAAGGAACTTTTATGAGAAAGCTTATCAACGTACCTTTCAGTGTCGACCCCATCCAGACCGCCTTGGATAATCTCCGCGACAGCACAATTCTCGTTTTCCCCACCCGGACCGCGGCGAAGTCGGCCAACCGTCGCTTCATCACCAATTGGGATCTGCGGAACTGCCGATTTATCTCCATGGCAGATTTCCGGGATGAGTTGTTCCCTCACCCGGAACCGGTTGTACAGGATGACCTTCGCCTGCTGTGCCTGTTTCAGGCTTTCATGGAAGCAGACCGTGATTTTTTTCACATCGGAGACTATTTTGATCTGGTAGAGTGGGGTCGCAAGTTCTTTCAGTTCTTTGAGGAGATCTGCGACGAATGCGTGGATCTCAGCGTCCTGGAAGACCCATTTGGCAGCCGCGGGATCAATCTGCTGGGTTGGCAGGAAACTTATCTGCAACGCGTCTTACAAATTTACGGGCGTTATCGGGACCTCCTGCTTAGCCAGGGGCTTACAGATCCCATATTCTTCCAAAAGCCCGGAGCCATAAGCGTTCCGTATCGGGCAAGATTGTTCATTTTCGTGAACCAATACTATTACAGCAATTTGGAAAAGAAACTTCTTCATGCGGTGGAACAGGCGGGCAACGACCTGTTGATCATCTCTCAGGTCGCTGGCGGTCCAGTTGATCCGGAATCCCTGGAAAGCCCTGAGATTAACCTGCATGCCTTGGTTCCGGACTCGATCCGGACTACCGGGATCAGAATTATGGAGTGTGAAAACCCAGATCAGATGGCTGTCGCCTTTATCCGCGAGCAGACAGAATCCAGAGTACCTGTTGGGGTTTCCGCGGTACTGATCGACAATCAGTTCCATCAGAGGGCTTACAGCCGTCTTTTTGGCAAGGACCGCTTCGAGTTCGGCCAGCACCGCAGTTTTGTGCATACTGGAATATACGGTTTTTTACAGAGCCTTGGCAAGCATCTGGAGGCAATGAACAGCAGCATAGGAGGGCGTTTTTTGCCCCTGCGCCTGATTCTGGACGATTTCGGCAGGGAGTCGTTCGTCAGATACTATTGGCCGGATATATGTTCCAGAGCGCACACCCAGCTTCTGGATGAGATCAAGGACCTCATCATCAGTGACATCCTCTATGTGGACAGCGGATTGCACCTATTCATGGAACTTGCCCGCAGCAGAGAGTATGATCTGCTCCCCGGGGTGCTCGCCCCCCACTTCGCTTTACTGGCAAAACTCGCGGAAGCGGATAGTCCGGAAATCCTCGCCGGGCTGTTCGACGCTCCCGGAGGGATCGCCGTCAGAAGCATGTGCTCGGAAGCCGAACTTCAATACAGCAACGTCCTGGATAGATTTTATTCCTGCCTTGCCGAATTTTACAGCCTGAACTCCCTGCGTGCAGTATCTTCCTGGAAAGGCCTCTTCCAGTGCGAACCGCCCCTGCTGGCGGCAAAACTGCTCAGACTCCTGCTCGAATCGCTGGCAAGGGCAAGCTACAACTTGAACGTTAACTCAACCCGGCCGCCAAACGCTATCTCCGTGAACAATCTCCTGGACCTGAGGGGACTGCGCTATGACCACACTTTCGTTTTCCATGCCATCGAGGGAGTCTATCCCTCAAACCCGTCACCGGTGTGGCTCTTTAACGAAAACCAACGCGCCATGCTTGGCCTTAAAAGCTACGACGATCTTCGCCGCCGGGAAAGGTATTACTTCCTTAGCCAGATCCTGAGTTCAAAGGATGTGACGATCTACACCTACCGCGACCTGGAAAAGGACATCGAACCCGGCAGTTTCGTCACGGAGATTCTGCATGCCGCAGAAAACAATGGTTTGGCTGGCATCGTTCCCGTGCTGCAAACTGCCCGGCCGAGACTGGCGTCGCTATATCGTAAGCCGGGCGTGGTCAAATCCGCTATGACCGATCCCGATCGCGGACTGGATCGCGCAGCTCCGGACAGCTTTTTCGTCATTCCCTCCGTTCCCGAGGCGGATTTGGGATCCGCGCGCAGCTTGAAAGTCTCCTACCAAAGCCTTTCCCAACTGGAGAAGAATCCTTTCGCGTGGTATCTGCGCCACCATTGTAAACTGAACCAGGTTGAGCTCCGACAGGAGGAAACCATTTCCCGCAAGCTATTCGGTGCCTTACTGCACGATTACATCTCCGCAGTGCTGGGTCCTCTGGAAGGCAGCCACCGGGGAACAGACCGCCTTGCCGCAGCGCTGGACGACATGAGCCTGCTCCGCGAACAGCTTTCCCGCCTGATCTCCAGTTCCATCTACCTCTACAAGCTGCCCCAAAACTACAACCACGATTTCCTGGCGGGAGTCATCTTCGACTGCCTTGCGGCCTCCGTCCGCCAATTCTTCCGCGATTTCCTCCACCCCTTGCTCCGGGGCAAGGATTATGAACTGCTGCCCGAACACAAACAAATGACCCGGGAGGAGAAGCGCTACAAGACTCTGCTTTCCGTGACCCATGACGGAGCAGAGTATAAGCTCGACATCCGCGGCATTGCCGATCTGCGAGTAGAGACTGCCGGCCAAAACATCATCGTGGATTTCAAAACCCGCGGACTCGATATCGACCAGCTCTACTTCTACGAATGGTTCTACTACCTGCTGGATCCAGCCTTCGACGGCAAGGAGATCTTTTCGCGCTTCTGGATGATCCTCGACCAAACTGCGGACAACAGCAAGAAGACCGATGACGCGAAGCGCAGGGCCTGGCGTGAGGAAATGGGCGGGCTTCTTTCTGAATGCCTGAGCGATGGTTATCCTTTGGGCAAAACCGTGCAAAACCGCCAGCAGATGAAGCAGATAACCAGAGCCGACCTCTACCGTCCCGCGGGAGGTGACACATGAGCAGGCCTCCACTCTCCATCATCACTGCCAGCGCCGGAACCGGTAAAACATACCGCCTGGCGCTGGAATACGTGCGCATCGTGCTGGATAACTTTGGCAATGGCGATTTCTCCCTGGACAACATCCTGGTGCTCACTTTCACCCGCAAGGCCACAGCCGAGATCAGGGAACGCATCGTCAGCCATTTGGATCTCCTTGCCTCGGATGATGACCGCCTGAGGGAGGATAAGCGCCAGCTACTGGCTGCGCTTCGCCCTCAGGATCCGGACCGCGAACTCACCCTTAATGACGCCAACCGCATCCTGAGCGTCCGCGCTGCGATCGCCGCGGATCGCCGGAACCTGCAGGTCATGACCATTGATGCCTACATTGGCAGCATCTTTAGAAATATCGTGCGCCCTCTGCGCAGCATCAGCGACTACGACATAGACCAGCTTGCGGTCATAAAAAGGCTCCCCCATCTGCTCGACCGCCTCATGCGCTCCGATCTCCGCCAGAGGGTGGATAATCTACTGCGGCGGCGCATCAGCCCATCGCTGGACGATTATCGCGGATTCTTCGCCTCTTTAATCTCCAACCGCTGGCTTTGCTATCTGATCGATTCACAGCACGGCAAAATTCCCTCAGACTCGCTGCACTACCATTTTCGCTTGCAGGATCCCCTGCTTGCTGCAAACAGCCGCGACCAGCTTCTGGAAGCTTGGCGTGGTTACCTGGAGTGCATCGTGCAGGTTCATCCGGATGCTCCGCCTGAAGATGTCTTCAAGAAGAAGTTCAAAGACCTCTGGCCGGTTTTTCCGGCATCCTATCCCGACCTGATGCGGGAGATTGAAAAGCTCTGTTCCAATTCCCAAGGTTGTCTGCGCCTGTTTTCCATCGCCCGGCAAGAGAGCTTTCACAACGGCAACAAGTTCAAAGCCGGCTCCATGGCGGAGATCAAGCCGGTTCTGGAAACTTATTGCCAAAGCATCTTGACCAGCCTTTCCGATCTGCTGGTCCATGAACTCGTGATCCCTGAGCAGAGAGAGATTCTGGATATCTGGAAGGAAGTTCTGGACATCTACGACAATCAGATCTACACATACCGGAACCTGACCTATGATGACATTTCCTGGTTCACCCTGGAAGCTTTGTTCAAAGGGGAAGAACCGGACCTCGACCTGCGCGTTTCCTCGGTTGCCACTGAATTCTACATGTTTTTATCCCATCGCAGCCGCTTCATCCTCATCGACGAGTTTCAGGACACTTCGCTGCTCCAGTTCAGCATCCTCAAGCCCATCATCGAAGAGATCACATCAGGCGAAGGCACGCGCGAATTCGCGGGTCTGACGGTCGTGGGCGACGAAAAGCAGTCCATTTTTGGCTGGCGCGGCGGAGAGCGCGAGCTGCTGCTCAACCTTAATGATATCTTCCCCACGCTGGGCGGAGAAGCGCCGGAAGTCCTGCGTGATTCGTATCGCAGTTCGCCTCTGATGATGGAGTTCATCAACTACGTCTTCCTCCACGGGGACATCCACGCTTTCCTCCAAGCGCGCAATCTGGCATGGAAATATGAAGCGGTGAACAGCAAGGTCGGCAAACCGAAATTCCCCACCCAGATTGAGTTCCAGGCTCAAAACTTCAAACGCGGCAATTCGGATGAGAGCCTGGAAGCCGCCATGCGTTCCTTCGTGACCCATACGATCAAGCCTGCCCTGAATTGCCCCGGGCAGGAAGTCGCCATCCTATGCCGCAAAACCAATGAGCTGTCCCAACTCCAGAATTTGCTGGAGGAAGCTGGAGTGGAAAGCATCTTCCAACCTTCCAGCATCCTGCCCGACCACCTTTGGGTGGCGCCCCTGGTTGCCTGGCTGCGCTTCCTGGCGTTTCGCGACTGGCTGGACTTTTTGGCTGTCCTGCGCTCAAACTATATCATGCTCAAAGCCGCCCCGCTCAAGAATGTTGCGGACGCCATCCGTATCTCGCGGGAAACCGCTTCCGCGCCCGATTTCTCCGCCCATCCCGTCGTAGCCAGCCTGCTGGACCTGAGCAAAACACCCTTCGCCTCTCCCGCAGACGCCTGCCAGTGCCTTGTAGAGCGCTTCCTGCCGGACTGCGATCCCACGGAGCGCGATCTGCTAAACATCCACGCTTTCCTGTCCCTCCTGCGGGAGTTCGACCTCTCCTCTGCTGAGCGGGACAAGTCCATCCCCGCGCTGCTTGATTATCTGGACGACAACCGCAGCCAGGAATTCCTCAAGCAGGTCGCCGTCGAAGGCGGGGAAACCCTGCAGCTGCTGACCATCCACAAATCCAAAGGCCTGCAGTTTGACCGCGTATTCGTGTTTTACAATCTCAGCGGAAGCTCGGGCAGGGAGCAGGACACCCTCAAAACCTTCGTCAAATACGCGTCCGCGGATTTCCAGCAACTGGAGGATTTTGCCCTGACTTACCACTATAGGGACATCATCGCGGAGTCCAGCTTCAGAAGCCTGGTCGATGAGGATGCCAACCGCAAGCTGTTGGAGGAGATGAACACCCTCTATGTGGCGTTCACCCGCGCCAAAACCGCCCTGCACGTTTGCATGGCGTATGCCGGAAGCTCTGAACTGCAGGACTATCTTTCCTCCCGGAAGGAATCTCAGATTAATCTGCCCCAAATGATCGCTGGAGCGGCAAGCTCCTTTTTCTCGGAGAAGCAAATCGAACCCGATCAGAACGGAGTGTTCGCCCTGGGTGACCTAAAACCGGATGTCCCTCCCCCGCAGGAAAGTCAGGAACCTCCTGCTACAAGCGAAGATACAGACCTCAGCGGCATCCTGCCTCCCCTGGAACTCGATCCCTTCGCGGGTGCCGAGCCGCAGGGCATTGACGAAAACCTGGACTGGAAAAAGGTCTGGCTCACGGAGCGCAGGAATCTGCTGGGAGACCTTGCCCACCATTATCTGAGCTTTCTGATCCACAACACGCCAGAGGAGCGCGCAGCAGCGTTCGGGTCCTGCCTGGCGAAGTTCGGCGGCTCCTTCCCCCACGAGGAATTGCTTGTGCGCCTGGAAACCCTTCGCCGCGAGCTTCCGGAAAGCAAGATCTTCATTCCCGGCTATGACAAGGTTTTCACGGAGTTTTCCCTCTTCCCCGGCGGCGGAGAACTGCGGCTGGACCGCTTGATGCTGAACACACGCGAGAAGAAAGCCCTCATCCTCGACTTCAAGACCGGAGGCATCCACGATCCCCTGCAACTTGAGCGTTACCGGCAGGCCCTGCTGGAACTGGGCGTGATACGCTGCGAAAACTACAGCGTGGAGATTGAGTTCGTAAAGATCAGCATCTGACCGCCGGCGGCCAGCATTTAATCCCGTTTAATATTCCAGGCGGCTGGGGGATCAGCCTGCCAAAGTATCTGGAGCCATGCCAGTTGGCATCTGCGTTTACTCCAGATCTGCGCTGATCCCGCGCTAGTTCCCTCGCTAGCTGTTATCTGCTTTGTTTCCATTCCTTTCCTTTTATCATCTCTTAATCACTTCTTAATCACTTCTTAATCAAGCCTTAACAATTAAGAAGTGATTAACTAGTGATTAAGAAGTGATTAAGAGTTGACCTTAGGGACGGAGGAGGAAGGTGCCATGTCAGAA
>CAZKAA010000004.1:0-46834 GCA_964550575.1 uncultured Candidatus Cloacimonadota bacterium
CCGGGTAACCTGCGGTTCCCGGGATGACAACGCCTTATAATCTGATGTGAATAGTTTTATCCTCCCTCTGTGTCTCTGTTTTTCATAGTATCTTTTCATTCGTGTCAATTAGTGCCATTCGTGGACAGCCTTTTCCCTCTATGCCTCTGCGCATTCTGTGTTTCCCATCTCCGCTTTTCTCATTCAATCTCTGCTTTTCTCTGTGTTAAAGTCCCTTCTCCGTGCCTCTGTGTTTCCCCCCAACCTGTGTCCGGGACTGAAGTCCGGACACCCAACAGGCTGAAGCCTACGCCAAAATCGCCACCCGACCCCATCCCATTGTCATTCCGGCCTCCGAGCCGGAATCCAGTCTTTTCGTTCCCACTCACCACTCGCCACTCACCACAACCCCACCATTCCTCCTGGGAGCATCGCCACCCGGCAGTCACTCCGCTGTCACGCCTTATTCCACCGTGAAGTCACAAGCTGGCATCATACAAGTATACGCATGAAAAAACACAACAAAACCATAGCATGCAGTCTTTGGTAGGTCAAGTCATCTTGATTCAAAGAAGAAACATGACAGAATGGAGCCGCTTCCTTTAGTATATATCAAAAAACTAAGAGAGATCTACTATCGAAGACATCAAGAATCTCTCTCTGATGGCAGTTAGAATTCAACTAATTCCAACTGCCCTTGTAATAAACATCACTGGGGAAAACTTCGCCCCCAAGTATGATGAATTGGTCATCGGGGCTGAACGTAACTGATCCGTATAAATCGCTATTGACAACCTTGACAATTTCCCAGCTATCTAGATCAATTACTATTGCCTTTGTGCCGCTACTGCTGCCAGCTACAGCTATAAAGTTCCCATCGTTGCTGAAGTCTACGGATGTTAGGGAGAAGCCGGGTTCAATGACATTAACAAGCTTATTGCCTGCCAAATCATAAATGTAAGCAACATCATCATTAAATGATGCCAAAAGGCGATTGTCGGGACTGAACACCAATCCACCGCACGGTTTATCCCCCATAGGCAGTTTCCTTGCGAAACTACCTGTCGGGAGATCGTACAAAGATACTCCGCCGTTCGACATGTATCCGTAACCGATAGCCAGATACTGCCCGTTTGGGCTGACATCCATTTTCAACGCATCTATGTCATTTTTTCTTGAAGTCAGTTGCTGGCCAGTGGCTACGTCAAACACCCTGAACTGACCATGATTGCCACATAGCAAAAACAAACTCCCATCCGGGCTAAATGAACCCGCCGGGCTGTAAGTATGGTCTGATCCATACTCGTCTATTCTCAAGACCACTCTGTTCGATCTGACTTCTCGGATTACAAACTCATTCTCCCCGGACATAGCCAGATATTTTCCATCATTGCTGAAAGCTATCGCTTCATAAAAACGATCATTTGGCATGAAAGTGAGTGTGTTTGTATCTATGATCTTCATATCGTATTCAAACTGCTTGTTATGAAGCTTCATGAATCTGCCATCAGAACTGAACAATACTCCTCTGCCCAAAAAGATATCTGACCTTAATTGGTGTATGTATGTTTCATTATTCTCAGGATTGGTGATTTCTATGGCAACCAGACTGATTTGGTCGAATATGTCATAACCCAGATACCCCTTGATAGTAAGCTTGTTAATGTTCTGATACAAAGATCTTGCTTGAGTCCTGGGAACAGTAATTGAGCAGTCAAAATGCTCTTTCTTGTAATCAAAATGGTCAAGACTGAACCAGTAGGTCCAGCTATCAGGTGAATACTGGCCCCAGGTGATTGATACGTTTTGGGTTTCATAAGTTCTTGATCTCAGAATCCCTAACTGCCTGTAAACATCAGATAGATACGTTTTCTGGAGATCGGGAATCATCCTGTTTGCATTGATGGCGTGTGTCCAGGCAGCCTTATTCAGTCTGTTAACATACTCATTTTGGGTTTCGAACTGATCTTTGGGGCCGCAGCCGGTTCTTGAGTTTTGCAACCTGACCACTTCATCGTTAAAAGAAGTCTGCCGCGATTGCAACTCAAGTTTCAGAGCCTGTATTCTCGATAAGTTAGATTCTGGATCATCGGGGTGCTTGATGCCATAGTTGCAAGCAGTATCATAAAATGAACAGCCAGTGAATTCTATCCACTGATCAGGCAAACCACCTTGAAGATTAGCTGACCCATTGTTTATAAAGGAGCTTGACTCAACAAACACACCTGTTGTGCTGCCTATACGGCTAAATATATTTGATGATAACGAGTTGCACTTGATCAAGCAATTGGTTAAAGAGATATTTGAACATGACTGGAAAGAAAAGACATCACTGCATACATTATCACGGAATACACATTCAGAGAAAGAAACGGCCGAGGAAATTTGCGCATTGACTGCAGAATACTTACAGTCATATATCGATGACTTGGTCATCGCAAAGTTAGTAGTATTACTGAGAAGAAGACCCCACCCTCCGCTGCCGAACATCCCGCAATTTTCAATCTCAACCTGTTCGCAATTTTGAAAACGGAGAACTGGTGCCCGGCAATCGTTGGTTTCTGCCTGCGCATGCCCGATTGAAAGTCCTCTGAGTCGCACATTATTGCAGTTTTTAAACGCAATAACGTCTGACAGGATATCATCGATGATAATGGTGCACAAGGTTGAATCCGCACTGGATATGCTAAGATTGGAAACGCCACTGATGACCAAGCCTTTTTTGGTTTCATTGTTACTTGTTAGATTCGTATCCGGAAAGTGGAGTAACAATTCCCGATCAGAACCGATATGATCTACCAATTCATTAAGATTAAATATATCTATGGATTGAATTTGACACCACGCAGAACTCAAACCAGCTATCAACATACCACCCGACAGCATAAATCTGAGAATAAACTTACGCGCACTACGACTGCAAAATAAGTTAAGTTTTGAATAAGCATGGGTCATAACCACCTCCATGGTTCGATAATCATATCCAAATCAAAAGTAAGAATTATGGCATTGGATTCGAAGTTTTATCTGCATTTAACAATGCACTCATTCCATCCCACGCATCATCTCCACAATCTCCATCGTCTTCACGCTGACAGTGCAGACGCGCTTCAGCAGGTCGATCACCTTGTCTTTGTAGTCTGCGAAGCGGTAGGTGTTGAAGAAGCGGGCGATGGTGGATTCTTTTCTTGTAGCATAGATTGCCAGTAGTTTGTGGGAAGCTATGCTGATGCAGCCTTCGTTGCCTGTTCCTCCGCGGCGCTTAATCTTATCCAACTCGCGGAGATATTCGTTGATGGCAATCTCGCTCATGTTGCTCCTTACAGATGTGAACCCTTTGCAAGAACGTTTATTTGCGGCGGAAGAAGACGTCAAGAGAAATATTGTGGCGGTACTTCCGGCATGGTAAACAGAGATACTGAGACAAGAATGCTAAGGCATGGAGCGAGATTTGGAGAGTGGAGGATGCTGTCGCTTGTGCCATAGGCGACAGCAATTTCCACTCTCAACTCATTACTCATTATATACAACTCACCACTTATTGCACACCGGCAAAAGCAGCGTCAGAACTCAAGCGAACCGCTTTCCGCGGGGAACTCGCCGAGGTCCCAGCCGTCGAAGATGGTCAGTTGGTCAGGGTCCTGGAAATGAATTTCCTGGCGTTGGAGCCAGAGGCTGATGAGGCGCAGGGAATCCGGGGCGGGAAGCGCGTTGCAGGAGCCGCGGGCGTCCACCAGTTCCAGTCCGGCGGCGCCGCTGAAACGGTCGTAGGACTCGCGGTAGAGGATGGTGAGCCTTTCGGGGACGAGCATGCGGGCGACGAAGCATTCCCCGCGGGAGACCATGCCGTGGTAGGAATAGATGCAGTGGCGTAGGGACCTGCCTTCGCGGAGGAGTTCGGTGGAGCAGCGGATGCCCTCGATCCAGAGCGCGGAGCGCCTGATATCCGGCAGCGGGGGCTCGCCATAGGCCAGGTTTTCCTCCGGGTCGAGCTGGTTAAGTTTTTCCACCAGTTCGTCGTGGAGCGTGTCCAGGCTTGCCAGGGAGCGGATCTCGAACCAGGGCTGGGGCGCGCCGTTGGCGGCGAGGGCTTTGCTCATGCCGAAGACATCCCGCAGCTTGAGGCTGGCATCGAGTTCGCCGTGGTGGGGGTCCAGCGCGGCGATCTCGGCGAGGGCATGGAAGCTGAAGCGGGGGCGGAGCCGGGAGCATATGATCCGCAGGCTGGTGGAGTTGTGGAGGGGATGGAAGGAGAGTTGGCGGAGCAGGTCCGGGGATTCGCGGAGCTGGCTGCGGAGGATGAAAAAAAGGCTGGTGCCGCAGGATGCGGGCCTGATCCGGGAGAAGAGCCTCACCGCCGCCTCAGAGGCGGGAAAGCCAAAATAGTCAAGGATGCCGCGGCGCTTTTTATCCAGCAGGGAGCGGATCGAGCGCCAGTAGCGCCTGCCCGCCAGGGGATGGTAGACCGCGTGTGCGCTGAGCAGCCAAGCCAGGGAGGGATTGGTGCGGGCGAGTTCCAGGGCGCGCTCTCCGCCATGGGCGAACAGGCAGTGGAGAAACCAGCTGCGGCTGGAGAAACTGTCCAGGAGGGCGACCTGCTCCCCGCCCACCCATGCGGCGATTTCTCCATGCAGGGCGGCCGTGAAGGCGAGATATCTTTGCAGCGCTTCGCTTTGGGCTTCCAGCAGGAGGGGCTGGGGCGGTGAGAACAGCCAGGGGAAGGAGGATTTGGGAAGCCTGTTTTGCCAGAACCCGGTCCGGGCGGTCTTCTGCCAGGCGGCGGGATAGGGATCGCGCAGGCGGATGACTTCGACGCGGTCTGGGAAGAATTTGTAGATTTTTCCTGACTCCGGATCGAAGGACAGTGCCTTCCTTTCCGGGGGAATGAAACCTGAACAGGCCGCGGTTTTCTCTCTCATGCACCCTCCCGGCGCGACGGCGTTACTCGCGCATACTTGGATTCCTTGTGCGGGGGAGGGGGATTTGTGTCAAGGGGATATTGGTGAGCGGAAAGTGGGGGATGCTGTCGCCTGTGGGTGGGGAATTGATGGTCCACGAATTGGCACGAATTAACAGATTTTTGAAAACAGAGAGACAGTGAAAAAGAACTGGATTCCGGCAGAACCACCCCACTGGCCAACAAGTTGTCCGCCGAAGACCCCAGAAGCCGGAATGACAACGTGTTGGGGTCTGGTGGTCCATGTTCCGAGATCAGCCATAGGCGACAGCATCCTCCACTCACCGCTCAGCGCGAAGCACTACTCCCCATCCCGCCAGCGGCAGGTTTTGCCTATGCTGAGGCGTGCGTTGAGCCAGGCATGCAAGTCGGGGTCTTCGTTCCGGGCGTGTTCCAGGAGGCGGTTGAGAGCCGCGCGGACGCGTTTGGCAGCCTTGACCTCCTGGGTGTAGAAGCTGCGGATAGCGCCTCCGGGGGCAAGGGTTTCCCGCAGGTAGCGCTCCAGGGACTGGCATTCAGAATCCAGGGCGGCGCTGAGTTCCGGGTTCAGAGAGGTGTCGCATAGCTGATTTTTCAGGCTGCCGAGGCGGGCGCGGACTTGCCTGAGGGTGGCGGCGTCGCAATAGGGAACGGGGTTTTCCAGAAGCAGGGGCGGCTGCTTTTCTCCTTCGGGCGGGGTTGCCGTAACATAGGCTCCATCACCCCCGTCAGCGAGCAGATCGAGCCAGGCGGCGGAAAGCCACTCCCCGGGACGGGCGACCAACTCGCGCAAAATCGCCGCTCCCTGCAGCCTGGCATGGCGGCGCAGGAAACGCCGCAGGGCGAGGACAGGGGTTGAGGGCAGCAGGGCAGCGAGTTCGCGCAGCTTGCGGGGTTCGAGAAGGGGGGTGGAGTTTTGGTCCTCCAGGGCTTCCGCCAGGGAGATCAGTTTTTCTGCCAGGGTGCTGTACATATCTTCCTCCAAAGTATGTTTTTGCCCCATTCCGGGAAGCGGAACCGGACGTTATGAAAGCAATGAAATTATAAGCCTGAATTATGTCAAGATGTTTATCAGCTTATAACAGGGGCCAAAAAAAAGGGATACGAAAATTATCGTAAAATCCTTTATGGCATAATTTAATATGCATCGCAAATCCCTTGCCGCGGAAATGATAATTGGCAAGCAATCGCGGGTTAAGGGATTTCCAGTATGTTAGCATAGATAAACTGAAAGCAATTCAAAAGAAAAAATTATCGGCAGCGGGGCAAACGAGTTGCGACTCCGGCGCGAAAAAGGGGCGGAAATCGTGCCCCGTATGTTTATGAGAGCTATAAAAAGATCGCGCGAAGACCGGAGAAGTTCCGGGCGGCTTTCAACAAATGTAAGGAGAAGTAAAGATGAAAGTTAAGTTCAAGTATGGAATCCAGACCTATTCGGGCACGATTGACGAGATGGTGTACGGGTCCTACAACGACGACAAGCTGTGCATCGGACGCGAGTATGTCTATCCGCGCCTGACCGAGCAAAACGCCGCCATCGGCAGCGTGGCGGGCAATCTGTCTGCGATTTGGGCGGAGGCTTCCGAGGGCTGGAAATCCGACCTCAAGCTCTATGCCCAACGCAACGCGAGCGAGAACGTTCCCAAGAGCATGCTGGCGCCCCGGGCCTACGCGCTGTATATCAAGCTGATGTACGCCTGGGAGGAGAGCGATCCAGACCATGTGGACCTCGAAACGGTGACCGCGGCGGACGTGGACACGCTGGGCACGAAGATCCAGACCATCAAAGCCTGCGTGGAGAACGAGATGCTGCCCGCGGTGAGCGAGATCGACGACCTGATCGAAACGTTCTGAGGGTGAGTGGCAAGTGGTGAGTGGCAAAGACTGCCCACGAATGGCACGAATCAACACGAATGAATGTAATCAGTAAAGTTAAGGGGCGGATAATGGGAGCAAAGATCCGGACCACATCCGCCCCCCACATCAACCCATCAGGCAATCAAACCTGAAAGCAACGGAGGAATGATGAACAAGGAACTGCTCAAGGAAATGGCGAAGGAACTGGCAAAGAAAGTGAACAAGGTGGTGAACATCCCCCTGATCAGCGAGGAGGACGAAGAGGCCTTTTTCGAACTGGTGATCATGATGCTGCTGGATATCGTGCTGACCAAGCTGGGGCCCGCCTTCAAGAAATAGGGCACAAGATGACGCGGGAGACCGGAGGTTCGCCTCCGGCCTCCTTTTTTGCGCATAATGAGCGGGGCGGGGCTTTTGCAAGCTCCGGCTACGCAGGTTCTCCTGAGGCAGCCGAGACAGGGAGCGAAAGTTCGCTTATCGCAGCAGCACCAGCTTGCGGAGGCAAGTTCCGGCTGAGGATGACAGGCGGCAGAGCAACACGCCAGAGGGCATGCCGGAGGTGTCCAGACCGACGCTGTGGCTGCCGGAAGGCAGGGTCCGGCGGAGCAGAGTCTGGCCGCGCAGGTTGCAGACGGTCAGGACCGCTTCTTCGCCTGGGGCGACGGTGAGGTCGAGGGTGGCAAGGGTTCCGGAGCGCAGGGGGTTTGGACGGGGCGGGTCAAGCCGGGGCGGATTTCCCGCGGCAAGATCGTCCAGGGCTTCCGTGCCTCCGGCGGAGAGTCCCGCGATGAGGATATCCGCCGAGCCGAGGCTGTGGAGGGTGATGTCGTCCAGGTAGGCATCGCCGAAGAAGTAGCCGCTGACATAGCTGCGTCCCAGGGCATCGGCGGCAACAGCGTAGCCGACGACAACGTCACCCGGACCGCGCTTTGCCCAGAGCCAGTTTCCGGCAGGGTCGGACTTGGCGACGAAGAGGCAGGTGGTGGTCCAGCCGGTGGGATAGGAATGGTCGCCGAACTGCACGCTGCGTTCGATGCTCCCGGTGACATAGATGTTTCCAGCGGGGTCGAGGGCGAGGTCGAAGGCTTCGTCGTAGTATTGCCCGCCCGCCTGCACCGCCCAGTCCCAGTTTCCAGAGGGGCTGAGCTTTGCCAGATAGATGTCCCATTGACCGTAGGGAGTGAGGAGGGTTGAGCCGAACTGGGCAGGCCCGTTGATAAATCCTGTCACATAGAGGCAACCGGCGGGTGACCAGACGATGCCTTTGGCTTCATCCATCTGCGCCGAATCGACCTGGATAGCCCACTCCCAAGCGCCGTCATCGAGTTTGGCGACGAAGCTGTCGTAGGGCCCGGCGGTCGTGAGGGTTATGGTGCCGAAATGGGTGTCCGGGGAGATGTAGCCAGCCATGTAGCAATTTCCTTCGCCATCGGCGGCGAGGGACCAGCAGGTCTCCGTGTTTGGCCCGCCAGCCCATTCTGCCCAGAGCCAGTTGCCGTTTTCGTCCGCCTCCGCCACGAAGAGGTCGGCCAAATAGTCGCACTCGATGCTGTAATCGCCAAAAAAGGCCTCTTCGTACATGTTTCCAGCCACATAGACGTGACCGTCGCCGCAGGTGGCGATGGAATAGCCGCGGTCGCTATCCAAGCCTCCCGCGCCGTTCACATAGACCCAATTGCCGTTGGGGTCGAGCTTGGCGATGTAGATATCGCTGCTGCCGAGGGAGACGACGCCCAGGGAGCCGAAGGTCGCCACGTTTTGGAACCAGCCGGTGATGTAGACATTGCCTTCCGCGTCGATGGCGATATCCTCCGCGGAATCGTTGTAGGGGCTGCCGGCGTGCTGCACCCAGAGGAAATTGCCCTGCGCGTCGTATTTGACCACGAAGATCTCCATGTCGTCGCCGCTGTCGGAACTCCAGTTGCCGAATTGCACCGATCCCTGATAGTATCCCGTCGCGTAGACGTTGCCGGAGGCATCGCAGACGACGCTTTCCGCAATCTCATAGCCAGCGTCACCGGCACTGACCGCCCACTGCCACTGGGCGTCCTGGGCATAGACAGCAGCGGCGAGGCATGACAGACAAACAAGCAAGGTCAATCTGCTCATATAATCTCCCTTTCAAGCGAGATTGGCGGGGTTTGATATATAAATCCACCCCACATGACGTAAAATGAATTATGTTCAATTGATGTCAAGAGGAATCGGCACGCAAGCGAGAAAGGACTTGACAACGCCAGTCGGAGGATAGGGTGGAACAGGCGCCGGCATACTACGGCGGATAAAGGAAGCGCGATGGAACAGATCACGATCAACCTGAAAGGTGGCGAGGCAAAAAAACTATGCGCCGGATTCGGCGAAGCTTTGGAGGGGAGAAGGTTCAGCTACCACTCCTACCATCCGGGGGCGGGAGAGGCTCTGCTGCTGCGAGCCAGGGAAGGCATGAACAGGCTGCGCTGGAACTCAGGGGAGACTGAGCCGGGCTCCCAAGCCGAGTTTGTGATGCTATGCGCGATCGCGGCAGGCAAAGGTGGCAGCCACCGCTTTACGCTTTCTGCAGAAGGGAAGCCCTCTTGCGCGGTCAACACCGGAGACGAAGGCGGGGAACCGCGGGTCGAAGGCTTGAACGGTTGCGAGGCGAGGTTTGAGGAGCGGTTGATTGACGCTTATGGCGACCGGCACGGTCTGCTCTATTTGAAGCCTGCCTGGCCAAGCGGCGGCGCAAGGATGGCTTTTTCGCTGGAGGCGGAGGCGGCGGGGAGCGACGACTGGTTTATCCTTTATCAGTATGAGTTTGCCAGGTATCCCCGGGTAGTCTGGGAACCGGTCTTGTTGGCGGGGAATGAACCCCTGCAAGCGCTAAAGGTTACGCAGGACAACCTGTTTGGAGCCGGGGAAGCGGAGATCAGCCGCGAGGGGATAATCCTGGGCAGGCTGGAGGGAGACGAAGAGGTCAGGATGGTCCGTATTGGTATCCCAACCCGCGGAGAGGCGTATCAGATGGAGATCCGCTTTGAGCTGGGCGGCGTTTGGCAGCGCTCCGAGGAGATCTCGGTATGCCCGACGGTTCCGCGGGAAGTGCACATCCTGCCGTTCTCGCACAACGACATCGGCTATACGGATTTGCAGGAGAACGTGTTGCGCAGGCAGGAAGACAATATCCGCACGGCTCTGAGCGAAGCGCGGCGGACCAGGGGCTATCCGGCGGAAGCACAGGCGAGGTGGAACCTGGAAGTGCTGTGGGCTCTGGAGGATTGGTGGGCAAAAGCGGGAACAGAAGAGAAAGGGGAGTTTCTGGACGCCGTGAGGTCCGGGCACATCGGCTTGAACGCGCTGCACAACAATCTGCTGTCCGGGCTCTGCCACGCGGATGAGTTGCACAGGCATCTGGATTTCGCGCGGGAGTTCTCCGCGGAGACCGGGATCGCGGTCGAAACGGCGGCGGTGACGGATATTCCCGGCTTCGTGTGGGGGATCGTGGATGCGCTGCAGGCAGCGGGGGTGAAGTATTTCGCACTGGCTCCGAACAGCGGTGACCGGGTTGGCAATATCTATCGCCAGGCGGATCAGCCGTTTTATTGGGAAGCGCCGGATGGCAAAGCCAGGGTCCTGACCTGGATCATGGGGGCTGGCTACGCGATGTTTCATCGGGAGCGCATTGGGGAAACGGGGCTGAAGAAAGCGCTGGGCTATCTGGAGCGACTGCAGGACACAGGGTATCCCCATGAGATTGCCCCGCTGTCGTATACGATTGGCGGGGACAACGGCACCCCGGACGAGGGTCTGCCGGAGTTCGTGAGGGATTGGAACGAAAAGCACGCATCGCCGCGCTGGGTGATCTCAACCCACGCGATGTTTTTCCAAAGGTTCATGTCCCGCAATGGAGAGGGAATCCCCGTGATGCGGGGCGATATGACGCCGCATTGGGAGGACGGGGCGGCATCCACGGCGCGGGAAACCAAGCTGAGCCGCAACGCCGCGGACAGGCTGCAACTCGCGCAAAGGCTGTTCGAGAGGCTGCGCCCGCAAGAGCTGCCGGACTTCAGCGAAGCATGGCGCAAGGTTATCTTCTTCGACGAGCATACCTGGGGGGCGTGGAACAGCGTTTCCGAACCCGACAGCGAGTCCGTGAGGAGCCAATGGGAGTTCAAGCGTCAGTTCGCGCTGGACGCGGACCGTATGTCCCGCGAACTTCTGGACAGATTCACCAGGCTGGACGCCGCTGATATCGAAAAGGGATGCTTCCCAGTCTATAATCCATCGGGGGAGGCTGGCGGGGCGATGATCGTCCTGACGGGTGAGTTCGATGGAGGTGAGGTGTTTCTGGACGCAGAGGGGGCGCAATATCCCCAACAGCAGCTTTACAACGGGCGCACAGCCATCTGGGCGGAATTCCGCGCAGGGGAAGCCAGAAAGATTGTGCGCATCGAACGCGGCGGCTGGCAGCAGCGGGAAAGCCTCTCCGCGGAAACAGCCATGAGCAGCCAGTATTTCAATCTGGAAGCCGATCCGGAGACATGCAGCGTGAGATCGCTGAAACTGGCTGACGGCAGAGAGTTGTTGGAAGGCAGTGAAGGACTCCTGCGCTATCTCTATATGAGGGGCACGGACAGGAATAACCTGCTGGGCGTGAAGGGAGGCAGGATGCTCGTCCACAGCATAGGCGAGATCTGCTCCGAGATGGTTCTGGCGGGCGAGGCTCCAGGCTGCGAGAGCTATTCGGCGTTGCTCCGCCTTTTTCACAATGAGCCGCGGCTCGATCTGGAAGTGCGGCTGGACAAGGCGGCGGTGCGGGATCCGGAGAGCGTGCACATTGCCTTTCCCTTTGCCGAGGAGTTGGGAATTCTGCGCTATGACGGGGCGGGAACCCTGATCCAGCCGGAACTGGACCAGTTGCCGGCGGCTTGCAGGAATTTCTTCTGTCCGGAAGGCCTGGCGGACATCTCCAGCAAGGACAGAGGGATCAGCGTGTTGTTGCTGGACACTCCGCTCATCGAGATCGGAGGCATCACGGCGGAACTGCCCTGGATGGAGCGCCTTGATCCTGCCGCGAAGTTCTATGCCTACGCGATGAACAACTATTGGCACACGAACTACAAGGCCGATCAATCCGGCGAAGTGTCGTTCCGCTTCACGCTGTATGCCCACACAGCGGAAAGAGCTGATGAGATACGCAGGAGGTCGCGCCGGTTCCGGGAAGGCTGGCCTGCTGGCATCTGATCTGGAAGCGCAGAGCCGGGCGGAGTGGATAAAACGATACAGGCAGGGGTAGTTGATGGTTAATTGTACTTGACAGATGAGCTTGGCATAACATATGCTCAGACTGACGGGTTTTCCGTTCTGGAGGTATGATGAGTATGTGTTGGAGATTGATTGGGATTTTTGGCATCCTCTGCTGTGTGGGCGTTCTGGGAGCGCAGATAGCGGCCTGGGACTGGGCTCTCCGCTCGGGTGATGCCGATTACGACATAGGCGAGGACATCGCGCTGGACGCTTTGGGAAACCAGTATGTGACCGGCTACTTTTCAGGGACTGCCTCGTTTGGCAGCACAAACCTGACTAGCGCCGGGGGACAGGATATCTTCCTTGCCAAACTGGACAAGGACGGCAACTTCATCTGGGCGCTGCGCGCCGGCGGAACGGGAGACGACCTGGGCTACGCTCTGTCTCTGGATGGGGCAGGCAACATCCTCGTCGCAGGGGTATTCGAAAGTTCGGCGACCATCGGGTCTGCCATCCTGATCAGCCAAGGCCAGGACGATATCTTCGTGGCAAAATACAGTAGCGGAGGCTCTTGGATCTGGACACGCCAGGCGGGAGGGACCTCAACCGATTTTGTGGATGACATCGATACCGATACCAGCGGCAACGCTTATCTGACTGGCTACTTTCAAGGCACTGCAAGTTTTGGAACGACAAGCCTGACCTCTGCCGGGCAAGCTGATTTGTTCGCGGCAAAGCTGAGTTCGTCGGGCAGTTGGAGTTGGGCAGTCCGGGGCGGCGGCACCGGCACCGACCGCGGCAAGGGGATCGCCGTCGATGGCAGCGTCTATCTGGCAGGGGAGTTTTATGAAGATGCAGTGTTTGGAAGTACGTCCCTTGAGGGCAGGGTCCACGATATTCTGGCCGCCAAGCTCGATAGCAACGGCAACTGGCTTTGGGCGAAAAAGGCAGGCAGCGCAGGCCTCGACTGGTCGTTCGACATTGCCTTGGACGCCTCGGGCAACGCCTATCTGACAGGGTTTTTCGAAGGTACGGCGGGATTTGGATCGCTTGCCCTGATCAGTTCTGGATCGGAAGACATATTCGTGGCCAAAATCAACTCTTCCGGAACTTGGCAATGGGCGCGCAAAGCAGGCGGCCCTGGACTGGACGAAGGCTTCGCGATCGCGATCGACGGCAGCGGAAGGATCAGCGTAGCCGGCTTCTTCCACGGCACCGCGGCATTTGGCGGAACAAGCCTGACCAGCGCCGGAGACGAGGATATCTTTGCGGGGAGGATGAGCAGCAACGGCGTCTGGCAATGGGCAAAGCGCGCGGGAGGAGTCGACACGGACTGGGGTTTGGGTATCGCGGTCGATCAGAAATCATACATGCATCTGACGGGCTGCTTCCGGCAAACGGCGGATTTTGGCCCTTACACGCTGAACGGCGCGGGGGTGTATGAGCGTCCGGACATCTTTGTGGCGCGGATCACGGCGCTGCCGTTGCAGCCGACAAATCTCAGCGTGGCAGTCAGCGGATATGACGACCTGCAACTGAACTGGGACGACGTGACCCTCGACACGTTTTATAACAACATCACAGGAGTGCGCTACATCCTCCATTTCCTGAACGATCCCTACAGCCCTGACTACGACATCTATGACGGCAATGGCGACATCACCTCATCCGAGATCTGGTTCGACGGCGGAGGATCCTTCTCAAAAAGATTCTTCCGCGTGGTGGCGGTGATCGACGACTGATGCTGCCAGCCGGATCATAGAAAAGCCCTGCCGCAATGGGCAGGGCTTGGTTATCGGGTTGAGGAGGGTGTTAATCGGGGGGTTGCCGCAGCGCCGAGACCCGGAAGAACCGCCGGCTGGAACCTGGAGGCAGACCGTAGTGGTTATCTGTGGTAAAGCCGAGAAAGTTGTATTCGCCTTCGGGATTCGCGCTGTGATAGACCTTGAAGCCTGAGACCTCCAGGGGATAGGTCCAATCCAGCAGCAGCATCCCGGAGCCGGGATCGATCGCCGCCTGTAGGTCGCTTATTTCCGGCAAGTCTCTCCAGAGAATGTTCACCGGGCCGAAGATGTTGTTGGATTCGTCAGTCTCCGACACCTCCTGCAGGGGATCGACCTGCACGTAGGTGTGCCAGAGCCCGATCTGCTCCTCGAGGTACGGGCTGACATTAAAAAAGGCCGACAAGAAAGCGTTGGGATTCACGGAGAGATTCATCATCTGCATATCCCCGTCCTGACCAGGGATGGGCGGAGCGGGCTGGTTGTAATAGGTATGGATCCGAAATGGTCCAGTTGGCTCAGTACAGCTGTTGATCACGGCTATCATAATCCTTCTCGTGTCCCCGATGTAAGGCTGGGGCGGCGTATCCAGCCAGGCAACCTCGGCGAAGATGAGGTCCGGCGTCGAAGTGGGTGTGGTCCAAAACACCCGGTTGTCGGGGTCTTGTTCGAACTCATCCCCGGCATAGAGCCCTGACGAGCCGGCGATGTGCACAATGCCTATGCCGTCCGTTTTGCTGACATTGCTTGCTCCGCCCCAGGTATTGGGAGGAAAGATCAGGTCAGCGATCGTCAGGTAGCTTGCCGTGTTGAGGGAGAGCAGCGTGCCGCCGGGATACCCGTCCGAAAAGGTGCAGTTGTGAAAAGACTGGGTGTATTCCACTAAGGCTCCGGCAAGAAGATTCACGCCCAGCGCGTCGAGGTTGCGGAACTCAGTATATTTTGCCCGGACCAATCCGCCGGACTGGATGGTTAACGAGAAGTACCCATCCTGGCTGAAGATCTGCGCCGCAGCATGGCTGAAGCCGATCGTTTCAAACGTTCCGCCGCTCTGGACGGTCAGTTCGGTCCCGTCTGCCATGTTCAGCGCCGAACCTCCAGTCAGATCAAGCGCTCCGCCGTCCATAACCAGAATGTTCCCTTCCTGTCTGAGTTGATGCGCTCCCAGAAAAAACACTCCTTCCTCGATCACCAGGGCTTGCATGATCAGCAGGTCGCCGTTCATAAGCGCTCCGCCGGAGGGATGGCGGACCAGAACATTTTGCAGCCAGTTGCCGTTGCCGATATTCAACTGCGCTAAGTTGCTTATGATTGTTTCGGTCACCTGCAAGACACCTCCCGTTGGCTGCCAGGTGCCGGACGGGGTGGCTACCAGGCCGTCGCAGTCGATTATCCCGCCCTGGATATTGTTAACAGAGCCGGCATTGGCACAAAGAATGTGGTTGGCGGCGTTGAACATGCCGGAGAGGAGATCGAGCCTGCCGTTGAGATAGGTGGTGTTCGGCGCGTTGGAGTCAAGGAAGCTGAAACTGCCTCCGTCTATGCTCAGCCAACTGCCGGAGGAGAATACCGGCTTTCCGCCGAGGGCAGCGCCGACACTGTGGATGTCCAGTTTTCCGCTCAGGATGAGGTTTCCCGTCACATTCAGGTCCATAAGGGCGAGGTCCAGTTCGTTCCCCGGAGCGATGGTTAGGTCTCCCGAGACCGCCATGTCCTGCGTGCTGAGCGGGCTTATGCTGTAGACGACTCCGCCCGAGAGGCCATCGACGCTCAGGTCTCCAAAGCAGGCGCTGGGCTCCATGATCGCTATCTCATTGCCCGTCAGGGAACAAAGCCTTGTTGAAGTCTCCGGGGGAAGCTGGACATCCGCGCCGAAGAGGACGGTCCATCCGCCGGCGCAGTTGATCGAGCCGAGGGAGATCACGGCGACGCTTGCTTCGTTCCACAGGAAGCCGCGCGCGGTTATGACGTCCGTGGCGGACTGCATGCGCAGCGTTCCGTGGATGACAGCGCTTCCCGCCGCGGTGAGGGTGTGCCCTCCCAGATCGAAAACGCCGGAGACGACATTGAGGGTCAAAGTCAGGCTCAGATCGCCGGCAAGGGTGACAGAGGCGTCCGGAGCGCTCTTTTCTATGGAGAGATTATTGAGAAATCCCGCGGTCATGTTGATGAAAGTGTTTGCGGAACCGGTCATGGCAACCCTTCCTCCGGAAGGATGGAAGTCTGGGCGGTTGCAGATGAAGGAGCCGTCGACCATGATCGTCCCTCCGATGATGTTTTCCGTGAGGGGTTGCGCGGTGTCGACTATGAAGATGCTTCCGCCGTGGCGCTGGATCAAGCCGTTGAACAACTCGATCTCTGCCGCTCCGGCATTGAACCAGCGGCTGATCGGTTGGCCGCCGTAGAGGTGCAGTTGCCCGTTGTAGATGTGCAGGTTGCCCCTGACGTCGAGATATGAGGCGCTGTCCTGGAACAAGTTCGCCTGGCAGCCATCGATGTAGAGGTCGCCCAGAATCGCTTCGTCAACCATATCCAGCACGTTGAACCTGAAGCAGGACAGAGACAGGGAGCCGGCTATCCAGTCATAGCTTTGGCAGGTGATGATGGAGCCGGGGGCGTCGGCGATCAGGTTGCCGGCGCTCTTGTTGAGGGTCAGGGTGTGGAATTCTTCGCTGGAGGCGATCCGCTGGGAGCCGGAACCGTTGAAGGTGACGTTGCTTCCGGCATTGTCGAAGGCTCCTTCTCCGGCGAGGTTATTCCAGTCTCCTCCGAGATATATGCCCCAGCCGCCGGGATCGAAAATGCCGGACGCGAGCGTCAGGTCTCCGTTGAGGGTCAGATCGGCTGAGATGGATGTCTCAGCGACGGTGGAGACCGTCAGGTTGTTCAGATAGCTTGCCGGACCGTGCAGGATGAGTTCGACGGTCATGCCGTTGGTGCTCAGGGTTCCCTGATTCCATTTTATTCCGCCGGAAGAGCCGGAGTTGAAGTCCCAGAGCCTGTCCGACAAATGCGTGGTGCCTGCGTAGTCGCAGATGAAGCTGTGGTTTTCGTAGTTGAAAATGGAGCCGAAGATGACGATATCCTCGGTAGAGGCGGCTGAGATCACCAGGCTGTGTGGGCTGGCGACCATGCTGCGCACGTTTTTGAGGCTGGTCCAGGTGGAATGGTTGATGATCTGGGCATCCGCTCCGGTTCTGTTAAACTCAATGTAACCGTTGGCTATGGTCACTTGTGATCCGGCTTCGAACACCATGTTTCCCGAGCAGTAGATCTCGGAGTTGTTGTCCGTGATCTGCTCTGTGGCACCGCTTTGCCAATAGATCGAGCCCTGCGAGAACCAGTCGATGTTGCTCGTTATCCTGAGCAGGCCGGAGATATAGGTGTCGCGGCTGGTGTAGAGGGTGGCTGATGAGATGGTCAGGCTGGCGTTTGGCTGGATCGTGAGGTCGCGGCAATAGGCAGGTGTGACCTGGATGTCTGGATAGTTGCCGCTTGCCACATAGGGTATGATCACATCGGTCGTGCCGGCGGGGACTCCCATGGGACTCCAGTTTCCCGGGCTGGACCAATCGGTGGATAGGTTTCCTGTCCAGGTGGCGGCAGAGATTGTCAGGGCTGCAGTAATAAAAATACCAACAAACCAAAAAAACTTCATTGTTCCTCCTCGCGTTGCAGTGCCGACGGCGTATATGCTGAACAATATTTCATTCCTATATGATTATCGGGATTATTGTCAAGCGCTTAGTTGTGATATGTATAGCCTTCTGTGGCGAAATATCCTCATGTATCCGTCTGGGATGCTGCAGGTTCCAGTGGGAAATTAGCAGTCTATTGGGTAGTCTGCTTGTTTTTTACTTGACATCCTCAGGCTCCCAGTTATCTTGTTACGCAGGAGGATGTTGTAATGAACACGCAACGATTTACGCTCAGGAGCCAGGAGACCTTGCAGGAAATGCAAAACCTGGCGCAGGAAAACGGGCATCAGGAGATAAAGGACTTGCACCTTCTGGCAGCCATGCTGCGCCAGGATGAGTCGCTGGTTCCCTCCGCACTGCAAAAGCTCGAGGTCAACCCAGGCGCGCTGTCACGGGCGGTGGATGAGGAACTGCGGAAGCTTCCCCGGGTTAGCGGCGGACAGGTCTTTCTCGCTCAGGAGACGCTTGACGTTCTGCACCAGGCTGAACGCGAGGCAGACAAACTTCAAGACGAATACATCTCTTTGGAACATATACTTTTGGCTTTGATGCACAAAGGCGGAGCCGCGGCAAAACTGCTCAAGGCCCAGGGAGCAGACCCGGACAAGCTGCTGCTCGCGCTCAAGGAACTGCGCGGCAACCAGCGCGTCACCGATCAGAACCCCGAGGCGAAGTACCAGGCTTTGGAAAAGTATGCCAGAAACCTGACCCGCCTGGCGAGGCAGGAGAAGCTGGATCCTGTGATCGGGCGTGACGAAGAGATCCGCCGCACGGTGCAGATCCTGTCCCGCCGGCGCAAGAACAACCCCATCCTCATCGGGGAACCCGGCGTGGGGAAAACCGCGATCGTGGAAGGTCTGGCGCGCAGAGTCGTGGCGCGGGACGTTCCTGAGAACCTCAAGGACAAAGAGCTTGTGGAGCTTGATATGGCGGCATTGCTCGCCGGAGCCAAATTCCGCGGGGAGTTTGAGGAGCGGTTGAAGGCTGTCCTTGCCGAGGTTGAGAAATCCGACGGCAAGATCATCCTCTTCATCGACGAGATCCATACGGTGGTGGGAGCAGGCGCCGCGGAAGGTGCGGTTGACGCTTCCAATATGCTCAAACCTGCCCTGGCAAGGGGTTCCCTTCACTGCATCGGAGCCACCACGATCGACGAATACCGCAAGCACATCGAGAAGGACCCCGCGCTCGAGCGGCGCTTCCAACCCGTGATGGTGCAGGAACCGAGCGTGGAGGACACCATTTCCATCCTGCGGGGAATCCGCGAGAAGTATGAAGTCCACCACGGGGTGCAGATCACGGACAACGCTTTGGTCTCCGCGGCAGTGATGAGTGACCGCTACATCTCCGACAGGTTCTTGCCGGACAAGGCGATAGACCTCATAGACGAAGCATGTGCGAAGCTGCGCATGGAGATCGACTCCCTGCCCACAGAACTCGACGAAGCGGAGCGCAAACTGCGCCAATTGGAGATAGAAAAACTCTCACTGCAAAAGGAAAAAGACGCTTTGTCCCAACAGCGTCTGGAGAAGATCAACGCCGAAATCGCGGAACTGAGCGAGATGCGCAACGCACTGCGTCTCAGGTGGGAAAACGAAAAGAAGGTCTTCGAGCGCAGCGGGGCCATCAGGGCGGAGTTGGAAACGCTCAGGTCCGAACTTGACATCGCCATGCGCAACGGCGACCTCAAGCGCGCATCGGAACTTAGATACGGTTCCATCCGCGAGAAAGAGGCGGAGCTTGCTGCCGCGGAGCACGAACTCGACGCCCTGAAGAACGGCTCCGGCGAGCCTTTGCTTCCAGAAAAAGTGGATGAAGACCTCATCGCGGAAGTCGTTTCCAAATGGACCAATATCCCCGTCTCCAAGCTGGTGCAGAGCGAAATGAGCAAGTTGTTGTCCCTGGAGGACATCCTTGCCCAGCGCGTGATCGGGCAAAGAGAGGGGATCGTCGCCCTGGCCAACGCCATCCGTCGTTCCCGCAGCGGTCTTTCCGACACCAACCGCCCCATCGGATCGTTCATCTTCCTCGGCCCCACAGGCGTCGGCAAGACGGAACTTGCCAAGACCCTCGCCGCCTATCTCTTCGACAGCGAAAAGGCTTTGCTGCGCCTGGACATGAGTGAATTCATGGAAAAGCACTCTGTCTCAAGGCTGATCGGCGCGCCTCCCGGATATATCGGCTACGACGAAGGCGGTTATCTGACCGAAGGAGTGCGCCGCCGCCCCTACAGCGTGATCCTCTTCGACGAGATCGAAAAGGCGCATCCGGACGTGTTCAACATCCTGCTCCAGATCCTTGACGACGGGCGCTTGACCGACGGCAAGGGCCGCACGGTGGACTTTCGCCACAGCGTGATCATCCTCACTTCAAACCTCGGTTCGCAGGAGATCTACGAGTGCGACGACCTCGAGGCCCTGCGCCCCGAACTGATGCAGATCCTCAAGCGCCATTTCCGCCCGGAGTTCCTCAACCGCCTGGACGACATCATCGTTTTCCACAGGCTCAGCCGGGACAACATCCGCCAGATCGTGGGCATCCAACTGCGTCAACTGGCAGATCGCGTGCGGGATAAAGGTATCGAACTCACTTGGACGGACGCGCTTGTTGACCACATTGCGGATGCAGGCTACGACCCGCAGTTCGGCGCCCGACCGCTCAAACGCTTGATTCAGAAAGACCTGGAGGACGCCATGGCCAAAGCTGTGCTCTCCGGACAGGCAGGCCCGCAGATGCGGCTTGACTATCAAAACGGTTCCGTGAAAGTCACTTAAGCCGCACAATCGGATCCCTGAACGGGTTAAGCTCCGGAACTCGCCACCGCCAGCTACTTCGCTGGCAGAACCCTGATCCAGCTCAAGTTCTGTCCAGGCATCCGCCAAGTGTCCCCGCGGTGCGCTACGGGGTGGTAACCAAGAGGATATCGGGAGGAGTCCGCGCTAGCCCCAAGACCGGATCAGGGGCGTGCTATCTCTGCAGCACCCATCCAGCGATGTCCTTCATCGCGGTTTCGCTGAACGTTTCCTCGATGTTGCCGTATTCGCTGGGGGCGCCTGTTTCGGAGGTTTGGAAGAGGTGGTTGAGGTCCGGGTAGACGATGGTTTTGCAGGATTTGTTTCCGCCTTTGGCCAATGAAGCCTCGATGGCGGAGAGATTTTGCGGGGCGGGCACCTGGAGGTCTTTTCCCCCGTTGAGGGCGAGGACCGGCACTTGCACCTGTTCCAGCCAGAAAGCGGGGTCGAGGCGGATGAACTCCTTCATCCAGGGGGTCAGATACTGGGAGGCGATGGATTCCATGATTTCGTCCATGGTATAGCCTGGGGCAAAGCTGGCGCTGCTGTCGGCAATCGCCTGTTCCACAAGCAGATACAAATGGCCGCGGAGCGGGGTGTCGTCCACGGAATTGAGGATGAGATCGTAAACCTTGCGGTTGAAGGCGAGGGTCTCGGCAATCTCATCTTCGGAGGTACCCATGGCCCGCATGATGAGTTCGCCCTGGAGAGCGAGGAGTTGATCGCCGGGGATGCCGGTTCCCGCGAGAAGGACGATGAAATCGATGTCCGGGTCCTGCGCGGCAGCCATGGGGGCGATGATTCCGCCTACGCTGTGGCCGATAAAGCCGACCTTGCCTGCCTGCGGTTGGGCTTTGAGCCAGGCTGCCGCGCTGAGGGCGTCCTCCGCGAGGTCATATGTCGTGGCGGCGGCAAAATCTCCTTCGGACTCCGCGGTGCCGCGGTCGTCATATCTCAAGACGGCAATGCCTGCCCGTGTGAGGTGATCGGCAAGCACCAGAAAAGGCTTGTGGGCCAGCAGTTCTTCGTTGCGGTCCTGGGCACCGCTGCCCGAAACGAGTACCACGGCGGGATAGGTTCCCTCTTCAGAAGGCAGGGTGAGGGTTCCCGCGAGGGTGATACCGGCGGAGGGGTTTTCGAACGTGACGTCACGGCTGATGTAGGGATATGGTTCCACAGGGTTTTGGGGGCGGTTGTAAACCGGGGCGGCGAGTTCTTCCCGGGCCAGGTCCAAAGGCAGTTCCAGGCTGGCTTGGGAGAAGGTTCCGCAGAGTTTTCCCTCCCGCAGGGTTCCTTTGTAGGATGCTTTGATGGACTCCAGGCGAATTTCCACCGTGCCGTCCTCAAAGCTGGCGCTGTCCGCCTCCATGCCGAAGGCTCCCTGGTCGGGGCTGTCCACCGTGGCAACCAGCCCGCTGTCCGTCTCCGCGAAATGCACAACCAGGCGAAGTTTGGTGCCGTAGATATCGAGCATGCCGTTCCACTGCCCTTCGATGCCCTCCGCGCCCAGGGCGAGGCTGATCAGGGCCAGGGTCGTGATAAGCAATGTCTTTCGCATGGGTACTCCTTGAAGTAAAAGCTATCGTGACGGGATGAACTTTTAATTCGGGGAGGGGGAGGTGTCAAGTGATTTATATGTGCTCTCGGACAAGGCGCGGCAAATAAAAACTTGACAGAAGTGCAAAGATCATAGCATCATGGTTTGAAGCCGCAGTTCACGGCGGCAGCGCAAGATATTCGTGGTTAAAAGACAGATAAGGAGGAACTTAGCAATGAGTTCTAGACACGCAAGATATTTCATCCTGTGCCTGGCGGCGGCAGTATTGCTGCTCAGCGCTTGGGGTTGTTCGGAGCAGGCGCCGGGGATTTCCCGCTATTATCCCGCCAAGCTGGACAGCGACGACAAATGGGGCCTGGCAGACCTCGAAGGCAACCTGATCGTCTCCAAGCAGTGGGAAAACAAACCTTCCATGGAAACCGAAGGGATCATCTTCGTGATGAACAAGGACGGCGATTACGAGTATTTCAAGGTGGGCAAGAAGCCCCAGAAGATAGGCGGCAAATATATTGACGCTTCCAATTTCAGCGAAGGCCTGGCGGCGGTCGTGACCGGCAAGGGCGATGACAAGCATATCCAATACATTGACCGCTCGGGCAAGGTCAAGATCGATCTCAAGAAGTTGGACAACAAAAAGATAACCAGCGCTTCCCGCTTCAACGAGGGGATGGCGTGGGTGATGAATGAAGACGGCAAATACGGCTATATAGACAAATCAGGCAAGCTGGCGATCAAGTGCAAATACGACGACGCGGACCTGTTTTGGGACGGCCTGGCGAGGGTGGAAAAGGTCTCCGGCGAAGAGAGCAAATACGGCTTTATCGATAAGAACGACAAGGTCGCGATCGACTTTAAGCCCGGACGCTACTATGACCGCTTCAGCGAAGGGGTCTGCTGGTTCATCGAGCACGGCGGCGAGGAATCCAAATGGGGCGCGATAGACAAAAAGGGCAAGATCGTGATCTCCCCCACGGACGACATCGAGAGCGCGTCGGCATTCTCCGGCGGGCTTTCCGTGGTCTCCAACGGGGAGTCCTACGGGATGATCAATCCCAAGGGCAAAGAGGTTTTGCGGCCCAAATTCGACATGATGATCCAGCTTCCCACGGGGATACTCGTGTCCAGCGGGGAAAAGCGCGGCGTGATCAACTCCAAGGGCAAGGAGATCATGCCCCTGACCGACGATTACGACTTCCTGGTGCCGATCGGCGTCAACCGCTATATGGTCGTGGAGAGCAAGAAGTTCATCATCGTGGACAAGAAAGGCAAAGAGAAGTCCAAGAATCAGTTCGAGCAGTTTGATCCGGAAGGCTTGCTGGGGATCGAATCCGCGGTGTCCAGCGTCAGCTATTATCAGGGCTTTGACCTGTCCGATCTGGATATGTATTCCGGCTACGGGGATTATGCGGACTCGGGGTATGACGACTCCGGGGAGTATGAAGAACCCGTGCGGGAAAGGGAATAGGATAGTTCCGCGGAGACGCGGGAGAGAATATGGGAAACGCGCGGTATGTGCCGCGCGTTTTGCTTTATGGGGGGGGGATTTTCGCCGTAAGGTTTGGTCAATCTCCGTAGATGGAAGTGACGCGGAAGAGCTTCATCCGGTTCAGCACGGGTTCGGTCCAGGAGGATTCGCCGTAAGTGCCGCCTGTGTCCTCGGCATAAGCGGAATCCGGCAAGTCCGCGGAATAGACCTTGTAGTTGTCAATGCCGTGGAGGTCATCCCAGGAGAGCGTCAGGATCCCTTCGCTGATAGAGATGGCAAGGTGTGCCGGGATGCCGTCGGAGAACCGGCAGAAAGCGGGAAAGCCCCAGGTTCCGTTCTCGTTCTGGGCGCGGATATGGAGGCTGTGGTTGCCGTGCGCGATCTCACCGATGTGGAGCAGGGGGCTCAGGTCCACAGAGGCTCCGGGCGTGACCGCGGTCTGGGTGCCGTTGCCCTGGCCCGGATCGGAATCCACGAAGAACTCGAGCCTGACGATGTCGGGAAGCGGGTCTGCCGCAGGATAGGGCTTCCAAAAGACGGCGCTTTGTGGCGTGCTCCAGATGTTTTCATTGTTCCTGGCCCGCGCGTATAGCCGGTGGATGCCGGGCTCGAGGGCGGAGGTGCCGATTGTGGCGTCAATATCCAGGGCGTTGCGTGAGAAGAGGGATACTCCGCTGCCGGGACCGGGATCTGTGTCAATGAAGTATTCCACGTTTGTGATGGCGGTTGGTTCCAGCGGGAGTGGGCTGTAGGGGACGGAGAAAGTGGATTTTTGGGGCATGCCCCAGTCGCCGGAGGAGTTCCGGGCGCGGACGTAGAGGCGGTGGATTCCGGGGCTTAGGGAGGAGGTGGAGATCACTTCGTCCAGATCAATAGCATTGCGTCCATAGACCTGGATACCATTGCCCTGACCGGGATCGGCGTCGAAGAAGTATTCCATCCCGGTAACAGATGTAGTCTCGAAGGGCTGCGCGTCCCAAGGGACAAAGAAAACCAGTCTTTGGGGCATGCCCCAGAGGCCCTCGTCGTTTCGGGCGCGGACATAGAGGCGGTGGATTCCGGGTGCGAGCGAAGCGGTGCTTATCAATTCGTCGATGTCCACAGCACTGCGTCCGTAGATATGGATGGCGTTTCCCGCGCCGGGGTCGGAGTCAAAAAAATACTCCAGGCAGTCGATTTCGGCCAGGCAAAGCGCCGTTCCTGCCAGGAAAAGAACAAGCGCGGATATCAGAGGGAGTTTCATGTTTGCTCCTCAGCGGCAGGGTCAGTTGCCGCTTTGGGCTTCGATGTGCACGTTGAGGTTGCCGTCTGTATCGACCACGATGGGGCAGGTGAACTCAGTGATGCTGGGCAGGCCGGTGAGATACCAGAGGTCGTTGAAGGGTGTGTTGCCGCCGTAGATGCCGATGTCATCACCGTTCAAGCCGGAACCTTCGGCAAGGGAGTTCTCGCAGAGATGGTAGTCTCCGCCGTTGACGTCCTCCATCACCAGCGAGAGGTCCACATTCTGCAGGTTCCCTATGCCGCTGATGTTTGTGGAACTGCCTTCGAAGATGCAGTATTGGAAGGTGTAGTAGGACTGGTTGATGGCGATGGTCTCCATGATGCAGTTGACGAAAATGAGGTCAACTGGGCTGGACCACCCGCTATGAAGGGTGTGGGTGCCTTCATCGACATTGGCAAAGAGGCAGTTGTTGAAATAGCAGCAAAGACCGTTGTTTCCTGCCGTGTCGATATGGGCAAGGTTGCCTATGAACACGCAGTTGTTGCAGGTGGCGTCGGTTCGGGCAGCTGGTTGGATGAAGCTCTTGAAAGTGCAACCGTGTATCAGAAAATCATCGGATGCGGCTGACCATCCGGTTCCGAAGTAAAGTCCGGCATTGAACAGGCAGTTTCTCATCTCCGAATTGGATGCCTGCAACGTGACATTGGCGTCGAACCTGCAGTTGACGTATTTTGCCTGATAGGAGCTGCTTACACCGCCGGTTATGTGCAAGCCGCTGAATACGCTTCCCACTCCCGCTGCCTGGTTGACATAGAGGTTAATACGGGAGGTTGGCAGATCGGGATTGTCCGGGTTGAAGCCGCCGCCGATCACGGTAAGCTGCTTCCCCAGTCCGCCCTCGTTCCAGCCGGGGCCATACTCGTAGGGCGAGGGATAGATCAAGATCGTGTCTCCGTTCGCTGATGCGTTGTAGGCGGATATCCAAGTGCTGTATTGCCCAATGGGGTGGATGTTGTTATCAACTGCTAATACAGCTGCTGTAAGTGAAAATGTCGCGAGCAGGACGACAGCGATAATACTAATAACCTTCATTTCCTCTCCTTCGTTGCGTATCTCTGGCAGGCGATATCAATGCAACTTATACTTGAGAATAATATATGAACAATGTTCAAATCATGTCAAGTAAAAACACATTACGCATCAACTAGATGAGGGATTAATATCAACACCTTTGCCGTTCTGACCACCTCCTTGCAATCCAAATCGCCACCTACGGACAGACAGCCTTTATTGCAGTAGACAAAAAAGAACCCCTCCCGGGGTGGGAGGGGTCTTGGGTATGGATGGTATTGGAGATTGCTTAATACATTCCGCCCATGCCGGGATTGGGCATTGGAGCGGGGGGTTCGGGTTCTTTGATGTCGGTGACGATGCACTCTGTGGTGAGCAGCAGGGCTGCGATGGAGGCAGCGTTCTGCACTGCGGAGCGCACGACCTTGGCGGGATCTATTATCCCAGACTTGAGCAGGTCTTCAAACTCGCCTGTGGCAGCGTTGTAGCCCATGTTCACGTCTTTGTAGCCTTTGAGCTTCTCGACGATAACCGCACCCTCCTCGCCGGCGTTGGTGGCGATCTGGTAGGCGGGTTTCTCGAGGGCTTTCATCATGATCTCGACAGCCATTTTCTCTTCATGGCTGAGTTCTTTCATGTCTTTGAGGGCTTTGGCGGCATGGATCAGGGTGACTCCGCCGCCGGGTACGATTCCTTCCTCGACAGCCGCGCGGGTGGCATGCAGCGCGTCGTCCACGCGTGCTTTCTTTTCCTTCATCTCGGTTTCGGTGGCAGCGCCGATGCGAATCACGGCAACGCCGCTGGAGAGCTTAGCCAGGCGTTCCTGGAGCTTCTCTTTGTCATAGTCGGAGGTTGTTTCCTCGATCTGGGCCTTGATCTGCTTGATGCGTCCCTTGACGGCCTCTTCGTCGCCGGCCCCTTCGCGGATGGTGGTGTTCTCTTTCTCCACGAGGATCTTCTTGGCGCGGCCGAGGTCGGTCATGGTTGCGCTGTCGAGGCGGCGTCCCATCTCCTCTGTGATGAGGGTGGCGCCGGTGAGGATGGAGATGTCTTCCAGCATGGCTTTGCGGCGGTCGCCAAAGCCGGGTGCTTTGACCGCGACGACGTTGAGCACGCCGCGCAGTTTGTTCAGCACGAGGGTCGCCAGGGCTTCGCCTTCGATGTCTTCGGCGATGATGAGCAAGGGACGTCCGTGCTGAGAGATCTCCTGCAGGATGGGCAGCAGGTCTTTGAGGACGCTGATCTTCTTGTCATGGATGAGGATGAAGGGATCTTCCATTTCAGCGATCATCTTATCCGGATTGGTGACAAAGTAGGGACTGAGGTAGCCGCGGTCAAACTGCATTCCCTCGACCTTCTCCAGGCCGGTGTCGATGGATTTGGCTTCCTCGATGTTGATGATGCCTTCTTTGCCCACGGATTCCATCGCTTCGGCGATGAGCTTTCCGATCTCGCTGTCGTTGTTGGCTGAGATGGAAGCGATCTGGGCGATCTCGTCGTTGCTCTTGATAGTCTTGGAGAAATCATGGATTTTTTCCACCACGACCTTAGTCGCTTTCTCCAGGCCGCGCTTCAAATACATCGGGTTGACGCCGGCGGTGACGTGCTTGAGGCCTTCCTCGATGATCGCCTGCGCCAGGATGGTCGCGGTTGTGGTGCCGTCGCCGGCCACGTCATGGGTTTTCTCCGCGACTTCTTTGCAGAGCTGGGCGCCCATGTTTTCAAATTCGCCTTCGAGTTCGATCTCTTTGGCAATGGTCACCCCGTCGTTGGTGATGGTGGGGGAACCGAATTTCTTATCCAATACCACGTTTCTGCCGCGGGGTCCAAGTGTCACCTTCACGGCATCGGCAAGCTGATCGACACCCTTCTTGAGAGCGGTGCGGGCATCGTGCGCATACAGCATTTGTTTTGCCATCTTTGTATTACCTCCATATTGTGTAATAATCAACAAATTTATTTAGCAGTCTGTAAGATAGAGTGCTAAAACTAGTATAAGCCAATTTCTGTCAAGCACAAATTATTTTTTTCACCCGACAGGAGCGCACAGCCGCGCACTTTGTCATTGACAAATCCGATCTCACGCACCGGATGGCACATAAAGGACGCCATGGACAAACACATCGAGGAATACCTTTCCCATCTTGAGCCCGAACTTGCCCGGCTCGGGATCGCCGTCTCCAGCCAGCGGGAGATTCCCTACGGCTGGCAGCTCAATTTGCAGGGAGAGTCTGCCCGAGCCACCCTCAACATCTACTATTCGGTCAAAAAAGGCCTGAGCACCGTCCTCGGCGCCAAGCCGGATAACCCTCTCCGCCCCCTGCTGGAAGGCCTGCTGCACGTCAAACCCCAGCCCGTGGGAGACCTGCACGCCTGGGAACGCTGGATCGGCTCGGATGAATGCGGCAAGGGAGACTATTTCGGAGCGCTGGTGGTGGCTGCCTTTGCCATGGACAGGGAGATCGAGCCGGAACTCCGCGCTCTCGGCGTCGCGGACAGCAAAACCCTCTCCGATCCCCAGATCAAGGCAATCGCCCGCGAACTCTACACCCGCTTCAACCACCGCATCTCCTGCATCGTGATCAAACCCCTCCGCTACAACGAAATCATCGCCGACATGCAGTCCCGCAAAAAGAACCTCAACGACCTCCTCGCCTGGCAGCACGGCACCGCCATCCTCGATCTCTGGTCCCGCTTTCCCGCCCTGGAAGGCGTTCTCGCCGACCAGTTCAGCCCCCGCAAAGCCGTGCGCGAATACCTCCGCGGCAAGGAGTTCCCCCTCCCCGTGGAGGAACGCCACCACGCGGAAAGCGACCCCGCCGTCGCCGCTGCCTCCATCGTGGCCAGATACCAGTTTCTCCAGAGCAGGGAAGCGATGGACAAGCACTACGCCATGAAGTTCCCCCTCGGCAGCGGCAAAAACGTGCTCAAACCCGCCCGCGCCTTTGCCGACAAATTCGGCTGGAACCGCCTCGCCGAGGTCGCCAAACTGCACTTCGTGACCAGCCGCCAGGTCAATCAGGGCGATATCTTCGACTGATTCTTCTCCTGCCCGCTCGCTTGCCGGACAAGGACGCGGCGCCCATCCCCCGGCTTTGCCGCGTAGGATATTTTTCCACATCCGTGTTCGCGGAACTGCGTTTATTCCTTGACAAAACCGTCACTTGCCTTAATTAAATGCTCCAATATCCACCCTGGAGGTTCAAGGACTACCATGAAACCACTTTTTGTCTTTGCCCTATGCCTGTTCGCGTTGACGCTGCCCGCGCAGCTCACCATCACCCACGACCCTTCCTCGCTCGTTTTCCACAGCGCGCCTGGCTACTACGACTCCCAAACCCTCTCGCTGTCCAACACCGGAACGGTACCCGCGACCTACTCCCTGTTGCACGAGCCGATCGGCAGCGGGTCCTCGATCATTGGTTATTATCCCTTCAGCGGCTTCTATGAGGATATGATCACCAACACCGGGGGCACGATCAACGGCACCTCACTTGCCAACGACCGCCTTTCCCGGCCCCAAAGCGCGCTTCGCTGCGACGGCGTTGACGACAGCTACACCGTTCGCCCCTTCAATCTGGAGAACGAGTTCACTTTCAGCTTCTGGGCGTGCCCGACCACGGCCGCGCCAATCACCGGCGCTGGTTATTACGCTTATGCCGTCTACAGCCGCTATCTGCTCTTTCCGGATTGGGGCGGCGAGGGCTCTCGAGGCGGCCTGGGCGTGGCGCTGGGCACCAACGGGATCATGCTGGTCGAGCATGCCGCCGGCTATATGCCCGTGCTGCTTTCCCATAGCGCGGACCTCTCCGGCTGGAAGCATTACACCGTGGCGTTCTCCAATCACGTGCCCTACCTCTTCATCGACGGCGCTTTCGTCGCGGGAGGAATTATCAGCCAGAAATCCGTCACCTTTATGAGCAGCTATTTTGGAGGCGGGCAATACGGCTATTTCAAGGGCACTCTGGATGAGATCAAGGTCTGGAACACCGTCCTGACCGCCCCCCAGATCATGGCCGAACACGAAAACTCCCTCCTGGACAGATGGTCTTTCCAGCCCTCGCGCGGAGAGATCCAGCCGGGCATGACCGTGCCCTGCCAGGTACGCATGATTGACGGCGATCTTCTGGAATCCCAGGTCGCGGATGCGATCATGCTCTGCCAGTCGGGAATCCCCAGTTACAAAGTTCTGGTCCCCGCCACCATCCAGGTGGGCAGCGTCCAGGTCCCGCTCCCGCCGGAAAGCATCTCGCTGGTTCTGCTTCCCAACGGCGACCTTCAGGCAACCTGGCAGGCAGTCACGCAGGACACCGGAGGCAACCCCGTCACGCCGGACCTTTACAAAGTCTACACCGGCCCGGATCCCCTTCGCCCCCAGGATTACCTGCTCGCCGGGACCACGACTGGCACGACCTTCACCATCCCCGGCGGGGGCACTCCCCCCATCCTCAACCGCCGCTGCGTGTCGGTCGTTGCCTGGATGGATTGATCTTCCGGAGACTGACAGCCGTTCCGCCCTTTTTCCCTGGCTGATGGCTTCCTGGTCGCCTCCGCCTGTCCTCCCGGTCGCCCGCAGGGTGGCAAGCGGGTGGTGTGGGCGCGGTTAGAAAGGCTGGATTGAGCGCGGCTCGAGATAAAAACCTTGACAGTTTGGCGCGGCGGCAAAAAGCTGTGCGCAGCATAACCTATCAAGCACGCCCAAGCAAATCCCCACCCTCCGGTTGGATTGCAGGCATTGTGTATTGAGGCAGAATATCGACTCATCTCTCGCACCGAGAATTGGAGCTTACTCATATGATCAAAGCAATGGGTCGTCTTACATTGGACGAATACAAACTCATGGACGCGCACGTGGACAAGGTTTTCAAAAACCTGGACCGGGGCAAGGTCGAACTGGCGACCAAACAGATATTTGAACTGGGCAACACGGCGAACTACTTTGTCCGCGAGGAACTGGGCAAACGGCTGGCAAACTATCAGGGAAGCGGCGATCTGGACTCCGTCTGCGCCGAAATGCTAGAGCACAGGCTCTACGGAATGCGCGCCTCCGCGCTGTTCTATTTCTATTACAAAAACATGGAGAAGCCGGAAGTCATCGTCAAAACCCTGGACAAGACCTGCGAGTCTGTTCCCTGGGAAAGCGAGACGATCTGCTTCGAGATGTGGAAGCGGGCGCCGGAAGTGATGAAGGAATACATGCCGCTGTGGGCAGCCTCGCCCAGCGAAAAGAAGCGCGCGATGGCGCTGCACGGGATGGAAAACATCGCCCAGAAGAACCCGCAATATATCCTGGTCTTCATCGGCAAAATGCTGGACGACGAGAGCGAAGAGGTGCAGAAGAAGATCAGCCACATCCTGACCCAGGTCGGCAGGCTCAGGCCGCTGCAGACCTATGCCAGCATCCGCCACTGGCTGATCGGGGCGGACGAAGCGCGGACGCAGACGATCTATCAGACCCTGCGCAAGCTGACCAGTTTCTTCACCCAAAAGAACAACCGCGACAAGGCAAGGGATTTCCTCGCGGTCTCGCAAAAGACGATCCAGGAATGGAAATCCGACTCCCATCCGGAAGTGGCGCAGATGGGCAACCGCCTCGGTAAGATGCTGCGGGGCGCATGATCCACGTCATCCTGGTCGAACCGGTCTATGAGGGTAACGTGGGGGCGGTCGCGAGGATCATGCACAATTTCGGTTTCAAAAGCCTCCGCATCGTGGGGACTGTCCCCAGCAAGAACGACTTTTATCTCGCCATGCATTCCGAGCATCTGCTCGAGGACGCGCAAACCTATCCCACCCTGGGCGAAGCGGTTGCGGACCTGGACCGGGTCGTCGCCTTTTCCCGCCGCGTGGGCAGGCTCAAGCCCGTCGATATGGATCCCGTGGAGACGGGGGCGTATTGCGCCGGCATCCCGGATCTGGAGATCGGGCTGGTCTTTGGGCGCGAGACCTTTGGGCTGACCGACGCGGAAGCCGACCTCTGCCCGCTGCGCTGCCACATCCCGGCAAATCCGGACTTTCCCTCGATCAACCTCGCGCAGGCTGTCGCCATCGGGCTTTGGGAGATCCACCGGCGTCCCTTCAGCGAAGGCAAAACGCGCAAGATCCGCGCCGTCAAAGGCCCCGAACTGGAGAAGCTGCATGGCTATATGCTGGAGTCCATGCGCAATTCCGGATTTTTTCGCAGCCATGAGACGACCAATTGGGATACATTCCTGGCGAAGCTGCTTGCGCAGCTAAACCCCACCCCGGCGATGGTTTGGCGCTTGAGGCAGATGTTCAACCGCTGGCACGTGCTGGTCACCGGCAAGGGTTTGGGCTACGGCAAGCATGAGCCAGAGTCGCAATCGGAACGCTGATTGCTTTATAATATTGCGGCCGGACGGATAATCCTCCGGCACTGCGCCAAGATCTAATGTTAGCAAGGATTTAACGATGATCCCACTCACCGCAGCCACGGAAATGGATCCCCGCCAGACGGAGATCTTCGCCTTCTGTGAGAAGTTTTTTTTCGACCACGAAAATCCCGGGCTGGTAATTAAGAACGCCCGCTTCTTCCGGGAAGGCTATGACGCCTTCGGGCTCAGCGAAGACGAACTGCGGCAAGTCCGCGACGAGGTCTTTGAGCGCTTCCAGCCGTCGATCCCGGAACTTGCCCGCCTCGCTCCGCATTTCTTCGCCACGGGCAAATACGAGTTCGGAACGCTGGCGATCATGTTTCTCAAAAAGCACCGGCCGCGCCTCGACCGCACAGTGTATGAGGAACTGAGAAAGGTTCTGGATCAGGGCATCGACAACTGGCAGCACGCAGACCTCATCGCGACCAAGCTGACGCCTGTCCTGCTGGAACTGGAGATCGCGGACATGGATGATTTCGCCGGCTGGCTTGTCGCGGAAAGCAAATGGACCCGCCGGGTCGCAGCCGTGACCATGCTCTGCCAAAAGGACCGCCTGCCGGTGGAGGAAATTCTCTCTTTCATCCAGCCGGTGATGGCAGACCGCGAGAGAGCCGTCCAGCAAGGAGTCGGCTGGCTGCTCAAAGAGCTTTGGAAACTGTATCCCCAACAGGTGGAAGACTTCCTTTTCCAGAGCAAGGAAACCGCCTCCAAAGCCATCATGCAGTATGCCACGGAAAAGATGCACAAGGACAGGAAGAAGCGCTTCCGCCGCGCTGCCGGAATCCCCGGTCAGCAGCAGGAACAGGCAGAGCCGCGCCCCCAGCCCGAGCAACGCCAAAACAACAAGCCAGGCGGACAGCGCAAGGCAAACAAGCCCCGTCACCTCATTCCCAAGCGCAAGCCACATTATCGGAAGCCTGTGCCCTCCAAGGAGGAATCCCATGATTAAGAAGTTCGCCGTTCTGGCGCTATCGCTTTTGCCCTTGCTGCTTTGCGGGGGAAACCTGAGCCTGAGCCTGGACCTTTCCGGGTTCGATCCCTCCGCGAGGGAACTCCCCTCCGGGTGGGGCGCGCTGACTGCCCCGGGCCAATACCGCCTGCCGGTGAAGCCAGTCAACGTGATCATTCCCGCGAACGCGGCTAACCTCCAATACAGCTACCAGTTCTCCGGCGCAAGAAGCCTGGCTGCTCCCGCCCCGGGCGTCAACCCCGCCTTTACGGACGGACAGAGTGTACTTTCCTCTGCCGCGCAAACCCCTGTCGCGCCCCTGCTGCGCTTCCGGGGCATTGGCAAGTGGGGAGACGTGTCCAGCGCTAACTTCTCCGCCCTGCCCGCCGTCTGGAACGGCAACTCCTGGCAGGCATACTCAACCCTGAGCCTGGAGCTTTCCTGGGAGGAAGCCCCGGAAACATTGCCCAGCCGCATCCCTCCCGTCCTGGAGCAGCCGGACAAGAACGGAACATGCCCCGCTAACTCCTTCTACGCCAATCCCGCGGACCTCGCCAAATACTATTCCCGCTCCGACGCCAAGCTCTACGACATCCTCCTCATCACAAACTCCGCTCTTTATCCCTACACGGAACCCCTCAACATCTACCACCAGTCCCTCGGACTGATCACCGGCTTCGCAAACATTTCCAACATCCTGGCCTCCAGCCCCGGCGCCACGAACGGCGAGAAACTCCGCAACTACATCGCCGGCCAATACAACTCCAGCCCCTTCACCTACGTGCTGCTGGTCGGAGACTACGACACCGTCCCCGTGATGTATCTGACTCCCGAGCCTGACGGATACGAAACTGTCGCCTCGGACTTCTTCTACGGCGACCTCAGCAGCATCGTGGACACCGACAGCGACGGCCGCCTGGGCGAGTATTCCTCCGGCGAAGGCATCCAGGACTATCTCTGCGATTTCACCCCCGAAGCCTTTGTGGGACGCATCTCCACCAATAACCCCACCACCCTGCAGCAGATCATCCTGCGCACCATCGCCTACAACAACAGCAACGCACCCTGGAAGCAGAGCGCCCTCCTGCCCGCGGCTTTCCTCAACTACGGCGGCGAACCAGAACCAATCTATCTCCAGACCGACGGCGCGACCTTCTCCGAATACGCCCGCCAAACCGTCCTTTCCGACTGGCAGGTCACCACCATGTATGAGCAGATCGGCTACGTCCCCTCCTATCCCAGCACCTTCCCCCTCGACTACAACGGACTAAAGGACCTCCTCAGCACCACCAGCTACGGCATCCTGAACTGGAGTGCCCACGGCTCCTCCGGCTCCTCTTCCCGCAAGGTCTGGATGAACGACGACAATGCCAACAGCCTGCCCGACTCCTGGGAAATGCAGTGGATGGACATGGTGGACCGCCAAAGCTTTGACAACCTCGCCAACCAGGACGGCACCATCCTTTTCGCCGCCTCATGCTACAACGGCTACATTGACAACCAGTCCCAAAGCCTCGCCGAATACGCCCTCCAGAAAAAAGCCGTGACCTCCGTCGGGGCAACCCGCACCGGCTGGTACAAGATCGGCTGGGACAACCCCGGCTGGGGCGGACTCAGCTCCTACAACCTCCACTGGCTGGAAAACATCACCCGCAACGGGCTTTCGACCGGCGCCGCCATCGCCTACGCCAACCTCACCCACGCCCAATACTACATGTTCGGCGACCCCGTGGACGCAGGAGGGATCATCTGGCCCGAACTCCAAAACGTCTACACCTACATCAACTACGGCAGCCCCCTGGTCAACCACAGCCCCTCCCAACCCGCACCCCAGGGCGAGATTCTAGTCTATGAACCCTTTCACCGCAACGGTTTGGAGGTTGTGAACGCCCTCAACGCCGCCGGACGCTTCAACGTCATCTACACCGACAAAATCATCCCGGACTACAGTTATCTCGACGGCTTCGAAGCCGTTTTCTGCCTTTTCGGCTGGGGCGACACCGCCTATATCCTCGAGCCCGGAAACCTTGACTACAACCTGCTCAACGCCTATCTGGACAACGGCGGCAAGGTCTATCTCGAGGGCGACGTCGGCTGGGATCCCGCCGATCCGTTCTGGGGCAAGTTCGGAACCCACGCCCCCCTCGACGTCATAGCCTTCATCGAGGCAGTGAGTTACACGCAAGGAGCCACCACCCTCGTCTGGGGCTACGACCAAACCGACAACCAGACCTACGTCCCGCTCGCGAACGCGCCGACCGCCTCCCCCATCTTCAGCAGCCAAAACACTGTGTATGCCAACAATAGCCTGGCGATCTTCAACGACACGGACACCCACAAGACCGTCGCCTCCGCCTTCGCCCTCAGCGCTATCCTGCCGGGAGACAACGATTTGTCTGACCTGCTGCGCAAGATACTCATCGCCTTTGAGGTCATCGATCCCGACCCCTCGTCCGGAGACGACCCGCTCGTTCCCGCGCTGTCCGGACAGCCGCGCAGCTATCCCAACCCCTTCGCGGACAACACGATGCTGCAATTCAAGCTGGACTGCCCCGCCTCCCTCCGCCTCGAAATTTTCAACCAGCGCGGGCAGAAGGTCCGTACTCTCGCTCCCGTCGGATTAGGCAAGGGTGAACATGAATTGATCTGGGACGGACTCGACGATGCCGGACGCAGCCTTTCCCGCGGCATCTACCTCTGGCGCCTGAGCGGCGGCGGAACTGAAAGCCGCGGCAAGATGCTCAAACTCTGAGCCTCGCGCAACGCATAATATTGATAGTTAAATAGATATCCGCGTTATCTGACGGCAGGGAAACCCCGGCGTTTTCTCGTTCTGCCGTTTTTCCAGGCTTGTTCAAGCCGCGGAAGCCGCCGCGTATCCACCCGCTTGGCAAGCGCGCGGCGACCGGGAGGCAACCGGGAGGACACCGGCTCGGGAAAAAGGCTGGCTCGCCGGGGGGCTGGGAATGGACTTGCCCGGCAGGCGCGGAAAAGGAAGAAGATGATGTCAGTCAAGAAGTTGGCAGTTTTATTCTGTCTGCTGGGGACGGTTCTGGCGCTGAGCGCGCAAGCCCTGCCCGCGGGATTCACCGCCAAGGGAAATCCCGGACTTTACCGCAAATTAATGCCTCTGGCAAAGGAAAACCTCAAGAAACTCGATTCCTCCCACAAAAAAGCATATAAGAAGATGCTGAGGGAGCAGGACGACATCCTGATGGCGTATCTGCTTGCCTACGAAAGCGATGGCAACCTGCAACAGGCAGAGCCGCAGGATGTTCTCAGCAACTACCTGCAGATCCGCTCGCTGCTCAACACCCGCGGTACCACGCACGAACCCGAGTTTTTCCTCGCCTACGTGGCGGACCAGACTGTCTCCGACGAACGAATCGAAGCCTATCGCGAAGCCCTGCTCAGGGACGGCCTGCGCGATATTATGGACAAGTCCCCCAATGAGATGGAACTCTACCGCGCGGTCTCCCAATGGTGCGTGGGGCGCTTGAAATTCCAGCCCACCAGCGGACGCGACCAGTCTCCGCTGGACATCACCCGGAAAAGCCTTTTGGGACGCTGCGAGGAAATGCAGATTCTCTTCGTCGCGGCGGCGCGCACCGTCGGGCTTCCCTCCCGCGCGGCAAGCACCCCCTGGTGGCCCCACACGGATAACAACCACGCCTGGGCGGAAGTCTGGCTGGAAGGGGCATGGCACTACACCGGAGACATGGACGCGGCGTATTATCCTGACCAGACCTGGTTTAGCGGGATGATCGACAAGACCGTGCTGATCATCGCCGACGGGACGCTTCCGGCTCCGGGGGACGAGGTTTTGGCGCAGGGCAGATACGAGTGCTCGATCAACTCCATCCGCAACTATGCCGGGGAGCGAACCCGCTCCATCCACATCCAAACCGTTGACGAGCAAGGACTTCCCCTGCCTGAGACAGCGCTTGGGGTGTTGGTTTACAACTGGGGTTCCCTGCGCGCTTTGGCTTGGGTGAAGACGGACAAAGAGGGAAAATTGACCCTCAGCGCGGGCAGAGGAGCGTTCTATCTCTCCGCCGCCAAGGACGGCAAGCAGGCGCTGGAACTGGTTCCTTCGACGGAAGATGCTGAATACGAATGCGTAATCTCCCTGAAAGAGGGGGCTCTCGCGGAACAGGACGCGATGCTGAACTATCCGGCTAATCCCTTCGAGTGGAAGCAGGCTCCGGAAGTCTGGAACGCCGGAGTGAAAGTGGCGCAGGAACGCTGGAGCAAGGTTGACCGGCAGTGGCGGGAGCGGGCGTCTGACTATCCGGACAGTCTGCTGGCGGAGTTCGCGGCATTGTTCCGGGGCAATCAGGGCGAATTTGAGCGCTTCCTGCAGCAGACCCACTGGCTGGACGGGGAGTTCATGGCATATTGCGTGGGCAACGAGGAGGAAGGCCAGTACATCGATCCGAAGTTTTTCTGGCAGGCAAGCGCGGAGCAGGTCGAAGCCCTGGCGCTGCAGTTCATGGCCTTTGAGCACGAGTTCTATTATCAGGACCTGGCGAGCGTGATCCAGCCGTCGGTCTTTTATGAGGAGCTTTCGGAGGAATTTTCTCTGGCAAAGGACGTGCTGACGCTGTTTCCGAAGTCATTTTACTTTAAGCATGAGGACCGCATGGAGCGCCTGAACCTGGCGATGAAGTGGCTCAAAAAGAAGTATAAGGTAGATTCCGCCAAGGCGTTGAAGGGGCTCCTGCCCCTGCACGTGGCAATTGAGCAGAAGTATCTGAGCCCCACCCAATACCGCCTGATGGCGGTCAGCCTGGCAAGGGCGAACCGCGTGCCGGCGGAGTTCTCCTATCAGCCGGATCTCATTTATGTCCAGCATCAGAACGGTGAATGGGGCTATTATGACATCATGAAGTGCGCTCCGGAGACCAAGACCGGCGAGACAGCGTCGCTCACCAAAGTCACGGTGGCTCTGGCGGACGAGATCGGGGTCCCCGTCGCCGGGATGGCGGGCGGGCTCGCGCTCACAAGGTTCATTGACGGTTCCTTTTACTGGCTGGATCAGGATTTCAGGGAAGAGGGCAACGGGGTTTACTCCGTGCAGGTGCCCAAAGGGGAATACTATCTGCAGGCGGGATATCGGGTCTCAGACAGCCGGACAGCGTTCCAGATGAAGCGTTTGGACAACTCGGAAGCGGACAGCTCGAGGGTGGAACTCAGCCTCCGGGAATTCCCCCGCAAATGGGAGCCCGCGGGCAAGGAACTGCTCGACATCCTGGCGGAAGCGGACACCACGGGGTTCAGCGTGGCGGTGATCGGCAACCAGCCGCACGAGAATACGAAGCGAATCTGCTACAAGCTTGAAGACCTGGGGGTGGATTATATCCTCATTGGCGCGCTAGATTCGTGGTCTGAAACGCCTCCTGCCAGGGAGAACTACCGCTTTTCCACACTTTGGAAAACGATGCATCAGGCGGACAACCGCAACTGGGTGAGGGTCGTCACGCTGGTGCGCAAGGACGGGGAATGGCAGAGTTATGAGGGGCTTTGGGAGCGAATGCCGGACTGATCAGACCAGTGTCATGAGGTTGTAGGCGAAGAGCTTGCGCAGTGCCTTGAGGTGCCGGGCGACGATCTTGTCCCGCATCTTGGCGGGAGGATGGACGATGCTGATGCCGTCGGGCGTCACGCCTCCGACTTCAATCAGAAAGGCGTATGCTTCGCGAATGTGGAAGAAGTAGTTGCGGGCGTTCCCGACACGGGTTCCCGGGACCGGGCTGACCGCGTAGGTTCCGTCCTGATAGTCCCGCTTGAGGTTTGAGGCATATTTGTCCGCCAGGCTTTTGGTGGTTTGCCAGCGGAGCTTCTGGCGCGTATTGAGGGAGTCGAGGGCGGGCAGGAAGATCTTTTCGCTGAGTTCCCCCGTGGGAGAAGAGTGGTAAAACATCGCCAGTTCGAAGCTGTGCTTCTGCGCAAGGCCGACGATTGCCTGGACTTCCGGTTCCGAGGCGGGGGCTGTGCCTTTGAAGTTCTGGTGTGTGGGAGGCAACGCAAGGTCCTCGTCCCAGAACACAGGGTAGTTTCGGTTGAGGTCGACCCCGTCCGCCCTGAGGTCAAGTTTTCCGTCGCCTGTTGTTTCCCTGTTGTTCTTGCGCTTGAATTGCTGCAGCCCGGAGCTGACCACGCGATGGCCTTCCGGGTTTATGCTGGGCACGATCCAGAACCTGAACTGGCTCAGAATCTCGCTCAGTTGCTTGTCTTTGGAGCCCCGGACGGCGAGTTCCTCCGCCCAGTCCAGCACGATCTCGACCCCCAACACTTCGTCGCCGTGGTGCTGTCCGGAGAGCAAAACGTTCCTTCCGGCTTGGGGAGTGCCGATTTCCAAGGCGTAGATGGGCAGGTGCTCCGTTCCGCTGAAGCCGATGATATGCAGGCGCACGAGTTCCGGTGCGAGGGCGGAAATCCTCTGGCAACGGGTAAAAACTCCCTCGGCAGGCAGATATCCCTCCGATAGCGGATACACGTTTCCCCGGGTGGCGAGGCATCCCGCGACCGCAAGCATCAGCAAGCCAAGCGCAAAGCGCAGCATATTCGGATCACGCATGCGCACCATGCTGGGGATACACGGTTTTTCGTCAATGCTTTTGCGTCCGCGCCCAACACCCCGCATCCTCGCCATAAGTATCTGCGGTGCAGATAGTCCTTGACAAAATGGGCTCTTTCAGAGACACTGCCCCATTATGAAGAAACGAATCTATATGTGTTTAAGAAGCAACAAGATAAGTAAACAAGACAACGCTCTTAGAATTAAAGAAGCATTTGCCCGCGCGCAGATGCTTTTTTTTTGACCCGGAGGAAGCATGAACTGGCATGATATTATCCGTTTGGCGCTGAATGAAGACCTCGGCAGCGGAGACATCACGACCCGTTATCTGGACCTCGATCCCGTCCCCGAAACCGCCTTCATGATCGCCAAAGCCGGCGGGATCCTCGCCGGGGTGGAGATCTCCCGCGACGTTTTCCACGCCGTTGACCGCACCCTGAAAGTCACCCTCTACTGCAAAGACGGAGACAAGGTGGAGCGGGGCAGCGAGATCATGCGCATCGAAGGCAACCCCGCAAGCATCCTCCAGGCGGAAAGGACAGCCCTGAACTTCCTCCAGCGCCTGAGCGGGATCGCAACCCTGACCCGCGCCATGGCGTCCCAACTGGAGGGCACCAAAGCCCGCCTGCTGGACACCCGCAAGACGACACCCCTGCTCCGCGGCATGGAAAAATACGCCGTGCGCGTCGGAGGAGGATTCAACCACCGCTTTGGCCTCTACGACATGGTGATGCTCAAAGAGAACCACATCCGCGCCGCCGGCAGCATCACGGAAGCGGTGCGCCGCGTCAAACTCCACAACACCACCCACAAGATCGAAGTCGAAGTCACCAACATCCTCGAACTCGATGAAGCCGTCAAAGCCGGAGTGGACAGGGTCATGCTCGACAACATGGACATCGACGAGATTCGCGCCTGCGTCCGAAAATTCGGAAAAAAGGTGGAACTCGAAGTCTCCGGAGGCGTCACCGCCGACAACATCCGCAAAATCGCCCGCACGGGAGTGCACTACATTTCCAGCGGAGCCCTCACGCATTCATACAAATCAATGGATATCAGCCTACTTTTCAAGGAGTAAAGATGGAGGAACAACTGCGCATCCTGGCCCAAATGCAGCGCCTGGACGACCGGATCGGAGTGCTGCGCGTATTGCAGCAACAACTCCCCCAAGAACTTAACGAACTCATCGAACATGTGGACCAAGCCACGGCGACTCTGCTCACCAGCGAGACCGAACGCGCCGAAATCGGCAAAAAACAGCGCGCCGTCGAAAGCGACATCAAGCAGCACCAGGAACAGATCAAAAAATACTCCGCCCAACTCTCCGAGATCAAGACCAACAAGGAATACAAAGCCCTCAACAGCGAGATCGCCTATCTCAAGGAAAAGATCTCCGATCTGGAAAGCCAGGAGTTGGAACTGATGGACGCCGACGCGGAGTGGCGCAAGGTCGTGGAAAAGGACAAGGCGGAACTCGCCAAGGCCGAACAAGCCAAGCGCGACCGCGAGGGCGAACTGCGCGCCAAGATCGAGAGCCTGGAAGCCGAGATCGAGGGCATCCGCGCCGAAAGGACCAGGCTTGCCCACAATCTCCCGCCCAACATCGTGAAGCAGTACGGCACCATGATCAAAAACAAGAACAACTGCGCGGTCGCCTATGAGGTCAACGGCGCCTGCGGAGGCTGCGGCTTCGTGATCCGCCCCCAGATCCGCATCGAATTGGAACTGCGCCGCAAGGTCAACTATTGCGAGAGTTGCGGCCGCATTTTGATGCAGAAGTTCGAGGACATCTAAGCGGAACTTCAGCCCTTGACAAAGTCCCCCGGCGGACGGCATCCTGCGGCGTCAAGAAGAGCATTAGTGGACGGACCGGCCTTTTTCCGGGCCTGAATTCCCCCCGGCAGCCACCCGGTTGCCTCGCGGTCAGGGACAGGGATGATGCCGGGAAGCCTCCGGGGCGCGAGCGAACCAGACATTGGAGCGGACAGCGGGAAACCAGATGTGGATTATAATCGGCAGAAATCCTGACCGGGCAAATAAATCCTTGACAGATTTCCAGAATGCGGTCATTGAGGAACAAACCGGGTAAAAATCCGGCGAGGCGTATAGCGTGTAGAAGCCGATATTGGCGGCCGTGATAACTAACTTGATGATAAATAAGTTTTTATTAACCGGATGAGGTATCCATGCACAGGGCTCTGTTCATCCGACTTTAGCGATCTAATAACCCAGAATATTATGGGAAAAGGAGATGACTATGAAACGACTATCATTACTGCTAGTGATGATAATCACAGTATGTCTGTCCTGGGCTGCCATTGACGAGTACTACACGTTCAATGCGACGACCGGGACATACACCCCGATCACCGGAACGCCAGTGACGGACATGTTGTCCGACGACGCGATCTCCGCTGCGATACCTTTGGGAATGACCTTCCCTTACGGGGAAAACACCTTCACCGAGATCAAGATCTCGTCCAACGGATGGATCGGTGTGGGCACCTCGCAGAGCGGCAGCAATCTGTCCAACGCGCTGGCCTCCACCACGATCTTCCCGGTGCTTGCCCCGCTTTGGGACGACACCAGCATGGCCGCCGGTACTTGCGAATACCTGCTCTCAGGTACCGCCCCCAACCGCATCTTTACCGTCCAATACTCCAATCTGCATTGGAACTATAGTGGAACCACCAGCTATAACATGCAGGTCAAAATGTATGAAAGCGGAAAGGTCGAATTCGTTTATGGATCCAACGACGGCGCGCCGAACAATCCAAGCGCGTCTATCGGCATCAACATGGCCCCGGGCGGCGCTGGCAACTTCTACAGCGTGACTCCCGGAACTCCGGCAACAGTTTCCAGCACAACCGAAAACACTTCCATCACCTCATTCCCCGATCAGGGAACCATCTATGCCTTCAATCCCGTGGTCGCCGTGGCCAACGACATGCAGTGCGTGTCCGTGGCCGGCAGCACCACCCCGACTGCCGGAGTCGCCACAAACTACACCGTGACCGTCCGCAACCGCGGCTCAGTGGCGCAGACCACCTACACCGTCAAGTTGTTCCGCGACGCCAACGTCGAGATCGGCTCGGTGGCTGGCACTGCTTTGCAGCCCGGCATGTCCACCACGTTCACCATGCCCTGGACTCCTGCCGCAGCCGGTCCTGCCGTGCTGTATGGCAAAGTGATCCTGACAGGTGACCAAAACCCCGCGAACGACCAGTCCCCGAACCTGAACGTCACTGTGCAGCCCTCGGGCGTGCAGGCGGTGACGATCGGCGACGGTTCGATCCAGGACCGCGTTCCGATGGATTTCTACTGGAAGAACTCGCTCTATGAATGCATTTTCTATTCGGATGAGTTGGGCTTTGCCAGCGGAACCATCACCTCCCTGGCCTTCTACAACAACTTCGTGACCTCGAACCCCAACGGCGCGACCAAGATCTGGCTCGGAACCACCAACCTTCAGGACCTGAGCGGCGGCTGGATTCCTTCCACGCAGTTGACTCTCGTCTATGACGGCGTGCTCACCTTCCCCGCCGGAGCCAACACCATCACCGTTCCCCTGACGACCCCCTACATGCACACCCCGGGCAACCTGGTGATGATGGTCAACCGCCCGATGGACGCGGTTTATTATTCTTCCAGCGACAACTTCATGGCGACCGCCGGCACCCAGATGCGCGCGCTGAGGGTTCAGAGCGACAGCACGACCTATGATCCCGCCGCTCCTCCCACAGGCATCACGCCTTCTGTGAACTTCCCCAAGACCACGATCTTCTACTCCGGACAGGCCATTGTCAACGACATGGGCTGCCTGAGCATCACTGGCAACACCACGCCCAGCGTCGGCAGCGCCACTGATTATGTGATCACGGTGAAGAACAACGGCACCGCCACCCAGAGCAACTATCAGGTGAAGCTGTTCAAAGAAGGGGACATTGAAGTCGGCTCCGTCAACGGAACCACCATCAACTCCCTGCAGACCCTGCAGTTCACGGTTCCCTGGACTCCGACCGCGACCGGCCCGACCTTCCTTTATGGCAAGGTTGTGCTGACCGGCGACGAGATCGCCCAGAACAACCAGACCGCGAACTATCCGGTCAACGTCCAGGCTGCAGGCATCGTTGCCGTGACCGTCGGAACCGGCGGATCAACCGGCCGCATGCCTCTGAATATGTTCTACATGAACTCGCTGTTCGAGGCGGTCTATCTTTCCTCCGAACTCAACATCGGCGGACTGCTGACGGACATCCAGTTCTACAACAACTTCCAGACCAACCTGCCGAACATGCCCACCAACATCTGGGTCGGCGAAACCACCCAGACCAACCTGGCCGGCGGCTGGATTCCTTCCACGCAGCTCACCCAGGTCTTCACGGGCACCGTAAACTATCCCAGCGGCGCGAACAACATCCTGATCCACCTGACCACCCCGTATGCCTACGGCGGCGGAAACCTCGTGGTGATGGTCGAACGTCCGATGGATACGCAGTATTACTCCTCCTCGGATGTGTTCGTGACCCAGACCGGCACGGTTGCCAACCGCACCCTGAATCTCTATTCCGACAGCACGGACTATGATCCTGCCAACCCGCCCGCCGGCACCACCGGCACGGCGATGTTCCCCAAGACCACCTTCATGTTCATCACCGACGGCCTTGGCTCGATCAACGGCACCGTGACCACCGGCGGCAACCCGCTGACAGGCGCGACCGTGACCGTGGTCGGAACTCCTCTGACCTACACCACCACCGCGACCGGAACCTTCAACTTCCCGTACGTTTCGGAAGGCGCGCAGCAAGTTAGCGCCACCAAGCACGGCTACAACGTCGTCACCAACAACGTGACCGTCGTCGAAGACCAGGCTGTGACGACCAACTTCGCGCTGACTCAGTTGCCTCAGGTTACCGTCTCCGGACGTATCGTCGGCAGCGACCAGCCCACGGTTGGCATCGCCAACGCCACCATCTCCCTGAGCGGTTACGAGCCCTACAGCGCCACCACCAACGCCACCGGCCAGTTCACCATCACCGGCGTGTATGCCAGCCAGACCTACCAGTATGTGGCTGCCGCTGCCGGTTACCAGAATGCCACCGGCCAGGTTGTGGTCGGCACCACGAATGTCAACATGGGCGATATCACCGTCAACGAGATGGCGTATCCTCCTTTCTCAGTGGTTGCCAACGAAAACGCCGCCTTCACGCAGGTCGACGTGACCTGGCAGGCTCCGAACCCCAACGCCGTCGGTATCACCGAAGGCTTTGAGGGAACGACCTTCCCGCCCACCGACTGGACGCAGGTCATCACCAACACGGGTCCCGCCGGGACCACCGGCGTGATGCCTACATGGTGCCAGGTCGGGACAGTCGCTCTGACTCCTCCCGTACCGCCTCATGGTGGAGATTTCCAAGCCGCCCTTTGGTGGGATTATGCCCATCAGGATGAATGGCTTATCACTCCTCAGTTCACCTGCCCGGCGAGCGCGACTGCCAATATCTGGAGTTACGTCTATCTGGGAAGCACCTACCTTGACCACTACTACGTGAAGGTTTCCACGGACAACGGCGCCAACTGGACCGTTCTGTATGATGCCAGCACCCAAACCGGCGGCTGGAACTACTATGCCACCCCGATCACCATTGACCTTGCGGCATATGCCGGTCAGCCGATCAAGCTGGCGTTCCAGGCAGTCGACGGCGACGGACAGGGCCTCTGGTACGTCTGGTTCATCGATGACGTAACCATCGGCAGCCCCACCCAGATGATCACCTTCCCTGCCAGCGAGTTCACCACCCGCAGCGCCGCAGGCGAAGGATTTGCCATCAACCGCAGCGTGAAGCCCGGCCTTCCCGCCAGCCGCGCAATGGTTGAGAATCCCAAACTGCAGGAACCTGCCCTCCAGGTTGTGACCCCCAGCAATCCCGACCGCTTGCTGCTTGGCTACCGCGTGTATCGCCTGCTGGCTGCCAACCAGGCCAACGAGTCCCTGTGGACACAACTCACCCCCACAAATATCACCCCCACCAACTATACGGACACTGCCTGGGGTCCGCTGCCTTCCGGCGTCTATAAGTTCGCCGTCAAGGCCGTGTACACCAACAACGTGATGTCCAATGCCGCCTTCTCCGGCGAGATCCACAAAGGCATGATGGGCGTCCTGACCGGAACTGTGACCGAATTCGGCACCAACATCCCGATCCAGGGAGCCACCATCACCGCCGGCGACTACAGCGGCACCTCGAACGCCCAGGGCGTTTACTCCTTCGGCGTCTATCAGGGCACCTACACCGTGACCTGCGCCAAGACCGGTTACCAGACCGCGACCCAGGCCGGCGTCAATGTCGTCGGATTGCAAACCACAACCCAGAACTTCGTGATGACCGAGATCACCCTTCCTCCGGGAGGAGTGCAGGCTCAGGAAGCCAACGCTTCCACGGTCAACATCACCTGGATGGAGCCCGGCACGGCCGGCGGCGAATGGATCCACTACGACAGCGGCGAGAACGATGACAGCATCGGCACCGGCGGCGTGGCGGACTTCGACGTCGCCATCCGCTACCCCGGAAGCGCGCTTACAGACTACATCGGCATGAGCCTCTACGCCCTCAAGGTGTGGCCCGCCCAAGCCGGTACCTTCTCAGCCCGCGTCTGGACCGGCGGAACGCCTGACGCTCCCGCCACCATGGTCGTGGACCAGGCCTTTACGCCTGAACTCGACGTCTACAACACAGTGCTGCTGAGCAACCCCGTCACCATCACCGGTAACGAGGAACTGTGGTTTGGCTATCGCTGCAACGTTTCCAGCGGATATCCCGCGGGTTGCGATGCCGGCCCCGCCACCGACGGCTTCGGCAACATGATGTACTACCAGGGCGAATGGGCTACTCTGCTTGAGCTTGCTCCGTCCCTCAACTACAACTGGAACATCCAGGGCTATGTCGGATATTCAGCTCCGACCCAAGCCTCAGAGATCACCCCGATCGTTCTCAAGTCCGCCTATCCCGGACAGTATGAAGGCCTCAACGACCGTGTCCTGACCGGATACCGCGTCTGGCGTCTGCTGCAGGGACAGGAAAGCAACGAGAGCGCCTGGACCTCCCTGACCCCGAACCCGATCACTGCGACTGCCTGGCAGGATACCGGATGGGGCGCTGTCCCTGACGGCACCTACAAGTGGAGCGTGAAGGCCATCTACACCGGCGGTGCCCAATCCATCGCCGCGTTCTCCAACGCCCTGCCCAAGATCACCCAGATCGGCACCATCGCCGGTATCGTCCGCACCACCACCAACGCCCCCA
>CAZKAA010000005.1:0-46108 GCA_964550575.1 uncultured Candidatus Cloacimonadota bacterium
TCCACCCTATCCTACACTCTTTCCCTACACGACGCTCTTCCGATCTTCTTTGGATTGCTTTGCTCAGCCATGGGGCTTGGCAGGGCTGAGGCCGGCCTTCATTGGCTGGATTATCTGGCCTCTCTGCGCATGGGTGTGAGAATAGACCGCCCTGGATTTCGCATTTGGGATTTTCACACGGTCGGCGCGAAGATAGAAATGCGCATTGCCAAACTGGGAGAACCAAATGAGCCCGGCGTAGTTGGGGAAGAGAGAAAACAGAAACTCCTCTACAAAGACCTTGACTACGATGATCGCGGCATGCTCACCCGTCGTGAGTACCTTGCCGATGCCAGTTTTCTGGTGGCCCTGCAAGGAAAGCCAGAGATAATTTCTCAGTTAAGCGATCACCTGGCAAAGCCAACCTGGGTTTTGTACCTGGGACGGAAATCCTGTCCTCCCTCCAGGCCGGTCAATGAACACCCGGCCGGGTACTTTGATACTCTGGAGGATGCCCTTGTCTCAGTACCCCTTCAGTTCCGCAAGGATGGGGAGCACAAGCCTAGCACATTGGAACTTGTTTTGGACTGGCACCCTACTCATGATGGAGAAGAAGCGCCCTCCGAGGCGGAAATACACTATGACATACCGGTATCTTTCCAGCCTCCGCGTCACCTGCCCCGCTTTGTTATCAGGCAAACCATGACTTATATGCTGGATGCTGGCAAGCAAACCGTAAAAATCGGTAAACCCTGGCGCCCACCCCGTGCCCGCGCGAATTATGGCAATTCGAAGTACAAGCTGGCCCGCGCCGAACGCCTGGTGATGGACAGCGGGCTCTGCATGGTCTGCAAATCCCCCGCCACCACGGTGCAGCACGTCAATTACCGCCGCGCCGGGGGCCACGAAGAACCGGAAGACCTGCGCGCCCTTTGCCGACTTTGCCACGACGCCTGTACCATGTTGGAGTATGGTGCCGGCATGACCATGGACCGCATCGACCCCTGCGACCCCACCTGGCGTGACCGTATTCTCGCCAAACGGGCGGAGATCGTAAACTTCCGTTCTCTGGGCCAGCGCAGCCGCAAACTCAAGTCTGAGGAGGAAAACGGATGATGTATCTATCCCAGCTGCTCATCGATACCGGCGGCAATCCGGACAGGCCACGTCCCGGCAGAAAGTGGCTCGGTAATATCTACAACGTCCACCGCCGCCTTTGCATGGCCTTTCCACAATTCAAGCGGGATGATGATCCCAACTTTCTGCAGCCGTTTGACCCCGGTCAATATAAACACCCAGACAGGCCTTTCCTGTTCCGGGTGGACAACAACATCAACGGCGATGCCAGCCGTGCCTTTATCATTGTCCAATCGGAATTGCCACCGGATTGGGAATGGTGTTTCCACAACGCACCGGATTTCCTGGCCGCCCCACCACAGATCAGGGAATACGATCCGAACTTCACGGCCGGGCAGTTGCTCCGCTTCCGCATCCGCATCAATCCCAGTGTTAAAAGGGTGGACGCAAAAAAAGAGGAAAAGATCAAATGTGATAAAGCGGAAAAACAGGAAGAATACGCCCAACCGAAGCAAAACAAGCGCGTCGCCTTCACCTGGGATAGCGAAACAACACCGGATGATGCCATGGCCGACTGGTTTATCGCCAAATCTTCTGGTAAGGGTTTTACGCCGCAGAAAACAGAACTTCTGCAGTTGAGTTGGGTCTATGGCTCCAAGCCGTACCCGGTGAATGTCCAGCCCAAACAGAATGGTCAGGGATACTGGCGTGAGCATGAATACCATCAGATGCGATACCGCTCCGCCCTGATGGAGGGATTTCTTTGTGTGGACGAACCGCATTTGTTCCTGGAATCCTTGAGAGGGGGCATCGGAAGCGCCAGATCCATGGGATTCGGCCTGCTCTCGGTGATACCGGCAAAGAATGCGTGACAAAGACCTCCATGTCCTGCCCAGGATCAGGGACAGGCTAAGTTACCTGTATGTGGAGCATGCCAGGATAGATAAAGAAGATCAGGCAATCGCCCTGCATGATGCCATGGGCGTCACTCCAGTGCCTTGCGCGGGACTGGCGCTCTTGATGCTGGGTCCCGGCGTGTCCATAACCCATGCCGCCGTAATGTCGCTTGCGGATTGTGGATGCCTGATGGCCTGGACAGGAGAATCTGGCATTCGCTTCTATGCCTCAGGGACAGGGACCACCCGCAGCGCGGCAAATCTGCTGCGTCAGGTTTCTGCCTGGTCCAATCAGGATCAACACCTGAGTATTGTCAGGAAAATGTATCAGTATCGTTTTGGCGGCAACCTCTCTCCCGATCTCAGTCTGGAACAGATCCGCGGCAAGGAAGGCGCGCGGGTGAGAGATACCTACTACCGCCTGTCTCAGGAATACCGGGTACCCATGCAGGGTAGATCTTATCAACGCGACAATTGGAAAGCAGCCGATCCCATCAACAGAGCCCTGTCGGTTGCCAACTCCTGCCTCTACGGGGTTTGCCATGCAGCCATTGTGGCTGCAGGTTACTCACCTGCCCTGGGGTTTGTGCATACCGGCAAACAACTCTCCTTTGTCTACGACATCGCGGATCTTTATAAAATGGAATGCTCTGTGCCCGCTGCCTTCAAAGCCGCGGCGGAAGGCATTGAAAACCTGGATCGCAGGGTTCGCCTCGCTTGCCGGGATGAATTTCACGCAACTTCCCTCTTAAAAAAAGTCGTGTCGGATTTGCATGCTTTGTTTGAGAATCCCATAACTAATAATCCTGAAGCAGATGACTTCGATGCAGATGAAGCGATGCCGGGAGGGTTGTGGAACCCTGACAATTCCACCTCACCTGGCGGAATAGCCTACGGAACGGAGGATGAGGAACACGGATGACGGTTCTCATTCTGGAAAAAGTGCCCACTGGACTGAGGGGAGAGTTAACCCGCTGGCTCCTGGAAGTGAAAGCCGGTGTGTTTGTGGGCAACGTTTCCACTCTAGTGAGAGATAAACTGTGGGACAAAGTGTGCTCAAAATGCAACGGCGGCACCTGTCTCATGATCCATAACAGCCAGGGTGAGCAAGGCTACCATATTGATTTCTGGGGCGCAGCAAACCGGATCGTGACAGAATGGGAGGGGTTGCAATTGATGACCAAACATCCCTGAGACACTTCTGGGGGGTCAAACCGCTCCAAAGACCGATTTATTCAAGTGTATTCCCCACACGCGTGGGGGTGAACCGTCTGTAAACGCTGGAGTAAAGGGACTTCGCAGGTATTCCCCACACGCGTGGGGGTGAACCGCCAGGGACCCGGGCGGGAAGCCGCTTCTGGTTGTATTCCCCACACGCGTGGGGGTGAACCGATCAAGGAGCTGGGGCAGCGATACGATGAATGGTATTCCCCACACGCGTGGGGGTGAACCCATAGCTTCGTCAATAACAGGGTAAAGCGGTCCGTATTCCCCACACGCGTGGGGGTGAACCGCCCCCTTTCCATTTTCTGGATTGGGGGCTTTCGTATTCCCCACACGCGTGGGGGTGAACCGGGGAAAATTAGGCTTATCCCATCTACTCGCAAGTATTCCCCACACGCGTGGGGGTGAACCGTCAGGACTACCGGTGGCGGGGGCAAACCCTACGTATTCCCCACACGCGTGGGGGTGAACCGTGGCATAACTGAGGGGTTATTGTCAAAATATGGTATTCCCCACACGCGTGGGGGTGAACCGAGAAAAGTATCCCGGACTGGTTCTGGTTCAACGTATTCCCCACACGCGTGGGGGTGAACCGCCGTCCGATGCGGTGAAGGAAATCATTGACGAGTATTCCCCACACGCGTGGGGGTGAACCGCTGCATACTCTGCGAAGCCCCGTCAATCCAGCGTATTCCCCACACGCGTGGGGGTGAACCGCAATACACCAGAGACGGAAAGGATGTAGACCAGTATTCCCCACACGCGTGGGGGTGATGCTCGAGATCGATAATGACGAAAAAGAAGCCTAAAACAAGAGGGGCGGCGCAAGCCGTCCCTCATCATAAATCTATTGCCGCGCTTACAGGCGCCAAAGCCTATTGGGGCGCTTGCTCCAGGTCGTCGTTGCGCAGCGCCACCAGGTTGATCTCCACGTCCCTGGTATCCAGATACGCGATCGTCACCCTGTCCCCCGCCCTCGTCACCGGCAGATAGCTGCTCAGGTCCGTGGTGGCGATGTAGATCTGGCCAGGCTTTTCGTTCAGGCTGAGATAGTAGTAGGTCCTGGCTTCCTTGATGTCGCTGCCGATGCGGGAAACGGTTCCCGACACCTCGATGCGTTCCGCCGAACCCTCCGCGAGGGTGCCGACCCGGCTGCTCGCCAGCGTCATCTGATAGTTGTCCCGCGCCGCCTTGATGGATTCGCCCACCCCCACGACGCTGAAGTCCTTGACCGAGACGAAGGCGAACTGCTTCACCAATCCCGCGCCGTCCTTGAGAGGCATAAAATAGGTCGCCGCCCCGTTGATATTGACCAGGATCGGGAAGGTCGCGCTGTATTTGAAGTTTTGCACCTTGCCCTCGGCGGAACTCATCGCCGCGTATTCCGTGGCGCCGCTCATCTTGTAGAGATGGGTCCGCTTGCTGCGGGTGTCCGTCAGCAGGAATCCGACCGTGCCCTCGTCCGAGCCCACGCTGGACATCCCGGTATAGAAGTAGCTGCGGTTGCCGTCGCCATACACGATGTTATAGCCCGGGGTCACCATCAGCATGTCCCTTTTGCCGAACACGGTGTTCCAGAATCCGTTCACGTATTTGCCCCACCAGTCAAGCTGGGTCACCACGAAATCCGCCGGCTGCACTCTATCCACCCAGGAGGGTATCTTGCTGTCGTCCATGCCTTTCTTTCCCGGACCCAATTCGTAGTAACCGATCTTGCCCGTCCCGGCATGCACCGTGACCATGCTCACCGCGTCGCCGCCCATCACGCCGATCTTGTGGTTATAGAGCGTGGTCGTCCAGTAGGGTTCGCCCGCGTCGTCGATCTCGAAGGTGAAGTCGCCGATCCCGCGGTTCATATAGCCGTGCAGATAGATGTGCCGGCGCAGGTCCTGGCCGAAAAACGCGTTCGGCTGATAGATGATGTTCACTTCCTTGCCGTTGACCTCGCGCACGAAGCTGATATCCTGCGGATTCGTCGCCGAGACCATGATGTATCCGGGAGTGCCCTTGCCCGTGTTCGCCAGCCATTTGAAGAACCCGCTGTGCAGCAGCGGAACCACCCAAAACAGCCTGCCCTTGACCATCTGCCGCGTCGGTTTGCCGAGGGTGACCCGGCTGCCGAGCGCGAAATCCTCGCCCAGCTTCTTCTCCGCCAGCAGGGAAGCGAACTCCCGGTCAACCGTCGGAATCTGATCCAGCTTGACCGGCGAGACCAACTCCGAGAATGAAGTGGAGGTGATCTCCCCGATCAGGTTGCGATAGCTCTTCGCCCGGAACAGGCCGGAGGAAATCAGAATCGCCCCCAGCACCCACAGGGCGAGGAATATGTAGATGTATCTGATTATCTTTCTGGCTTTTACGATACCAAGCAGAGGCAGCATCACAAAGCCCAGCACCGGCACCCACGCCAGAAAGCGAATGCAAAACACCGGATTGTTGAAATAGATGATCCAGACCAGGACCGCCAGAGAGAGCAGCACGGCGGGCAATACCTTTAGTTTCACTGGTTTGAGATTGATCTCCACTTTGGTAGGAGTCGGTTGCGGCATGATCATAGCCACCTCCTTGGTTTATCTGATGGACTCCATGATGAGCGGCATTCATTTTTGGCAAGCGTTTTTTCTCCCGCCGCCGGTCTTATGGGAAAGGGCGTTGTTGACCTTTTTCCCATATCGGTTATCCCGCGGTTGCCTCCTTGTGTCATCCCGGTGGCTGACCGCGTGGATACAGGCTTGATGGAGCCGCGGCATCAAGCGTGGAAATGGGGCGAGGCGATCCGCACGCGGGTCGTGGGATGGGGATAAAAGAAGGCAAGGAAAGGTTTTGAGGAATAAAAGAGAACAAGGTCCGGGGGGCTTCCTCCGGAACTTGTCCTTGCTGTGGAGCGGTTGGCTCAATACTTGCGCAGTATCGGCTTGGCCAACCACTGGCGATGGTTCTGCCATACTTTCAGGATGTTCATGCTGTACTCCTTGTTTTGGTTTGATGTATGGTCATACCCCGGTTCGCCCTGAGGGGCGGGAGCGGGATAATCTGAAGCTGCGTTGCCGGTAAGTTCGACGGGGCTGAATCTCGTGTTCTTCATTGTAAACTCCCAAATTGTATTCACATATATCTAACGGACGGGGATGCGGAAGTGTTGGGATTTTTTTTCAAAGAGGGGAAAACAGATTCTGTGCGCGGTTGATATCTTGCTGCCGCAGGTGGAGTTGCGGGAATTTCAGGGCATAAGAAAACCCCGCCCGAAGGCGGGGATTCCCTTGATTGCCGTGAGGCCGAAAAGGATCAAAGCGTGTAGGTGGCGACGTTCTGGATGACGGTTTCGAAGTCGCCCTCGGCTTGTTCTTCCTCTTCTCCTTTGATGCGGATGCAGCCTTCGTCGCGGCGAAGCTTGCCCTGCAGGATGCTGGCGATGTCTTTGGCGGCTGTGATCTCGCCGTAGTTGTCCAGAAACCCGACCTTGGACGTAATCAGGTCCAGGCTGATATCGTCATCAAACTCCAGCACGCCTGTCACGAGCAGCAGCGACGCGTCAGGCAGCGATTCAAGGCGAACGCGGGTCATGTTTTGCTCTCCCGCCACGAGGTTCAGCTTGCCGGGCTCGTAGGGGATGCCGCGGCTTCCGGCGGACAGGCGGGAAGCCATCTCCATCATCACGGTTTTTGGAAAGTAGAGGGTTCCGGCTTCGAAGCGCACGTCCTTTTCGCGGATGATATCCGGGGTGAACTCCTCGTCGAGGATGAGCAATCCGGGGCAGGAAACTGTTTTCTTGTTGACGGACATGACGGTGAAGGCGTCGAGGCGCGTGCCGCCAGGCACGTAGTGGAAATCCGAGCGGATGATGCGGACGCGGGTCTGTTCGGATTTGACCAGCACCTTGCGCAGCATTTCCTCCTGGGTGAAGGCGCATTTTACGGCGCCGACGACCTGCAGGCTGGCGATCTTGCGGGCGAAAAGCTCAGGATCGACCTCTTCGGTGAGGTCAAGGTTGCCCGCGAGACTCAGCTTGGTTCCGTCATCCATGCTTTTCAGGTATTCGTTGGTGATGGTGACCTTGCCGATCTTGCCAAGGGTTTTGGTGCCGTCGCAGGGGATGGTGGAGACCGGCCCCACGATGTCTTTGACCGCGGTCATGAAGTATCCCTGCAGGGCTTCCGGGATGGAGGCGGGACCGATCAGGCAGAGTCCTCCCAGCTTGTCCCGCAGGAGTTCGGGCGTGACTTCGCAATCCACGCTCAGGGGTCCGACGACGCAGAATTTCAGCGGCACGGGCGAGGTTTCCAGCATCTGGCGGGTGATCTCCAGAGGCCCGGTGTGGAGTTTGTAGTCGTCGTCCAGTTCAAGCATCTTGCCCACGTTGACCAGGCTGACGCGGAGCAGGTCTGTCTTGACCGCCGGGTTGAGCACCAGGCAGCCGATGTTGCTAAGCTTGCCGATCTCGCGGATCTGTTCCGGAGAGGCTTTGCGGGCATCCAAAATGCCGACGTTTTTGATCAGAGTTGACATCGTTCCTCCTTATCACTCTGCTCGATATATCTTCTTAATTTGTCCAAGGCCAGTTTTAGGCGCCAGCGCACCGTTCCCTCCGGGATGCCAAGCTCGTCGGCGATCTCCCGGCTGTTGCGCTCCAGCCAGAATCTCTGGTGCACGATTTCCTTTTCGAGGGGGGGAAGCAGATCCAGATTGGCTTCGACGCCTCTGAGGGGCATCGCTGGCGAAGGGGCGGGGGTTTCGCGCTGGGTGTTGACTATTCTTTCCAGTTTGCGGCGGCGGCAGATGTCCAGCCAGCGGTTTTTGAGCACCGTGAACAGCCAGCTGCGCTGCTTGGATGTGGTTAGCGCGGCCAGCATCTGCTGGTGGATCAGGCATTTGAGCCAGGTGTCCTGGAGAAGGTCGTCGGCTTCGTCTTCCGAGCGGGTCAGTTGCATCGCGAAGTTGAACAGTGGGCGTTCATGTTCGGCGACAAAGCATTGCATGTCCAACATAACCATCTCCTTTGTAAATATCTGCTGACTGTCTAACGCACCGGTTGCCCCAAGTGTTGGCAATATTTTTTCCAGAAGCGCGAAATCCTGTCCGGCTGTCAATCCTTTTTGTTTTTTGTGGCGGATGTGTTGATTTTTTTCACAGCATCGGCCCACGGCCGGGAGCAAGTGATCCCCCTCTATCGGGGGCAAAGAACCGCCGGCAAGGAGTTCATTTGAAACAATTTCCTCCTTATCTGCTATGCTTTTGTGACATCAGGGGCTGTGAATCCGGTTTTAGAATTGTTCACGGAAGTGAATATCATAGTTGCCGATAGTGAAACATTCTGAAAGCATCGGATTGATATTCTGCAACAGGGATTGCAGTTAGGCTTGTTTTTTGTTCTTGACGATTCCGTATTATGGATGCAAAATATGTCCATATTATATCTAAGGAGGATATTATGAAGTATCCGTGGCTGATCTGGGTACCCCGGATGATAGTCTTCGCGATCGTCATAATATCTATGTTTGCCTCCTTAAACGTGTTCACCTTCAATTGCCCGCCGGAAAGGGATATCCTGAGATATTTGGTGCAAGTTATCCCCGCCCTGGCGTATTACGCGGCGTTGAATCTCACCTGGAAGAACGCATTCCAAGCCGGTGCTGCGATCGGGATCATGACCTCGGTCCACGCTATCGCGCTGTCGGTCTTCCAGGCCTGCGATTTTTGGCAGAGCATGGGAATCTACTGCGTGCCACTCCTGGTGGCGAGCGGTATGTTCATCTATATCCATTTCCACGCATTGGCCAAGCCCCGTAAGAATTATCGCCATATCCACAGGATAAAAGGCGGGCTGGTGATCTTCGCCAAACCCCACAGCACACATCGGACTGGCTGGACCTACTGAGAACGGGGCGATAGCGTAAGACCGCAAGCGGTTGAAGCTTGATCGAGAGACTGGGAGATCAAACTTAGATTGGAGAAGTAGGCGCGGAGCGCAAGCGAAATTCGATTTCGCGGATTAGCCTTGACCCGAAGACTCGCTTCGCGCCCATTTTGTAATGGGCGCATAGGGGGGTTGCGCAAATTGTTAATGTAAATAACTTTAGGCTGCTTGTACCAAGCCGCGTGACAGACCCGTGAACAGGGTAAAAGAGAGCGGAATACCGGGAGCAAATCGCCTTGAACTTGGCTGGCAAAGGCATTGGCAAGAAAAAATGCTTGACATATTTAGGCAATTGTAATAGATGTCTGACTTAAATGGAAAAAGGAGGTTATCATGAAGTATCCTTGGCCGATCTGGATACCTAGAATGATCGTTATCGCGCTCATTCTGTTCGCTGTGGTCGCCTCTGTTATGGGCTTCTCCGTCGAAATCCCCCTGGAAGCCCAACTCCGCATCTACATAGTCCGTTTCGCTCCTGTTCTCGCCCTCTATCTGGCATTGAACCTGACTTGGAAGAACGCCTTTTGCGCAGGTTCGGCGATCGGTCTGGTCGCTTCCGCCACGGCAATCATGTTTGCTTTGGTTCAGGTTGGTGAGTTCTGGGTCGAATTCCTGCTGTTCGGCGTTCCGCTGCTGGTTTCCTCAGGCCTGTTCTTCCTTATCCACTTTCAGTCGGAAGCGGATAAGCGCGGCATCGGAGAATCGCTGGGCAGGCTGGCGTAGGACATTACTCAAAAAACTCACAGTTTCATTAGCAACACAAGAAAATCACTGATACAACCTATCGCCCAGGCGCACTCTGCGCACATAGATTATCTCGCAAGCCCCCATGCCAATGTCCTCACGCTTGAGGCTTGTCTGCCAAAGCGAGCGCAATCTCCCTTTGCTGGTCAGCCTGATATCCGCCAGCCAGCCTTCGATCCGCACCGGCTGTCCCTTCCTTCCCAGAGCCAAAGCCTTGCGCACGTTGGCGTTGGCTGGGATGAGGTGGTTGTTGGACATATGGCTTTGCAGGTGCGGAAGATCGATCAGGGAGGGATCTTTGTAGCGATATCGGGCAAAGCGCCCTGACTGGCTGAAGCGCAGGTGGGGAAACATCTGCGGCACCCTGCCCCAGGCGATGGCATAGTCCCAGGGAACGAGTTCGTTGATCATCGAGAACCGATAGCGCTTTTTACCCACCAGAATGCCGGATACGCTGTACTCCGCCCTTGCCATGATGGTTAGCTGTTTGCCGCGCTTTTCTTTTGAGACCAGCAGGGAATCCCGCATATTGCGCTGGCGGGGGTCGGAAACTGAGTCAAGCGCATCGAAGGCAGGCTCCCATCTTGGCGCGGTTATGCTTTTCCAGACGAACCACCCCGCACCCGCGAATACCACGATCAGCAAGGCTATCAACAGCTTGTCGGCGGCGTAGCGGGATATCAAGGCTGCTTCCGGCTTCAGTCCCCGCCGGAGATATCCCCGAACAGGGAGAATGAGCTTGTCTTGCCGCTCTTGCTTTTGATCAGCAGGGGCAAAAACTCGTCCGCTGGCGGTTCCAGCGGGCTATGCTCGGCGATGACCACCCCTCCGGGAGCAAGCAGTCCGCGATCGCGGATCAAACGCAGGGTGGGATTGACGAGGTTCTTGTTGTAGGGAGGATCCAGAAAGATGATGTCCCAAGCCTGCTCCGCGTCCTTGAGAAAAGCGTCCGCACGCTTGCGCCAGACGTGGCAGTCTTTGCCGCAGCCCAGCAAACCTATATTTTTGAGCAGAATTGAGATGGCTGCCGGCGCGAACTCCACGAAATCCACCCACGCTGCCCCGCGTGACAGCCCTTCCAGACCGAAGGATCCTGTTCCGGCAAAGAGGTCCAGCACGCGTTTGCCCTGATAGTCCTGCCAGGCGCTGAAGATCACTTCCCGATTGTATGCCGTCGTGGGGCGGGTCGTTTTACCATCAACCGTGAAGAGGTTGCGTCCTTTGTAGCGGCCGGTGATGATGCGCATGCGGCCTCAGCGCTTAAGCTTCTTGGGCCTGCCGGGGGGGAACTTGAGATCGATGGTGAGTTGCACAGGCTGCCCCTCAAAATCCGGACAGGCTACTATGAGCACGCTGTTCGGCTGTTTGCAGGATTTTACGCAGCGCTGGCAAAGCTTGTTGTGCTTGGGATCCGGCTTGGGAGGCATCAGGAACTGGCTTTGTTGCCTTGCATCTCCAGAATGATCGCCACCAGGTCGCTCAGGCGAACCTCGGTCAGCTTCTGGTCCTTGTCAAAGCGTCCCAGCAGCGCGACAAGCAGGTCCCTGACCGTATAATCCGCGGCATCGGGAACCGCTTCCATGAGGTTCATCTGGGATTGCTGCTCGATCTCCCTCAGCATCCGCGCGAGGGCGTCCGCGTCCTCTTCTTCTTCGAGAAGCAGGTCTTCGTCCTCGTCGATAAAGATCTCCGCCGCCAGCGAGCCATCGCGAAGCTTTTCCCGCGCCGCCGCCATGTTCATGAACCCCTGATGGTTAAGGATCTTGAGATAGGCAAGCTCCTCGGGGGTGAAGAGCTTCTCGATGCGAGAATCGTAGCGGTTGTTGGGGTCGCTCAGAATACGCAGCTGCAAGGCCTCGATCCTTTCCCGAACTGCCGGGGAAGATTCGGTTTGGCTGATCAGCTCATAGGCCGCCAGCGCGTCGAAGAACTGGTTCTGTTCCTCGAAGAGCTTGGCCAGTGTGATGGTTGGCGCCCAACTGCGTCCGGTGCTTTTCATGGAGACTCCTTTTTCGGAAGCCAGTTTACACGCTGCACCATTTTGTCAATGTAAAATATCGGAATAAAGGGATTCTTCGCAACACGAATCCCGTCGCGGCAACCCCTTGCTGCTGATTTTTATCGACAATCCATCAATTAAGCCCATTAAATGACAAGCAAATAGCTTGACAAGACATGAAGCCTGATTTTCTCTGAACATGAGTCAGCAAGAATGCATTATCTATACATAATACATCTTGTTACGATGCCGCGGCGCTATTGCACATGCTCTCCAACCGCATGCGGCTTCCGGTCAAACGTGAGGATGATAACGCATTAGTCAGTTTTGCCTGGTGCTTGAATGTTATGATCATCATATTAGGGGGATATCATGAACAAGGCACTTTTATTCTTTACCATTCTCCTTTTCTCCGCCATCAGCCTCCATGCCCAACCGCCGGAAATGCCGGTTCTGACCTGGCCACAACACATGGCGGAGAACGTTAACCCCGGAGCCACATCGCTCCTTTGGATTCAGCCTCTGCTGATCCCCGGCATTCATTTTTTCGAGGTCTATCTCGACCCCGATCCCCAAATGACCGCCCCTCCGATCTACGTCGGCCCCGCGATGGAGTTTTACAACGGAGACCTTTTTGCCTTGCCCGCGGGAGCTCTGAATCCCATGGAAACCTACCACTGGCAAATCAAGGTCACCGATCTCGGATCCATGCTCTACACCTGGTCTCCCATCCGCATCTTCACCACTGGCAGCGCAATTCCGGATCCGCCAGAACCCCCGGTGCCCATCAGCCCGCCAGACGCATCGGGCGGACACCAGCCCAATGAAGTGGAACTAGTGTGGATGCAGTTCCCCATTCCGGATGAGTACTGCTTCGACGTTTTTCTGGACGACGACCCTGACTTCAGTTCCGCACTTATCTTCCCGGAAGCCGGCATTCCCTTGGGAGACAATACGTACCGCTTCCTGGTCCCGGAAGCCCTGACCGAGGACGCCTATTACTGGTACGTGCGCGTCACCGACCTCATTAGCGGATTATACAGCGATTCGCCGGTCTGGATGTTCTACGTGATTCCCTCCTCCACCATCAGCGGTACCGTGAGCAGTGTTTTCAACGTCTCCGCCGTGACCGTCACCTGCCCCCAGGCCTGCGCGCCGATCTCCGTCACCGTGGGCATCACAGGCGCATACTCATTCACAGTCAACAACGGACTCAATCCGGTTGTCACCCCCTCCCTCGGCTGGCCATACTACTTTTACCCCACCTTCTGGAACTTCAACAATATCCAGGCCAACCAAACCGCGAACTTCTGGATGTACAGCCTGCTCTGCAACCCTCCCTTCGCGCCCTTCCCCGCAAACCTCACCACTAATGTGTCCGTCAACATCAACCAACTCAAATGGAACTACGACGTCCTGGAGGGATACTCGCCCCCCACCAATTTCGCCGTCTATTTCCCCGCCAGTTCCCTCGAGCCCTACGCCGTCGTTCCCTACTTAGGCCGGGAAACGGAGCACATGGTGGACATCCCCGTCCTCCAATACAGCACCGACTACACCTGGAAGGTTGTGCCCTACAATAACGAAGGCCCCGCCGAAAACATCGAGATCTGGAGCTTCACCACCGAGAATCCCCAGATGCCGCCTGTCCTCCTCAATCCCCCGGACGGATCCACAAACGTGCCCCCAGCAGGCGTGAACCTCCAGTTCCAGCAGGATGGCTGGGTGGTCGACAGCTTCTTCGACGTCTTCTGCGACATCGATCCCAATTTCCCCGAGCCTCCCGCCTTCAGCGGACCCCTGACGCCCAATTCCGGAAACATCTTTGAGTATTTCCTCAGCCCCCTGATCAGCGAACAGCAATACTTCTGGAAAGTCCGCTACAACGCGGGCGGAGGAAACTGGACCTCGGCAGTCTTCAACTTCGTTACGGGCGTTTCCGCCGCGCCCCAATCCAAACTCAGCGGCTACATCCAAAACTACGGCAGCTCCGCATTCGCCGTCTGGGACGTGAAAATGTCCTGCCCTGGCGCCTGCGTGCCAAAAACCGTGAAATCCCAGTTCCCTTCCGGCTACTATGAGTTCAAGGTCACCAACGGCAGCAACTACACCGTCTATCCGAGCAAGCTGGGCTACTACTTCACCCCCGCCAGCCACACCTTCTACAACGTCCAGTCCAACCAGACCAAGAACTTCTACATCAGCAGCCTGATCCCCAGCCGCTCAAACTTCCCTAATCCCCAGGACCTGGCGGATATGGTTTCCATCGATATCGGTCAGTTGCAGTGGGCGCAACACCCCGATCTCTCCTACGCAAACCCCACCGGATTCGAGGTCTATTTCCCCGCCGGTGCCCCCGCTCCCATGGCAGTCGTGCCCTTTGTGGAAGGCCAGACCGAATATGCCGCGGATATCCCGCCCCTCGCATACGGTACGACCTACGACTGGAAAGTGGTGCCCTTCAACGGCGACGGATTTGCCGAGGAGATCGAAACCTGGAGTTTCACAACCCAGACCGACCCGCTCTTCCCGCCTGTGCCTGTATATATCTGGCCAGCGAACCAGGCGGCAGGCATCGACGACGACGGCCTTATCGTCGCCTGGAAGCCGCCTCCCGGAACATCGTTCCCCGTTGATAGCTTCTTCGACGTCTTCTGCGATATCGATCCCGCTTTCCCCAATCCGCCCGTCTACAGCGGCGATCCGCATCCTGCCCCGCCCGATCCGCTCAATCCCGGCAGAGCGCTCTACCATATGCCCCCCTTGCAGATGAACACGCTGCACTACTGGAAGATCCGCGTGACCGACCTTGCCACGGGATTCAGCAGCGAAGGCGATATCTGGGAATTCACCACCACCGGCATCCCCATCGAGCATCCGGTTCCGGAACTTCTCTCCCCGCCAGACCAGGCGATTGGCGTCAATCCCCTCGGCGTCGATCTGGAATGGGAATACAACCCCTGGATGGTGGACAGCTTCTTCGACGTCTTCTGCGATATCGACCCGCTCTTCCCCAATCCGCCTGTCTATTCAGGGCCCGGCACGCCCCAGCGCACCATCTTAGCCTACCATATGGCCGACCTGCTCGCGGAGCAGCCCTACTACTTTTTCTGCCGCTACAGCGACTTTGTTGACTATTGGTACAGCAAATCAACCGCCGCAATGTTCACCACCGGCCCATTTACGCCGCCTCCGCCGCCGCTGCTGATCTCCCCGGTTAATGGCGATCACATGGTGCCTTTCCACGACACCGCCTTCGAATGGACCATCGATCCCGACTGGATGGTGGACAGCTTCTTCGACGTCTTTTGCGACATCGACCCCTTCTTCACCAATCCGCCCATCTACAGCGGCACGGGAACGGAACTGCTTCAGGGGGATATATATACCTTCATCCAGCCGGAACTGCTCCCCGGACAACCCTACCTCTGGTTTGTGCGCGTCACCAGCATGGCCACAGGGCTTAGCTCCGATTCGCCCGTCTGGAACTTCGTCACCGCCCTGTCCGGGCTTCAGGCTCCCGACGTGTACATTGACATCGACAGAACGCTGCATTGGGGAGTCGTTCCCGGTGCGATGTACTATCGAATCTACAGATCCTTCGATCCCTACGGGGAGTTCCTGCCGGTCGGCCAGACCAGTGATAACCTCTGGCTCGACCCCGACCAGGCTCCCGATAAAGCTTTCTACGTCGTGACCGCGGTCACAGCGGAATCATTGGACTCCGATCCCGCCGAAACCCTGCCCGGCGACGGATCCGCTCCCGCGACGAGAAAATAGGCCCCTAAACGTGAAGACGGGGAGGCCGGGAAACCGCCTTCCCCGTTTTTCGCGTTCTCCTTTTTCCCATCCCGTTAGCCAGCCGGTGTCATCCCGGTAGCCACGCTGCGCGCGACCGGGTGGATAGCGGGTTGTTTCGGGGGCGCAAGTTGGCCAGAAAGATCAGACGCTCAGGCGGTGGCGGATCTTTTCGAGGGTTTTGGCTCCGATGCCCTTGACCTGGGTGATGTCTTCGATCGTCTTGAAAGGGCCGTTTTGCTCGCGGAAGTCTATGATGGCCCTGGCTTTGACTTCGCCGATTCCGGGCAGCGTGCAGAGTTCCTCTATTCCGGCGGAGTTGAGGTTGACGATCGCGGTCAGTTCGGTTTTGGGGATGGCGGGGAGAGATTTTTCGCGGGGGGCGGAGGGGGATTTGCCCTCTTCGGCGGCGATCAGGGAGTTCAGCAGGGCGTCTGTGGGCTCCGTGGCTGAGAATCCTGTCAGGAGCAGGGAATCGGCTTCCGCGCCGAAGGGCACGAGCAGGGGAAGCATGTTCGCCAGGGTCTTGGGCCCGATGCCTTTGACATTGAGCAGGTCGCGGGGGCTGGAGAGTCCAAATTCCTCGCGGTAGGCGATGATGTCCCGGGCGCGCTTCTCGCCGATCCCGGGCAGCAGGACGAGTTCACGCTCTGGCGCGGTGCGGACGTCAATGCGCAGGGGAGCGTCCTCAGCCACGGAACTGGCAAGCGCCTGATGCTCCGGCACGGGAGCGTCGCTATGCGGCAAGGGGCTGACCGCGAGCCCGACGAGGACTCCGAACAGCCCGAACACGCATAAGTTATAGAGGGCTTTCCGCTCCAGCAGGGAGAAGTAGTTTCTGATTCCGCCCCGCATCAGGGGTCCCTATTTGCGGAGATCCTCCACCCAGTAGCTCAGGAGTTCCGGCAGGTCCCTGCTGTATCCGGAATGCTCAAAGGCGATGTTGCCTTGCTTGTCGATCACGCAGATGAAGGGAATGCCGGTGAATCCGTATGCCTTGGGCAGTTCGTTGTTGCCGAAGAGGAGGGTCATGCCGTAGCCGTTTTCCTCCATGAAGGCGATGACTTGCTGCGTCGGGGTCGAGGTGTCCCAGGTGTTGACGGAGAAGACACTGACGTCTTTGGCGGGGTTTTCGCGCAGCCAGGTGTCCAGGACGGGCATCGTTTTGAGGCAGGGGTTGCACCAGGTTGCCCAGAAATCGAGGATAACAATCTGTCCGCGAAGGGATTCCAGGCTGACCAGCTTGCCGTCTTTGTCCGGCAGCGACCACAGCGGGGCGGGCTTGCTGATTTTCTTGGCGAGGGCGTCCTGCTTGCGTTTGGCCTTGCTGGCATCCCAGTTCCTGGCGGCAAGCGCCATGACCTCGGAGTAGCGCGGCAGGGTTTTGAGGTCCTCATAGTTGGGGTTGGCGGCTGCTTCCGGATAGGTGACGGTCTCTGTGGCGAGCGCTCCTTCGAGCAGATTGAGCCCGATCTCGTATTCGCCGCGCCCGATATGCATGTCGATGCGCGTGGCAAGGGTCTCGTCCATCATCTTCAGTTCAGGATTGGCTTCGAAATAGGCGTGCATCTTGTCCCAGTCGCCAATGGTTTCCAGCAGGTCCAGATAGTTGTATTGATAGATCGCCAGGCTGTCCGCGGAGTCTATCTCCTTGGAGGCTATGGCGCTTGCGATCATGCGGGGGAAGAGAACCTCGAAGGCGAGGACGCGCTTGGTGTTGCGGGCGAAGTCCAGCACGAGTTCGTAGTTGGTCTCGATTGCGCGGGGGTCTTGCAGGCGGAGGAGGTGGCTTTCCGCGGAGTTGAAGTCGCCCCGGTCGTTATAGTTGTGGAAGAGGGCGAGGTTGACATACTCGTCCAGGGGAAAATGCTGCGCTCCGTGGAGCAGGAGGTCGAGGTCGGAATCCCTGTTGGCGGTGAGTTCCGCGCGGATTTCCGGGGCAGTGTCCGGCCCCACCAGGAGTTGGCTGTAGCTGGTGCTGAAGATGCGGTATCCCCAATAGAAGCCGGGGGAGTTGGTCACCAACTGGCGCGAGGCGAGGTATTGGGCGTGGGTGTCGGTCATCACGCGCAGCATCAGGTAGTGGCTTTCGCTGTCGCCGGGGTTTGCCAGATGCCTTGCCGTGAAGTGGTCGAGGCATGCCTGCTGGTCGATTTCCATCCAATAGTTCTGCAGGACGCGGAAGTCCTCGAGGTCAGTCATCTTGTCCAGATACTCTGTAATGAGCGGGGTTGCTTCCTCGGGAGACTGGGTAAGGCGGATTTTGCCCTCAAACTCCGTTCCTACAACGGTCAGAGCGCCTGCCAGGACGGCGAGTCCCAGCAGCATTGTCACGAGTGATATACGTTTCATATTCATTGATCCAATCTTCAGTTGAGGCGCAGCATGCGGCGCAGCGGGCCCTCAACGCCTTTCAGGCGATAGAAGTACACGCCCGCGGGCAGGCCTTCCGGAGCTGTCCACGCGATGTCGTTGGCGCCCTGGATGAGGGTTTGCGCGGGGGTTTCGCCCACCAGTTGGCCTTTGAGGTTGAAGACCTGCACGCTTGCCTGGGAGCCGGCTTTCTCCGCGTTGACCGTGAAGGTCGTGCTGGAGCGGAAGGGATTGGGATAGTTGGCTTCCAGCCTCAGGGCGGGAGGCAGGACCGCGTCGTCGCTGGATACGTAGTCGCTGGTGCGGAGGGTGAATGGCACCACGAACTGCCCCAGATTTGCCGATTGCATCAGATAGTGGAACCTCGCGATGCCTGTGGAGCCGACAGAGACGTTGAGATGAAAGGCACGGGTGTCTCCCGGCGCGAAAGTGAGCGGCAGGGCACTGGATCCCGGGTAGCAGTTGTTGTCTTCGTCGCAGTAGTTGAAGAACCAATCCGTCGGTGCTTCATCGACCACAATCTGCAGGGTGACGCTGTCCATGGCGCCGAGGTTGTAGAACCAAAGCGGATTGGAAAGCAATGTTGAGTTCGGATCGGACACCAGGTCATGGTTGTCCCAGTCCATAGCGCTGCGCATCAAATAGGTTGGCCTGGCCTGGGTGGAAGCGCTTTGCAGGATATGCTGCATGCCGTTCTGGACCAGCACGATCGCCCAAAGGTTGCTATCGCTCCATTCTGGTTCGACGGTAAAGGTCTTGCTGAAACTTTGTGAACTGCCCGCTCCTGTCAGGGAGATGCTCTGCGAAGCCACCTGGCGCGCCACGTGCGTCGCCGCGCCGACGTTGTCCTCGACGAGGATGAAGGTCAGGTTATAGTTCGTTATGCTCATCTCCGGGTCATACATGGTGACCGTTCCGGAGACGGTCGCCGACTCGTAGGACCAGTTGTCGATGTTGATGCGGAGCGGCGAAGCGTCGAAGCGGAGATTATCCACGACCTCCTGGTAGGAGAATGCCGTCGCGGGACCAGTTATCCCAAAGACCCCATTGAAGTAGACGGTCGGGACTTCGACGATCCCATAGTCCATAAAGCGCTGGTCCACGCTGGGCGTTGAGAGCGCTCCGGACTGATGGTAGAGCCTCGCGGCGATGAATTCGCTCCGGTTGGTGGCATCCAGAACGGTGTTGATGCCCAGCATCGAGAAATCGCACTGGGCGTTGCCCTGCACGACCCCGCTTTCCGCGATGGTCGTCACCGGCCAGTAGGGGGGATTTGCCGCAAGCGCAACCGCGGCAAGCATTAATATCATTATCAGGACGTTTTTCATCATCAACTCCTCTTAAAATCTCGTGCTAAGTTCGACCCTCAGGCCGGAGAACGGCGCGACATAGCGGCAAACACCGTTGCGGCAAACCTTTCCGCCCGGTTCCTTGCCCGCGAAAAGCACGATGTCGCTGCCTTCCAGAATGGGGTATTTGACCTCCATGTTCGCCCAATAGCGGCTGCCCATGAGGTCGCCAAAGCCTTCCCACCAGCTTCCTCCGCCCAGAGACAGCGACAGCTTGTCCCAGGCAAGGTCAGCTTGCAGCTTAGGTTCGTAATGCGTCTTGAGATCGGCAAAAAGCTGCTTTTCCACGATCTTGAACTCGCTGGAGACCACCCAACTCATCCCGGCAGCCGGAAAACTCACCCTCAACTCCGGATAACTTTCTTTCTGCCAGCGGCTTGCCGCGTCGTCAAGCTTCTCGACCTGCGACCAGGAAAGGCTGCTGATGACCTCGCCCGCGGTCCATTCCAGACCAGCGAAGGCATCGTTCATCTTCTTCTCTTTTGTGGAGTTCCACGCTTCCGCATAGTCCAGCGCCAGGCTCAGGCCGTCGGTGAGCGACCAGTTCGCCCATGCCTGGAACCCTTCCTCGTCCACGCCGGTTGCCTGATCGTCCGAAAGCGTCTCGCTGTGGTGGTTTGCGACGGGCATGTCCTGCAGCCGGAACTGGAAGTTGTCATAGTTCTTATACGCTCCGCCAAACTGTACCGGCGACAGGGAAAGGCTCGCCGTGGCGTATGTCGCGTCGCCGTCAAGCGCGGGAAGCCCGCCGCCGCGGTGATAGAGGTCGCGCTGGGCATACTCGCCGGAAACCTCGAAGAGGTCGAAGATCAGCTTTGCCCTGCCGGCGTAAACGTCATTCTCGGAATAGGTTCCGAAACTGGTCAGGTTGCGCATGGCAACCGCGCTGCCCCCGAGGCTGAGCCAATCGAAAAAGGGATACTCCGCGTCCACGCCATACGCCAGATCAAGCTTCTTTTCGTCCAGCGGACTGTCCAGCCCGCCATAGATCGCCTTGACCCGCAACTCCTCGTCATAGTTGAACTTAAATGCCGTCAGGCGGTGGTCCAGATCGAACTCGTGATCCTCAAAGCTGCGGAAGGCGATGCCGTTGCCGAATCCCTCTTCCGTGGTGCCGCCCAGGATGGAATAAGCCCCTTTGGCATAGCCGACGTAGAGGTCTTTCCATGCCAGGCTGAGCCGGCCGGCGTCCAGTTCGTCCAGCAGTTCGCTCTGATTGGTGCTGTATTTCGGCAGTTCCGCGCTGAACTTCATACCGAAGCTGAAGTTCTTGTAGCCCAGGGAGAAGCCGAAACTGTCCTGAAAATAGGCGTGCAGGCTGTCCGCAGAGGTCCGGTAGATGAATTTCGCCTCGTTGAGGCCATTGACCACCGGCGTGTTCTGGGCGCCCAGAGAGACGGTTCCCAGGGCCATAACCGCCATAAAAGACAGAAGGATGAGGATGCTTTTGTTCACTCGCCGCACCCCGCTTCTTCCTCATCGGCTGCCTCAAGGGGCGCAAGCCCCAGCAACTGGCGGATCTGCGCCTCATACTCACGCTCTACGCCGGATTCGAACCCGAGGTGGGACCAGACGATCTCGCCGGCATTATCCACGATGAAGGTGTGGGGCGGATTGGTCACGCCGAGTTTGTTCGCCAGCGTCTTGCTGGGGTCGTAAAGCGTTACGAAATCGTAGTTTTTGGATTTGATATAGTTCTTCGCCTTGGCCTGCATCTTGGGGGCGTCCACGGAGACCAGCACGACGGTCAGCGAGTCGTATTTTTGCGCCAGTTCGTCCAATTTGACCATCCCGAGTTTGCAGGGCTGGCAGTAGTCCGCCCAGAAATCGACCAGCAGCGGGCCTTTGCCCAGCAGGTCCTCGAGCGCGACCGTCTTGTCCTTTTCGTTGGGCAGGCGGAAATCCGGCATCGGCTCCGCGACCGCCGCGACTGCCAGCAAAGCGAGGATGAGCAGCAGCATGCATTTTCTCATGTCGTTCACTCCATTATGCTTATCATATTATCATACAATTCATTATCTATCTGCGGCAGACACCCGCGCCCAGCAGCCCCAAATCCGATATCCTGCTTTCCACAGCCTTGGTCCTGGACCGGTCTCCACCCGGTTGCCTCACGGTTGCCTCCAGTTCATCAACCGCGTTGACACCCGGAGGCGTCTGCGAAGCGAGGCAGCCTGAAGGAAGGCCGGCAGCGGCGCGGCTGGAGTCCGTTCCGGGATTCCGGCGGGATCTCGATGGGCTCTTGCTGGTGTCCATCTTATTCTAATTAAAGCGGATAACGTTTCTGTCCAGAGGGATTTCGATGCCGCCGTGGATGGTGGCGTTGTTTTCGAAAGTGTCCGGCAGGGTTTGGGTGTAGATGACCAGCGAGGCGTCATCCGGGATCGGGACGGTGGAGTTCAGGGTGAAGAGCACGGGCTGGGAAAGGTCTGCCTCGCTGATATTTACGCGTTGGAGGGCGCGGACTACGTTGCGCACCTGGTGCCCGTCGGCGTTGGTGTAGTCCGAGAGGCGCTCGATGAGGACGACCTTGAGGGCGAGTCCGGCGTAGTCGAGGCCTTCGCTGAGGTCGTTGATGATGATGGAGCCGGAGATGGTCTGCCCGTCCACGCCGATGATGGGATTGGCGAAGCGGAAGGCGCTGTCCTCGGCGACAAGCTGTTGCACCAGAGGCAGATATGAGTCAAGGACCTCGGTCGAGTTGCCCAGCAGTTTATACTTGCCCTGGACCACGGAGGCAGGCGCGCTGAACACGCCGTAGTAGTCCTGCGTTCCGTTGTCGGGGATGGCGAGTTGGTCGTTGAAATGGTGTTCCAGATAGCTCAATTGGTTGGGATACAGGGTTTTGAGTTCTTCGAGCTTCGTCTCCACCACGGGGCAGTTGGGGCAGGTCAGGAAGGTGAAATAATCGATGATGACATGCTGGGGCGGGGTCACGATCTGGCAGGAAAGCTGGTTTCCCTTGAGCAGCCAGCGCTCGTTCCGCTTGATCAGGCGTTCGCCGCTGAAGGTGCTGTCCGCGAGGACGGCGCGGCTGTCTTCCGAGACGATGCGCAGTTTCCAGTTGGCGATGGCGGTGGAGTCCGAGGAGACTTGCGAATCCAAGAGCGTAACCGTCGCGGCGGCAGTCGGATGCACGCCGTAGATGCCTTCCAGCCAGGCGCGCCGGTCGGCTTTGGTGGCGCCGAAATTGAGGTAGTCCTCGGCGAAGTAGTCCATGACGGCTTCGACGGACTGCCCGGAGAGGGAATCGAAGGCAACCTGCAGCGGATCAAAGAGTTCCGCGGCGAGATCGACCTCTGTGGGGGGCTCGAACTCGTGCTTGAAGCGGTCGCATCCGGCGCCGAGAAGGATCAGCGCCAGCAGGGGCAAAAGCAGAAAGCGGAACTTCATTTGGCCTCCGGGGCGGGGATCAAAGCCAGGGCGTCGAAGATATCCTTTTTGCTGAAGAGGGGAGCCATTCTGACCGGGTCCCTGCCGGGGATGAAAAGCAGGTTGAAGGGCACTCCGGCACCGCCTTTGCCCTCGATCCATTTGTTGAGGGCGGGGTCTTGATTGCTGAAATCGCCGTAGAGCAGGGTCACGCCCTTGTCGGCGAAGGCGGCCTTGATGTCGTCCTGGCTGAGGACTTTCTTCATGTTGGTCTTGCAGTTGGAGCACCAGGTCGCGCCGATGTCCACGAAGACGGGTTTGCCTTGGGCGAGCAGGCTGTCCAGGGTGGCTTCGCTGAAGACGTACCAGCCGGGATACTCGGCGGGGCGGAGTCCGGACAACTGCTCCGCGGAGAGTTCCTGTTCCGGCTCTTTATCCTTGAAGGGCAGATAGTTCCAGGCGGACCAGGCGATCACTCCCACGGCGACGATGCTGAAGAGGAACTGCATCCATTTGGGTTTTTCCACGCGCACAAAGCGTCCGTAGAGCCAGGCTCCGAAGCCGAGGAAAACGATGTAGTGGGCGACCTGGAGGAGGTATGAGCCGCTCTTGGTGACGCCCCAGATGTTGGAGAGGTATTTCCAGACAAGCAGCATCAGCAGGAAGCCCATGACCTCTTTGAAGATGTTCATCCACTCGCCGGGCTTGGGGATGTATTTCAGCGCTTTGGGGAAGAGGCTGATGATGACGAAGGGGAGGGCAAATCCAAAGCCGATCAACAAGAAGAAGAGGATCAGCAGCGGGGACGAGAGGCGGACCGCAACCTCCAGCGCGGGGCCCATGAAGGGTCCCATGCAGGCGAATCCCATCAGGAAGGCGAAGATGCCTCCGAAGAACGATCCGGCATAGCCTTTGCGGGCAGTCAGTCCGCTGGCGGCGTTCATCCCGGGGATGGTCAGCTCAAAGACGCCCATCAGCGAGAGTCCGAACAGGAAAAGCATGCTCAGCATGAACAGGTGGTAGCCCAGATACTGGTTGAGGAAGCCGTAGGTCAGGTTCACTCCGGAGACACGGGCGATGACGATGATCGCGGCGATGATGCCGAAGGAGATCAGCACTCCGAGCGTGTAGACGAGGCTGTGGAGGAGGACCTTGGTCACATCCTTCTGCGCCTGGTTGACCATGCTCATCGCGCGGATGGGCAATATCGGCAGCACGCAGGGGGTGAAGTTGAGCACGATGCCTCCGAGAACCGCCAGCAGCATGTAGTAGATGATGTTCCAGACGCTGCGGGGGACGTCCGCGGGAGCGGATTCCGGGGTCCCTGAAGTCTCTGCCTGGGCGGTCGCGGGGGTGGCGGAAAGGGTGTCCGCGGGTTCTTCCGGGGTTGCTTCGGCATCTCCTGCTGCGGCATCTGCGGGCAGTATCTCAAGGCTGGCTTTGCCCTCAAGGATGTCCGGAGGCTGGCAGCCCTGGTCGTTGCAGAGGCCATAGGTCAATTCCAGGGGGAGGTTCAGCTTTCCGGGCTTGGCGTCGGCTTTGACTGTGAAGGACCGCGTGAGCGTCACGCTGCCGTGGAAGATGTATGCTCCAAGTTCGTCGGTTTCGTTGGACTTGGGATACTGAACGGGTCCGAAACTCAGTCCCTTGGGCGCCGGTTCGGCGATGCTGACGAAGAAATACTCGTTCTGCCCGGTGCTGGGGTCGTAGGTTTGCTTCCATCCGTCCGGGATGACGAGCGTGGCTTTGAGGATGCCCTTGTCGCCGGGTTTGACCTGGGACGGGCTTATGCTGAATTTGGCGCTCTGGGCGGACAGCGCAAGCGCCAGAATACTAAGTAACATCAGCAGGGGCAGCGTCTTACATGAAAGGCGCATTTAATACCTCCACAGGGAATTTATTTGATAGTTGAATAAAACTTGCATGTTATATTCCAGTTGGCGGGGGAAATTGCCCGAAAGCGCGTTTGCTCAGTTTGCGGAGATCGGAATACTGGCCGATCAGCAGTCCCAGGATGGTCAGTCCGACTCCCCCCAGAACGCTGGCAGTGAGAGGATCGCCGCGCATGAAGAATGCTAGGAACACGGTAAAGACCGGAATCAGATTGGTAAAGATGTTCGAACGGATGACTCCCAGTTCCCGGATCACGCCGGTATATAGCAAAAACGCCCCCATGGAGGCAAACACTGACATCTGGACGATGGTCAGCAGCCCCGTGGCGTTGTGTTGCATGGTGCTGAAATGCCCCCAGTCAAAGACCAGGAACAGCGGCAGCATATAGATCATCCCAAACAGGCACTGCCAGGCGACGATCGTCAGAGAGCGGTATTTGAGCGTCAGGCGGCGCACGGTGATGCCGTAGAACATCCCCGCGAAGACAGCCAGCAGCAGCAGCAGAACTCCCTTGAGCGTGCCGGAAATGTCCGGTTCCGCCAGGCTGAGCAGCGCGACTCCCGAAAAGGAGACCAGCAAGCCGACGATGAGCAGCGGACTGACCTTTTCCTTGAGGATCGCCCACGCGCCCAGCGCGGTCACCAGGGGAATGGTGGAGATAATCAGCGACCCCAGCGTGGGGGACACGTAAATCATCCCGTTCGCCTCGCCGACAAAGTAGAGAAACGGTTCAAACAGCGCGACAAGCATCAGATGAAGCAGGTCCTTGCGTTCCACTTTTTCGCGCTTGCGGAACAGGAAAATGAACCCGAAGATCAGCGCAGAGGCCAGCAAGAGCCTCAAAAAGACCACCTCATAGGGACGGTAATGCTCCTGCACGACCTTGTACCAGACGAAGGTCAGCGACCAGAAGAGCATGGAGAGCACCGCCCTCAGATAGATGATCCCGTTTCTCATCAATTTTTTGCCGGACTGCTATTTGGGGCTGATCGCCCCGGTGGGGCAGCCTTTGAACTTGTTGTGCCCGTCAATGCAGATGCCGCACTCGGTGCACTTCTCCAAGTCGATGTGCGCCTTGCCCTTGATCATCGTTATCGCCCCCATCGGGCAGTTGATGACACAAAGCTTGCAGCCGATGCATTGCTGCGGATTGACCTGATAGCTTGCCTGCACGCCGGTCGTGAGATCGCCCCAATCCAGATAGCGCAGCCAGTAGAGCGAAAACTCCCCTCCGTCCAGCCACAGCTTCCCGACCAGGAAAAGGTCCTTTTCGCGGAACCCTTCCACGCTCACTGAGTCCCCGTCGGCGAGGGCCAGCCCCAGAGAATCGAGAAGCGCCTGGGGCCCAAGCAGCAAGCGCATCTCATCGCCCCAAAGCTCTTTGAGCCACGGCTTGCCGTCGCGAATCTCGATCTCCCCGCGATAACCGGAGATCTCCATCTCATCCGTGAACACCGCCGAGGCAGACAGCGCCGCGGCAGCCAGAATCAGGATCAGAATCATTTTTTTCATAGCAGTTCGTCCTTATGATGTTGCTTCAGATGTTCGACCACGTTCTTCACCGCTTCGCTCTGCGTTTTGGTGGTCACGAGGATGGCGTCCTCAGTTTCCACGAGGCAGAGGTTTTCGACTCCGATCAGGGCAACGAACTTATTGCTGTAAATATAATTATCTTTCGAGTCAAGGGCAAATCCCGGGCTCTGGAAAGTGTTCAGGTCGCCGTCCGCCCCCGAGATGTCCGCCAACGCCTTCCAGGAACCCACATCCGACCAGCCGTAGCTGACCGGGATCACCACGCGCTTCGCCGCCGGCTCCATGATGCCGATATCTATCGGGACCTTTGGCATTTTGCCGTAAACTTCCGCCACTTCGCTCTCCGAAGCGCCTTTCTCCCAAAGTTCCGCGACTTCCCGGGCATGGCTCAGCGCTTCCGGCAAAAACTCCCCGAAGGCGGAACTGATCGCTTTCAGCGTCCAGCAAAACATTCCGCTGTTCCACAAGAAGTTGCCTTCGCGAAGGAACTGCGTCGCGGTCGCCACATCCGGCTTTTCCTTGAACCGCGCCACGTGCCGCACGCCCGGCTCAACTTCTTCCCCCGCTTCGATATAGCCATACCCGACGGCGGGATACTCCGGCACGATCCCGAAGGTGACCAGCGCCCCCGATTGCGCCACTTTTTCCGCTTTGCCCAGACTGCCCAGAAACGCCGGAACGTCCTGGATGACATGGTCGGCGGGCAGCACAACCATCGCTTCTTCGGGAGCGTATTTCTTTTCCAGGCAAGCGATTCCCAACGCTATGCAGGGGGCGGTGTTCATCCCGAACGGCTCGCTGAGGATGTTTCCGGCGGGCAGTTCCGGCAGATGCTCGCGGACGAGTTCAGCCTGCGAACCGGCGGTGACGACATAGATCCGCTGCGGGGAAACGAGCGGCGTCAGGCGGTCGAAAGTCAACCGCAGCATGGATTTGTCTCCGGCGATGCGGAGAAACTGCTTGGGATATCCCGCGCGGCTGGCGGGCCAAAATCTGGTGCCGGAACCACCGGCCATGATCAGCGCTATCATCTTCGCCCTCCTTCTACTGCTCGATCACTTGCGTGCCGGAGGGATATTTGTAGGACCACACGGAGGAGGCGATCCCGGCGTTGAGTTTGATGCCTGAAAAGCTGTAGGTGACTGTGTTTCCGCTGGTGTCAGTGTAGCTCAGTTTGCTCACGATCCCGCTGCTCTTGTTCATGGTCGCGGAGAGCGAACTGACGAGGTCGTCGCTCTTTGGCACCAGTTTGACCGAGGCGTTCGTCTTGTCCTCGGAAGTGACGCTCACAGTTGACTTTGTCCAATACGCTTCGAGGATCTCCACGGGATTCATCTTGCCGAACTGGGGCTCCATCGGGGACTTGAAAACGGTCTGGGAGGAGGCGTCGTAAAGTTCGACCACGCCGTTCTGGATGAGCAGCCGCTGGATTCCCGGCTTGGTGAAGTGCATCAGCATGCGCCCGGAGGTGAAATAGATGTTCCCGGTGTAGGTGACGGTCTTTTTCAACTGGGGATAATAGTTGTCCTGCGAGACCGCCGCCTGGAAGCTGCTGAGGCTGTTGTAGGCGGACTGCAGCCTTGAGTAGAGGGTTGCGGTGCTCGTTGCCGCGGAGAGGGTTGCCGCCAGCAGCAGCGCCGCGATGATCGCGAGTCTCCTGTTCATCGTTCGGTCCTTGTTTTCTATTTTTTATGTTTTTGCTTATCAGTCATTTGCGCTTTCGGTCCTGTTCCAGACGGGATGCGCTCCGGGTTGCTTCCCGGTATCCTCCCGGTTGTCCAGCGCGTTGTTAGAGCGAGGATGCCGGCAGATCAGGCAGCCAGGAAAAACGCCGGCTTGGGCGTAAAAATGGTGTCTGGCAATATCAATACAGCAGGCGGGCGTGAAAACTGCAATATATCATTCCCCGCGGACAGACCGCTTCGTTTTCGTGGCATAGGCTTCAGCCTGTTGGGTGTCCTGAATTCATTCCCGGACACAGGGCAGAGGTAATTTCCCGGACCATTATCCTGTTTGAGGCCGCGCATTGAGATAGCCATAAGTTTTTGGCTCCAGCCAGGTATATGGCCAATCGGACCAAGAATTCACTAATCCGGCTTTGGCAGGATTGTCAATGATATATTGAATTATTCTATTCTTTTCTTCCTCGCTGCGGGCGTAGTGGTCATAACACTCTGTTTCCCAGAGCGATCCAGTTCTTCCTAAAGACTGGTTGATCAAACGGGAACTGGCTCCTTTCCAGGTTTTGATGATACCAGATGCGGATACCGAGATGTCAGATTGTTCTGCAAAGGGCGTGAAGAGGACATGTACATGGTTGGGCATAACGCAGTATGCGCAGAGCATATATAGCTTTTCGTGGTCGCGCATGAGAATGTCGCTGATAATATTTGCCAAGGGTTTGGTATCAAGTCTCAGTATTGGAGCGTCAATCCGGCCAAACTGCTCGTCCAGCCAGCCGAAAAGGCGTTTGTGATTGAGATAGGATTGCATTTTTCGATATTCGCCACTGAGTTTGGAGACTTGCTCATCATATTCTTTCTTCAATTGAGCGAGGCGAACGAGGGTGTCGTGCGGAAGGGAGAAGCGCAGTCGCCAAGTCAGAAAGATCGGCTGATCCTGCTGATAAATGTGAGGCAATCTTCTTCTGGTTTGCACAGATGGATTCATGGCACTGTCACTTGCGGCAAACGAACTGCGGAGTCCATAAATGCTTTAAAGCCCCCTGGCTGGTTGATAGGCTGGGCTTGTATCCTGGACTGAAGTCCGGACACCCAACAGACTGAAGTCTATGCCACAGTTGTTCAGTTTGGCCTTGCAGATCTGCAACAAATCATTCTCCGCGGACAATGCCGCGGCGCTCGAGTTCGTCGGTGGTGGCAATCACATCGCGGGATTTGGAGCCGAGGTGGGGTCCGATGATCCTTGCCCGCTCGAGGAGGTCGATGAGCCGTCCCGCCCGGGCGTAGCCGATGCGGAAATGCCGCTGCAACATGGAAACGGAGGCGGTGTTGGCGCTCACCACGACGCGCGCGGCTTCCGGGAAAAGGTCGTCGTCGTAGTCGAACTCGCCGTCCACGGAGGTGTCATCCGCAACGATGCTAAAATCTTGCCTGGGTTTGGGTTGCATGGCGAGGAAGTCGCATACGCGAGCGATCTCGTGATCGCTGACGAAAGCGCCGTGAATGCGTTCCGGCAGGGCTTTGCCGGGCGGCAGGAACAGCATGTCGCCGCTGCCGAGGAGGCGTTCCGCCCCGATCTGGTCGAGAATGACCCTCGAATCCACCCGGGAGGAGACCTGGAAAGCGATGCGGGCGCTGAAGTTCGCCTTGATGATGCCGGTGATGACCTTGATGGAGGGACGCTGGGTGGCGAGGATGAGGTGGATGCCGACGGCGCGCGCCATTTGGGCGAGGCGGGTGATGGGCAGTTCGATGTCCTTGCCACTGGTGAGGATGAGGTCGGCAAATTCGTCCACGATGATCACGATGTAGGGCAGTTTGTCGAGTTCGGGATCATTCTCCGCGCGCTCGTTGTAGCCGGAGATGTCGCGCACGCGGGCTTCCTGCAGGAGTTCGTAGCGGCGTTCCATCTCCTTGACCGCCCAATACATGTTTTCTAGGGCGGTGTCCGGCTCGGTCACGACGTTGCCGATGAGGTGGGGGAGTTCGCCGTAGCCAGCCAGTTCGACGCGCTTGGGATCGATGAGGATGAGGCGGAGGTCGTCGGGGGTGGTGCGCAGGATCAGGCTCATGATTATCGTGTTGATGCAGACGCTTTTACCGCTGCCGGTGGCGCCCGCGATGAGGAGATGGGGCATCTTGGCGAGGTCGGTGACGACGGGGCGCCCGGCGATGTCTTTGCCGAGCCCGAAAGCCAGTTTGGAAGGAGTGGCGCGCATTTCCTCGCAGAGGAGGAGGTCGCGCAGATAGATCATGTCGCGGGTGAGGTTGGGGATCTCGATGCCGATCAGGCCGCGTCCGGGGATGGGAGCCTGCACGCGGATGGACTTTGCCTTGATCGCGAGGGCGAGGTCGTCGGCGAGGGAGGTGAACTTGTTGACCTTGACCCCCCTGGCAGGCTCGAGTTCGTATTGGGTGATGATGGGGCCGATGTTGACGTTGCGGACTTCCGCTTCGATGCCGAACTCGGAGAGTTTGCCCTTGAGGATCTGGCTGGTGCCGATGATCTGGTTTTCGATTTCCTTGCGGTCGCGGTCGGAGAGTTTGACGGGGCTCTCCAGAAAGTCGTCGATGGAGGGGATGACATACTCTCGGTCGTCGTCCCCGTCGTCATCGCGGGGAGGAGGTGAGGGCTTGTCGGCGCGGGCGGTGGAGGGCTTTCTGCCGTTGGAAACCGGACCGGGGTCATCGGGATAGGGGATGTCGCTTTGGGCATGGTTTTGGATCACCGGCGCGGTCACCGGGACCGGAGTGTCGGCGTTGATGGTCGGCTTGGCTTTGGGGGGCTGGGACTGGCGCTGCTCGCGCTTGAGGCGGAAGTCCTCCCAGAGGGCGAGCGCCCAGCGCTTGATGCGCTGCCATTCGAAGATCAGCACGAGGGTCAGGGCCATGCCCACCCAGAGAAGCAAGGTGGCCCCGAACACGCTGAACACGGCGGATAGCGCTTTCCAGCAGGCCAGGGGGATGACGCTGTGCTCCCAAAGGGCCTGGCGGCTGGTCAGCAAAATCTGGAGCAAAAAGACGACGATGATCAGCAGATAGCCCTTGCGGCGGCTGCGGGGGGCGCGGGGATCGAGGAAATACTGCAGCGAGACGAGCCCGAAGAGCGCGGCTCCGACCAGGGAGAGGACATAGCCGAAAAGATAGACGAAGACAAAGCCGAAGACGGCTCCGAAGACTCCCATGAGGTTGCTGACGCCGGTGCTGCCGCTGAAGAAATTGCTCAGGAACGCGTCGTTTTCGCCCAGGATTCGCATGTCCTCCAGGAGGGAGTTTTGGCCCTTGAGCAAGGCAAAGATCACGAGCAGGCTGAAGAGGACTAGCAGCCCGGCGATGAGGCGCTTCTTCCAGACGGTCAGGGGCTTGGCGGCTTTGCGCTTCCGACTGCCGGAGGATCTGCGGGTTGTTTTGGTGGTGGCCATGGGTCCCGCTACACGCTGAAGCGAACGGAGATGATGTCGCCGTCGCGCACGATATAGTCTTTGCCTTCGAGGCGGAAGAGGCCCTTTTCGCGCAGGGCTTTTTCCGATCCGTGGGCAAGCAGGTCGGAGTATTGGAAGGTCTCGGCGCGGATGAAACCGCGGGCGAGGTCCGAATGTATCTTTCCGGCAGCGGTGACGGCGTTGTCTCCCTGCTCGATGGTCCAGGCGCGCACTTCGTCTTCGCCGACGGTGAAAAAGCTGATGTAGCCGAGCATCCGGTAGCAGAGATGGGTGAAGCGGTCGCGGGCGCTTTCGGGGATGCCCATGTCCTCCATGAAGGCTGCCGCCTCGTCGGGATCGAGCTTGGAGAGTTCTTCCTCAAAGCGGCCGGCGATGACCTCCGCGGCATAGCCTTTGGCTTCGATCTCCGCTTTCAGCCCGTCCAGGCCGTGATAGTCGTCCTCGGCGCAGTTCAGAAGCACGATGAGGGGTTTCTGGCTGAAGAAGCGGAAGCCGCGGAGGGCTTTCTCCTCCTCGGGATGCAATTCCATGCCGCGCAGGGTCTGGCCGCTCTGGAGCCTTTCGCAGACTGCGTGGAGGATCTTTTCCTCAAACTGGAGGGCGGGGGTCTTGACGCCGCGCTTGTAGCCAAGTTCGATCTTTTCCAGACGCTTCTCGGCGACGATGAGGTCCGCCAGGATCATCTCGTCCTCAAAGGCGGCAAGCTGGCTCAGAGGCTCGCCGGCGGCATAGAGCCCGTCCAGTTCTTCATCGGCAAAGGCACGCAGGACCAGGACAAAGCCTTCGTTGGCTTTGATGTCCGAAAAGAGGGCGTTGTCGGGGTTCTCAGCGTGGGCGGAGAAAATCCCGGGGTAGTCGCGGTATTCTATGTGGGCGTAGATGGTTTTCTTGGGATGGTAGAGGTCTGAAAGCCTGGTGACGCGCTCATCCAGGACCTGGACGACGCCGATGTTCGCAGCTGTGGCGGGCGGGGCGTATTTGTCCGTGCTCGCGGAAGAACCTGTGAGGGCGTTGAAGATGGTTGTCTTGCCGCTTTTGGGCAGTCCGATGAGGGCGATGTTCATGAGGAAGGTTTCTCCGTGAGTTGTTTGAGGCCGCGGATTTCGCCGGGGGTGAGGGGACGCCAGCGCCCGGCGGGGAGGTCCTTGAGCATCAGGGTGCCGAATTGCAGGCGTTTGAGGGAGACGACCTTGGCGCCCACGGCTTCCACCATCTGGCGTATCTGGCGCTTTCTGCCTTCCGTGATGACCATCTTGAGCGTCATTCCGGCTTCCGAAGTGGTTTTCACGAACACTCCGGCGCTGTGGGTCATCCCGCCTTCGATGCGCACTCCGCCGCGCAGGGAGTCAAGTTCAGCCTTGCTCAAACGTCGGTTGACCTGCACGCGGTAGACCTTTTCGACCTTGCGGGCGGGATGCGTGAGGCGGTTGATGAGTTCGCCGTCGTTTGTGAGCAGGAGCAAGCCTTCGGAGTTCTTGTCCAGCCTGCCGGCATAGCGAAGCTGGGAGGCTCCCGCGGGGATCAGGTCGTAGATCGTCTGGCGGGAGAATTCGTCGGACCTGGTCACCACATAGCCGCGGGGCTTGTTGAGCATCAGATAGATCCTTTCCTCCGCCCTGTTCAACTCTTTGCCCTGGAACTCGACCCTGTCCCGTCCGGGCAGGATGCGGGTGCTCAGGTCCGCGCAGACCTCGCCGTTGACCTTCACCGAGCCTTCGGCGATGTGCCTGTCGGCTTCTCGCCGGGAACATACCCCGCACTCCGCCAGAAAGCGGTTCAGGCGGATGCCTTCACCAGGTTTCGAGACTGTTTTGGATGATGGTTTTGAAGAGATGCGAGACGAGCTCGTCAAGGGCTTCCTCCTTGCTTCTGGAGCGGGCGGTGCTGGCCTCCGAGACGGCATAGGGCTCGCTCAGGGTCAGGCTCTTGTTTTCATAGATGACATCGTTGTTGACCAGATCGGTGAAAGTTACGCTGCAACTCAGGCGCAGCATGTAATCCTGGACGTTGTTGCCGCTGTCGTAGCTGTAGATCGTCTCGTCCAGGCTTTGGATGACGCCTTCCAGCGAGCAGTCGGGCTGCTGGGTGACAAGTTTGAGCCTGCCGTCGCTCTGGAACTGGCTGGTGAGTCCGTTCAGTACCCTGTCGCCGAGATCGAACTCGGTCGAGCGGTTCTCAAAAGCGCGCACAGCAATTTTTTTCAGATGCGGGTAAGCATTTGAATATACGGAATATGAGCAGCCTGACAGCACCGCTAAGAGCAGTCCGAGGCAAACAAATTTCTTGACCATTATTCCAACCTCAAAAAATTCTCTATCTTTGTCAAGATAAAAGCTTGCGCCTTTAACAAACACACTCAGACACACATAACCAAGGGAGGTTATGAATGGCTAAGAAATATCTGTCCAAAGCAGAAGCAGCAAAGAAGCTGAAGGTCTCCGAACGCGTCATACAGGAAATGATCAACAGCGAAACCTTCGAAACCAAACTCGTCGGCAAGAACGTCAAGATCGACGAGGATTCGCTCAACGAATGGCTGGAAAACCTCAACGAACGCGATGAGCAGTTGCTGGCGCTGCGCCGCGTGATCTGCCACTTTGAGGAGTATATGCGGCCGGAAAACATCTTCCTGGACTTCAGCGCGGAAAACAAATACGATGCCATCCGCATCCTCAGCGAACGCGCGAAGGACCTCAAGCTCGTCCGCGACGCCCGCTGGCTCTATGAAGTGGTCGTCGCCCGCGAGGAACTTATCTCCACCGCCATCGGGCACGGAGTCGCCCTGCTGCATCCCCGCCACCTGCATCCCTCCAAGATCAAAACCCCCAGCATCCTTTTCGGACGCGCCAGCGAAGGCGTTGATTTCGACGCTCCGGACAGCAAGCCGGTCAACATCTTCTTCATGCTCCTCCTGCACAACGACAAACAGCATCTCTTCAGCCTGTCCTATATCTCAAAACTGATCATGAATCCCGACATCCTCGCGGCCTTCACGACCGCCACCTCGGGCGAAGAGATCCACAAGCTGCTCACCGTTTTGCCGGATAACAAGGGCTGAACCGCATGCCGCTGGTCAGAGTCATCCTCGGCAGCAAGAGCGATCTTGCCTCCTGCGAACCGCTGAAACAGATCTTTGAGGAGTTCGGAGTGGAGTACGATTTCCACGTTTCCTCCGCCCATCGAGCCCCCGAGCGCACCGCGAAGCTAGCCAGAGAAGCGGAAAGCGAAGGCGTCAAAGTTATCGTGGCAGCAGCGGGGATGGCTGCCCACCTCCCCGGAGTCGTGGCATCCCACACTGTCCTGCCCGTGATCGGCATCCCCTTGTCCAGCGGGGGATTGGGCGGGTTGGACGCCCTGCTGTCCATCGCGCAGATGCCTCCCGGAGTCCCTGTCGCCTCCATGGCGGTCGGCGGAGCCAAAAACGCCGCCCTGCTGGCGATCCAGATCCTCGGCCAAAGCGATCCCGCCCTGCGGGAGAGATTCCGCGCTTTCAAACAGGCGCAAGCCGAAGCCTAAACAAGTATTTTCCCCAAAATTCGCCGCTGCCGGATGGCTGGCGGCTTTTTTTTGCGCCCTGTATCCTCCAGGAGTGCCATCTGCCTGCTGATTTTTCTTGACATCTTTGCCATGCGCGTTTATGAGAGACAAGTAATCTGGAACGCTTGAAAGTTCTGCATCGCAGTCGTTTCACACCGGCCTATGCCTTGAGGAGCAAGCCATGGATCATCGTCGAAGCAGCAAGCTTAGCATCCATCGGACTCCGCGGATTATGCAACTACCCCGCCTGAAAGCAAATGCGCCCCAACTATCTCTCCCCGTCCTTCCCAAAACTCTGTCAGTACCCGCGCCAAGGCAACCCACCACTTATTTGGAGGTAACATGAAAGCAATTCTATCCACCGCCTTGTTTCTTGCTTTGCTCATCCCCCTTACCGCCGCAAACTGGACCGGAGCGGTCAGCGAAAGCTGGCACAACGCCAGCAACTGGAGCCCCGTCGGCGTGCCCGGCACCGGCACAGACGTCACGATCGCCACCACCGCGACCGGATACTACCCCCGCGTGGAGTCCTCGCAAGCATACTGCCGCAACCTGACGATCAACTCCGGCACCAATGTCCACGTCTATTCCAACATCCTCAATGTCACCGGCAGCCTTGTCGTCTACGGCTACATCACCATCAGCCTTGCCCCCTCCGCGGTATATGTGGCGCAGGATGTCACCTGGAAATCCGGTTCCCAGGGCATCATCTCCTCCTACGGAGCCTTCTACTGCTCCGGAAACATGACCATGGAGGCTAACTCCCAGTTCTCAAACTCCACCGGAACCCTGGAGTTCAGGGGAACCGCCCCCACCACCCTGATCAACCACAGCTACTACACCCTCCTCTGCAACGTGGTCGTCAACAAACCCTGGGCGGCAACCATGCTCAACAGCCTCACCGTCCCAGCCACCAACACCGAAAGCATCCGCATGGTAAGCCTCACCAACCGCAACGGCTCATCCTTCATCTACAACTATTCCGGATACCTCTACATCTGGGGAGACCTCCTCGACCAAAACACCCAGACCGGCGCCGGAATCTTCTGCAACGCCGGATACCAGTGCCCCAACGGAGCCAACCAAAGCTTCAGCTTCGCCTCCACAAACTCATACCTCAACGAAGTCTGGACCTATATGAGCGGCACCCTCAGCCTGAACTCCGACATGGTCCTCAAAGGCACTCTGCGCCACCAGAACGGCATCATCGAAGCCAACGACCACAGCCTCTACATCGGCGGACACTGGATGAACCAGCTCAGCCCGGCAGCCTTCCTCGAAGAGCAGGGCACCGTCGTCTTCAACGGCACGGCAGACCAGTATTGCGTCTACTCCGAGAACTTCAACCACCTCGTGCTCCAAAAGAGCTCTGGCAACTTCCTGATCAACAACCCCGCCGCCGATGTCACCAGCGCTTCCCACACCTGGATCTCCGGCGACCTCATCGTCGTGGTCGGGCACTACGCTGCCCTGGACCTCGCCCAACCCCGCATCCCCGGGGCCTGGTGGGCATATCCCGGAGGCAGCATCGATATCTATCAGGATGCCACCCAGGGGATCGACCTCTGCGGCAAACTCCAGGTCATGGGGGGAACAATCCGCGTCCACGGCGGATTCCAGGACTGCAGCGTGGCGGATGGAGGCGACGCGCGCATCGAAATGACCTCCGGCGTGCTGGATTTTGTGGACCATGGCATTGAGTTCGGCAACTTTCTTTATTCCACCGTCCTGCTGGTCAGCGGAGGCACCCTGCGCACTTCCGGCAAGTTCTGGGACACCCTCGGCTGGCTGACCTTCAGCGGCGGGGACATAGAACTGTATGGCCCCCAGGATGTTGCGCTCAGATGCCATACCAACACCCTGCTGCACAACCTGGTGGTCAACAAAGGCGGCAGCCGAGCCAATACCGTCTATCCCAACAGCAGCGTGAACCTGAGCGGAGACCTGATCCTCCTCTCCGGCATCCTGGACCTCAACGGCTGGAACATGGCCGTGGGCGGCGACGCCTATCTGAGAGGCACTTTCCGGATGAACGCGCCCGCCACCCTGGACGTGGACGGGGACGTGAACTGGTATTCCGGGGCGACAGCCGTCACCAGCGCCGGCACGATCAACTGCGGAGGCGACTGGTCTTTCGAAGAGGGCTGCTCCGTCAATCTCTACGGCAGCAACCAGCGGCTCACAAATCCCTACGGCGGCTACATCCATGCCTATTCCAACTCCGCATACTTCGGCCAACTCGAACTCCACGGCACAGAGGAAGACCCGGAGACCCTCTGCGACTACGGCGAAGAAGGGCAACTGCTCGTGGCGGGAAACCTCGTCGTCTTCAATCCCAACACCCTCAATCTCGTCGAAGGAGTCGGCAGCGTGCTGGGAAACAGTTACATCCATTCGGGAGGCGGATTGATCGTCGGAGACGGGGGAACCTTCACCACCAACGGACACCTCTTCCTCGAAGGCGAACTGGTCACCGGACCCGGCACCGCGATCGTCCACGGGATATTCTACACCGGAGTTAGCAGCCTGCTCGACGTCGAGTGGGGAATCTTCCGCTGCGACGCCCCGGATAACGGCGATTACATCTTCCTGCGCGGCGGGCTGGACCTCTTTCACGCCGGGCTGGAATTCCCCCACCTCTCCCTGATGATCGGCGCCCACCCCGTCCGCGTCTTCGACACCTCCTACCTCACGGTCGGCGGCGATTTCGATGCCACCGCCAGCAATTCCTACCAACCCAACGCGGGCTGGCTTAAGTTCACCGGCAGCCTCGATTCCGGTCTCGAGTTCGGCACCTCCAGCTATGCCAGCGACCTGATCATCCAAAAAAACTCCGCCAACCAAAGCGTGCGGCTCTACACCGATCTCAACGTCCACGGCAATCTCAACGTCAACAGCGGCTTCTTCACCCTCAACCACCTCAATCTGTTCTGCGCGGGCGACGTCACCGTAACCGGATTCATGCAGGTCAACTCCAACGCCGTCCTCTCGCTCTGGGCAGGCTCCGAAGTGAATGTGATGAATCCAGGCCTGATGCTGATCGAAGGCAACCAGGCATATCCCGCCCAGGTCACCTGCCTGACCTTCCCCGCCGCCTACTACAGCTTCACCGTCCATCCCGGGGCGACCATCGGCGCTAGCCATGCCCGCTTCTCCTTCATGGACGCCAACGGGATCCGCGTGCTTGACAACGCTTTCGTGATCAGCAACCTCTGCTTCAGCCACTGCCGCTTCAGCGACGGACAACCCGGCGGGACCCTCCTCCGCATCGAAACCAACCAGAACCTCAACCTCGAATGGGTGGAGTTCCCCGCCAATACCTGGAGCGGTTCCGCAAACATCGGCAAGAGCCTCGACCACGGACGCCTCACCGTCACCAACTACTACGGCGATTTCTCCGGCGAAGCCTTCGACGGCGACCCCTTCGATCGCGTGGACTGGGGCAGCCCCCTGCCCGGCGTCACCAACCTGACCCTCCGCTGGGACCTCGTGGAAGGACTGGTGATACTGGAGTGGGAATACAGCTTCGCCTGCGACGGCTTTGTTGTTTATCACGCACTGACTCCCGATGGGCCCTGGCTGCCGCTTGGATCCACACCTACGCACCAGTACTCCGATTCACCCTATTTCGGCGCGAAATTCTACTACGTGACGGCGGTGGACGAGTAAGCGGCGCTAAAGCATACATATATAGAGTCTTATCTCGCGCTGGACGCTTCCGCGGAAGCGCGTCCCTGGCGCTGATAACGCGAAAAGGCCCAGGCCGGAGCCTGAGCCTTGGCTTATTGCCATAGTTTGGTTTACGTGGTTATAACCCCTTAGTCCTCGACATACCATTTGCCGTCGACCAGGTTCAGCTTCGCTGTGGCGGGGCCTTCCTTGCCGTTGGCTTCCATGGTCAACTCAAAGGTCGCTTCGTCTCCCTCCACCTTGGAGGAGATGATCTTCAGGTTCGCGAGCTTGGGTTCCGCCATCTTGCCCTGGTATTCCTTGAGCAGGGCTTCTTTGCCCTCTTCCTTCACCTGCAGCCCTTTCATCGTGAGGGCCATGACTCCTTCCGCGTCGCCGGCTTGCCAGGCCTCGAAATATGCCGTGACCACCCCTGCGGGGTCAGTTTGGTCAAACACCACTTCCTGCGCCAGCGAATCCGCGTCCGCCGCAAGCTCCGCGTCCTCCTGCTGCTTGCAGCCGAGCAACGCCAGAACAAGCGCCAAAATCATGACAGGCAGTAAATAACGTGCTTTCATAGGTTCTCCTCGCGTATGGTTTATTTGGCACAAATGCCATTGTCCGACACTTCGCGGGGCTTTCTCTCCCTGTCAAGCCAATTATCTTCATCTCCGACTTCAGGCTGTGGATTCTCAGCCTTCCCGTCCGGCATGCCATCCCCCGCTGCCGTTCTTTTTTCCGCTTCGCTCACCACCCTGTTGCCTCCCGCTTGCCGCCCTCTTGCCAAACGCGTGGCATCCCGGTGGGCGCCCGGAAAATACAGAAACTGGATTAAGCCGGGGTAAGCATAGGCTTTTGCAGGTGGACAGCATGCATGCTATCCTCTCTGGATGAGTGGATTAGGGATGCTTTGGCAAAGATTGGTTAATCCTGAATACAAGTCAGATCGTGCTTGCTATTTTATCCATTTGGATTAACTTATCTGCCTACAAAACACTTGGAGGAGACAAATGGGCAAGAAAGACGTCAAAACCACTGACAGGCAAATGACACCGATGGAGGAATGGAAGGAATTTCTCCGCAAAAACTCCGTCGAAAACACCGAAGCCTACAAAAACGATCCTGAGTTTCGCAAGAGATGTGACGAGATCAGGAAACTCACGACAGGTTTCCACATCGTTGTGCGGATTCCAGTGCGCCCGGACGCCGCTGTCAAAAAACCCGGGGACGACGACAAGGATCGATCCTGAACCGGACCTCACCGCCTTGTTTTGCCCGCGATTAGCCTGAAGGCTTGGGGCGGGACGACGAGGTTGGCGCAACTCTGACTGGAGCGGGCATCGTCATCATGTTGGCTGTCAGCTCTTTTGCGCTGGGTCATTCACACGATGGCAACGTAGCAGGGAAGGTCATGCACCGCAAGGCGATAGACCGCTTCCGCGCCAAGTTCCGGCCAAAGGTATGTTTCACGTGAAACGACGCTTTGGGTGAGCAGGGCGGAGCAACCTCCCGGGCATACGAGGTAGATGCCCTCGTGCTGGCGGATTGATGCTTCAATCTCAGGGGAGCGGTCGCCCTTGCCGATCATGACCCGCAGTCCATGGCGGAGCAGCAATCGGGTGAATCTGTCCATCCTGGCGGAAGTTGTGGGTCCGATCGCTCCGCTGACCATTCCCGGTGGGGTCGGCGCCGGCCCGCAATAAAACAAGGCGGACTCGTTCAGCGGGATCGGGGAAGCCTCTCCCCGTTCCAGCATGGTGGTCAATCTCGCGTGAGCTTGATCCCTCGCGGTGAAGATAGTGCCGTTGAGCAGAACCTTGTCGCCTGGCTCGAGCTGGTAACGCGTGACACGGTCCAAAGGCAAACGCAGGGTCACGGTTTTCATATCTCAGTCTCCAGAGGAAAGAATGATTCTCGTGGAACCCTGGGTTTTATGGACCAGGGTTTCACGTGAAACATCATATCCGGCGCGAAGTGGCTCGGTGGGAATGGCACTCCACGTTCACCGCCACTGGCAGCGAGGCGATGTGGCAGGGCGTGGCGAGGATCCGCACTTCGAGGGCGGTGGTGTTTCCCCCCAATCCTTGGGCGCCTTTGCCTTCGGCGTTGATCCTCTCCAAAATCCTTTGCGCGAGTTCGGGGTATGCGAACGCCTCGCCTTCCAGTCCGGCATTCAGCAGCAAGGCCTTCTTCGCCAGGACCGCGCAGTATTCGAAATCTCCCCCGATGCCCACGCCCACGATCACCGGCGGGCAGGGTTTGCCTCCCGCGGAAACGACCGTTCGCGTGACGAAATCCTCTATCTCTGAGAGGTCCGCGGTGGGGTCGAACATTTTCATGGCGGAGCAGTTTTCCGCGCCACCGCCTTTGAGGGCGAAGCGCAGAAGCAGATCGCTGCCGGGCACCTGCTCCAGGTGCAGGATGACTGGCAGACTGTCAGGTGTTGAATCCGCTTTGTCCGGGTGCGCTCCAACCGCCTTGCCGCGCAGCGGATCGGTGGCGATGGAGTCCCGCAGGTAGTGCTTTGCCCAGGCCTCGGCGGCGGCTTTCCCTATCGTTTCGCGCAGGGTTGCCCCGGTTACGTATGCTTCGTTGCCGAGTTCGGCGAACACGACCAGCAGGCCCGTGTCCTGGCAAACCGGGAAGCGGTCCCGGTGCCCGATGGCGGCATTCTCCAAAATGGAGTCCAGGATATCCCTCGCCAGGGGGTCGCTTTCTTTCTCCCGGGATTTTTTGATCAGTTCAAGGACACCCGCATCGGGATGGCAGTAGATCTCGCCCACGGCGTCCAGCACCGCGTCTCTGATCAGGGCTGGAGGTATCGCTCTGGGGCTCATTCGCTCAAAGCTCCAAAAAGGGCTGTTTTTGAGGTTTTCTCTGCGCGGGGCACATGGGATATTGCCGTCATCCTTTTTGCCTCATCAGGAGGTATTTTAGAAGCAGGTCGTCCAGGGGCGTGGCGGTGCTCACGGGGTTGTATTCGATCTGGAATTGGTGGCAGTCGGATTTCAGGCGCTGGACATGCTCCCCATAGCGCAGCAGATATTCGTTTCTGATCTGCCAGGGGTTGACCGTCAGTTTTTCACCGGTCTCGCTGTCTACGAATTCCGTCTCGTGCCGGAAGCGGAAGTTGTCCTCCTGCAGGTCGGTGATATGGAAGACGAGGACTTCGTGGTGGCGCGAGCGGAAGTGCTTCAGGCCTTCGAGCACGCGCTCCGGCTCGTCCAGAAGGTCGGAGATCACGATGATCAGGCTGCGCTTGCGGACGGATTCCGCGGCTTTGTGGAGGTTCTCCAGCAGGTTTGTGGAGTCTTTGGGCTCCAGTTCCGCCAGGACGCGGAAGATCTGGGCGAGGTAGCCGCGGTAGGCCTTGGGGGGCAGCATGTTCGTGATCCTGTCGTTGAAGGTGACGATCCCGGCGGCGTCCTTCTGGCCGATCATCAGCCAGGCAAGTGCGGCGGCGAGGCGGCAGGCGTAGTCGATCTTGGTGCTTTCCCCGGAGCCGTAGAACATCGACCGGGAGTGGTCAAGCAGGATATAGCAGCGGAGGTTGGTCTCCTCCTCAAAGCGTTTGACATAATAGCGCCCGGTCTTGGCGACGATCTTCCAGTCTATGTTCCTGATTGGGTCGCCGGTGTTGTATTCCCTGTGGTCGGAGAACTCCACGCTGAAGCCGTGGTAGGGCGACTTGTGCAGGCCGACGAGGAATCCCTCGACGATCGTTTTTGCCTGGAGTTGGAACCGCCGCAGCTTGGCGGCAGTTTCCTCCGCGAGCAGGGTCAAGGTCAGTCCCTGGGCTTGCTTTTGTAGAGCAGTCCGAGCGGAATGATCACCACGTATGCCGCCGCCAGGAGCAGGGGCGAGATGTGGATCTCGTTGGCGGACATGATGATGTAGCCAAGAACGAGCAGCACCAGCGCGGCGCCGAGGATTATATAGTTGACCGGTCCGAGGTTGAGCCTGTCTTCTTGCTTAGCCATTGATTCTCCTTGGGTTGGTTGATCACGACGTCTGGGCGTCGTAGCTGTTGAAAGTTTCGCTCACGCGGGCGTGCACGAGGTCGGAAATCTCGCCACGCTTGAGTTCTGGGTCGTAGAGCACCGGGTCGAGGAAGCAGATTTCCGCTTCCAGGCGCCGCGCCATAAGTTCCCAAAGGTGTCTGACAAACTGAATTCCCTCAAACCAGCAGACGATCTTGCGGTTCTCATGGTTGACCGGCTTGCCGTCCAGGCGCAGGTAGCGGATGCAGACTGGAACTACCGCGCAGCAGGCATCCACAGCGACCTGGAAGAGGGACTTGCGGAAACTCTTGACCTCAGAGCCGTCGCAGCCGGGTTCTTCCGGAAACAGCACGACTTTGAAGCCCTGGCGCACGGTCTCCGCGAAACGGCGTATCTCCTGGGGCAGGGTGGCTTTGCGCTTGCGGTCCGTGAACAGGCAGCCTCCGGCGCGGGTGATGCTTCCCAGCACAGGCGTCTCGTTCATCTGGACGGAGGAGATGAACACGTAGTTTTCCTGCGAGGCCAGCAGAAAGATATCCAGGTATGAGGCGTGGTTGCCGACGACCATGTAGTTTTCTCCGCGGAAGCGGTCAAGGAGTTCGGGGTTCTTGACCTTGAGGCGGATTTTAAACGTTTTTAAGAACCTTCGGGATGTGATCGTGGTGTTTTTAACAGCCAGCAGGCGCCTTTTGACCGGATCCCGGGAGATCATCCTGATCACCGCGGAACGCAGGAAAAAGCCGCCCAGAACCAGAGCGGTCCAGATGAAATGAATGCTCTTGCGGATCCACATCGCGTGATATTCCTCGCTGTTAAGAATCTTATACTTCGGAGCGGGAAGCCAACTCCGAAAATGCTTGATATTTCCCTATCTTTGCGCTTTGGCGATTTGTCAAGAGTTTTGTCCGCCGGCAGATTCGGCACGCACCCAATAATCGCGGCCGATCTTTCGCACAAGGAAGCGAATACCGTTCCTTTCAGAGAATAATCTTTCCACCCGGGAAAGGCTGTAGAGGTAGAGGGGACAGCGTTTGCGATAGCGAAGGCGGCGCTGCAGCGCCAACAATCCGGAGGACACGGGAAAACTGAAGAGCGCCGAGTTCCGGCACAAGCGCAACGCCTTGCCCACCACCGCGTCCGGGTCCGGTATATAATCCATGAATCCCATCAGGATCACATGGTCGTAGCAGCGACTCTCATCCATGCCCAGGAAATCGCCAACCTCAAAGCGGCAGATAGCTTGCACGCCGGCATCCACGGCTTTGGCGGAGGCCAGGCCAATCATGGCAGGCGCAAAATCGATGCCCAGAACCTCGCCAGCGCCCCTGCGGGCAAGCTCCACGCTGTAATGGCCAGGACCGCAGCCCACGTCCAGTATGCTTTTGCCAATTACAGGCTCGCAGGCTTGCAGGGTCAGGCGGTAGCGAAGAAGCATGCTGCGGCGGAAGAAACGGTTCAGCAAGCGGTTGATCAGGTTCTGGCGGTTGCCGTAGATGGCGTTGAAGCCTTCGGCATAGGAATCAAAGAATTCTTCCGTGCTGCGGGAGTCAGATTGCTTTGCTTGCTTCATAAAAAGATCCCAGAGTTTCGCAGCGGGCGAGGTTGAGCAGCCTTTCCAGCTTGCCCGGCACGCTGTCCATGTTCACATAGCTTTTGAACCTGCGGTAGAGATTCATACGCACGCGCGGATGCCCGCTGTCCATTTCCCGGGGGTGGATATAGACCACAAGCGGCCTTCGCGCCAGAGTGCGGCGCGCCATCTGCTCCACCAGCGGGGCGGGAAAGAAGCGCAGATAACCGCCTCCAAACATATTGAGCTTGTTTCCCAGAACGTCCGCCACACCCACGGGAAACTCATAGATGCCGCTGCCGAGCATCGCGGGGAACGCTTCCGCGCCGAACAGCTCCCTGTGATCCCTGCGCGTGGGAACGAGGGAGGAATCGTAGAAGTATCCTGCTTTGAGCAGGGTGTCAAAGAACCAGGGCGTGCCCTCGTCCACGGAGAAACCCGCGCTGCGCCAGCCCCAAACCTCGCGTGAGCAGATATCCTCCAGCAGCTTGCGCGAGCCTTCCGCGTCCTGCAGAAAGCGTTCGCGCCCCAGCGTGTTCACTTCCTCGTGGCTCATCCCGTGGGAGGCGATTTCGTGCCCGAGCGCGTTTGCCTCGCGCACCAGATGGGGATAGCGCTTAGCCATATAGCCCAGGAAGAAAAGCGTAGCTTTGGCGTGATGGCGGCCCAGCAGTTCAAACAGAGCCCGCAGCCCATGCTCCACTCTGCCGGGAAGGCTGTCCCAGGTGGAGACGGGGGGTGTGCCGCTCACTCCGATGATGTGAAAATAGTCCTCCACATCGATGGTGAACAAGAGCGGATGTTGTTGCCGCAGCGCTTCCATATTTTCCATGCCGGCTATGCTCTGGAGCGGGCGGATGTCTGTCAAGCCTTTAATCCGCGCGCCCGTGCCGTCTGCTTCCGCCGGGGCATAAGGGGTGGGCTTTGTTTGCGGCGGAAGAGAGATATTTATCCCATCGGAAGGGGGAGCAATGGCTTCTTTGGACTATGGGGAACGGATCGCCCCTCGAATGCCGGGCGAAAAAAAACTCACGGGAAGGCAATAAGCCGGATTCTGTGACCCCGGTTTCCCGAGGCTGATGTCCATTCCTCTGGGCCTGCCCTCTCGAACAGGCTCGAGCTGCCTACCCGGAAGCCGTAACCGCGCGGGCCGCGCTTCATGGCTCCCCTATTTGGCATTGCACCGGATAAGGCTTTCCCGGCAGGCTCCGTCACCGGAACCCCCGGTGGTCTCTTACACCACCATTTCACCCTTGCCTGGCACAAAAACTGCGGTCTCTCAACGGCAGAAAAAAGGAGCGTGCCTGGCGGTTTGTTTCTGTGGAGCGTCTCCGCATCGCTGCGGCTTCCCGTTAGGAAGTATCCCGCCCTGTGGTGTCCGGACTTTCCTCTGCCGCCCATCAGGCGACAGCGGACATCTAATCTTCCCGTGAGTTATGATTGCATATTTGACCGCAACTGTTTTTCAGTCAAGAAGAATTATTTTCCCGGCACTGCCGATGCCGGTCAAACGATTGAAATTCAGGCGATTTTCGTATCCGGAACAGGATCAAGCTTTTTCCCGCCTGCCTGTCCTCCCGGCATCCACCCGGTGGCAAGCCTCTCGCGGACCGGGGGGATACTTGCCGGAAAGTGTGCACTGGCAAGCCTAAAAACAACATTACCTTAGGGTTAACTAATCTGGCAGATGAACATTTTGCAAGGTTGGCGCTTCATCCGAAATTGCGATAACGGAATTCTTTGCGTTCATGGTATCTGATTGCGAGAATGGCTCATAAGAAAATGGGACGCGCATGTAGAAAACAGTCCACACCAGGAAAAAAATATTTTATGGGGATATTACGCCTCATGAGGCAATCCGCGATAGATACACCCCAGGGCAGCGCGGGACAAAAATATCCGCAACTCCGGCGGGAAGCGTCCGGCTGGCGTCGCCGGGATGCTGACGGCGACAGGGAAGAATCGAAACCGATGCGGCGCGACGCATTGCTTCCCCATAATGCAAACCCTCACTTAAAACTTCAAATTGCACTCACTTGGACATTTGATGCTATC
>CAZKAA010000006.1:0-45700 GCA_964550575.1 uncultured Candidatus Cloacimonadota bacterium
CCCCGCACCCCACCCTATCCTACACTCTTTCCCTACACGACGCTCTTCCGATCTTTGCGAAGGAACATATCGCGATCCCGGAAACCCTTGAGGATATGCCGGCTGAGATCGCCTGGCACATCGGCGCGATTTATTACCAACTGGGCGACCTCGACAAAGCCCGCGTTTATCTCGAGCGCAGCGTTGCCCAGGAAGGCGATCCCGCCAGCTCCGCCCAGGCTGAGCAACTGCTGAAGCAACTCCCCTGATTTCCTTTTGCCGGCGCTTCTCCAGGCCCGGTTGCTCCCCAGTATCCCCCCGGTGATCACCCGCTTGCTGACCGCGTGGACTCCGCGATGCTACTTGGCTGCGACCTTGCCAAAAAGAAGGGCGGAAGTACTTCCTCGGCTCGCATCATGTTGAACAGCAAACCTTTGGATATATGCCGGTGAGGGCGGCAATCATTTGCTTGACAAGATGCCCAAGCTCACAAAAAGTAACTGAACGAGACGTCACGAGACGGCGAAATTGAAACTTAGAGTTTAAGGAGATAGATCATGAAAAAAGGGCTCAAGACATTTCTGATGCTGGGCGGAACGGCGCTTGCCGGCTATATGGGATACAAGGCATTCCGCGTCGTCAAAGACCTGAACAAACTTGAAAAAAACCTTCCCGATTATCTGGAAGGAGTATGCGGAGAAGCACCGTCAGTCAGTTGCATGCTGCAGGTCACCACAGGCATGCTGATCACAGTCAAGGTCACCCTCAGCCCGGAAACGCTCGTGCAGCATCCCGAACTGCAGGAACTTGCTTTGGATTACATCCGCGAAAACCACAGCCGCCTGATGAAGCACAAGATCAACGTGAAGCTGGTGGAAAGAGCGGAAGACAAAGAAGGCGAAGAATGCTATTCCGAGCCTTTTGAAGGCTGACCCCGTCAGGAAAGACAAGGGCGGGCATTGTAAAGGGAGCGGCACTTTCGGCCCGGTACCGTTGTCTTTGGTGCTGTTGGGATAGTACAGCGCCAAAATTAAACTTGACACAAAGTTTATGATGTAGTATTAAGCAAACAATAGTGCTTTTGCGTGGTGAAAGATGTTAAAAAGTAGGATTCTGTTCATATTGTTTGTTTGCCTGGCAATCTACGGATGCAGGGCGGGAGAGCCTTTCAATACCCACGTGTTCAAACCCGCGAATATCGTTCGCCATAACAACAAGACATATCTTTGGAGATACGGTGATCTCAAGGGTGATGATTACGAGTTTCTTCTTTATGCCTCCAAATATACGGAAAGATCTCACCACGTGCTCGTCCAGGACCAGTCCGGCAGGGCGATGTCGCAGCTCAACTTCTTGCACCCCATACGTTCCCTGGAAGTGCTGCATGACCCGCGCAACAACGATCCCTGGCTGTTTGTTTGCATTAACGACCAAAGTCAAACTCAGCTCACTGGCTACAAGTACACCTGGACGAGAACCCTGCAGCGCGAAGACCGCCAATTTGAAAACATCGCCCGGACAGACTCGTTGATCAAGTACAAAGACTACGAATGGTACGGGCAGCTCTATCCGATCCTGCTGGAAGACATCGATGGCGACGGGCGCGTCGAGCTTGTTTGCGGCGGGTTAGACGCTTTTACGGCAAATCCCAGGGGTTTGATAGTCTATGACTTCGACAGCGGCAAGATCAAGTGGCGGCTCGACCTCAGCACCCAGATTTATAGCCTGGAGTGCGACGACTTTGACGGTGACGGGCATAAGGAGTTTGTGTGCGGAACCTACGCCCCCAAGAACTCGCGCGAGGTCAAGGAGGGCATCGACGATTTCAACAGCTGGCTGCTGGTGGTTAGCGCCCAAGGCAGGGTGCTCTACCGCGAGAGGGCGATCGAAGGCTACGGCTCGGTACTTGTGGCTGACTCGGACGTGGATGGGGACGGCAAAAAGGAAATCCAGGCTGTCCTGACAAACTGGGGCAACCTGCAAATACCAAACTCCGTGCAAACCCTCCAATGGAACGGCAAAGAACTTGTGCGCAGTAAATCCTGGACGATCAACGGGAGCTTTGAGCAAAACAATCAGAACACGATCAATAACGTCATGGATCCGCATGGCACGGAACTGGTGCTGCTGGCGGCGAAGGACGCGCCGCTGGTCGCGCTGGACAAGAACTTGAATCCCGTACCGCACCGCTTTGACGATATCGTGAACATCATTTGGGACGTGGAAGACCTGGACGGCGACGGATTTAAAGAAATTCTGCTCATGACCAAAGACAACCGCTTTGTGGTGTTGGACCACAAGCTAAAGAAGCGGGCTGAGATCAGAAACCCCTTCCAGGGAGAGGAGTCGGTTCATGGCATGATCCTGCGCGGAGGGAAAGCCGCAAAGCCGAGAATAATCATAACTTCAGGCTTGGAAAGCCGATTCTACGAATATTCCCGGGAGTCGCTGCCGGTGCTGTTGATACGCTTTTTCAAGGCGCACGCCGCACTTATCTCAGTCGCCCTGCTCGGAATGCTGCTGTTTGCCATTGCCGTGATCGCTTTTCATGTGAGATATTTCTATCAGTTATCAGACAGCCTGGAGCACGGGGTCATCCTGCTTGTTGCCCTGAGGCGCAGGATATACATCAACAACTATCTGAGGGTATTGCTGCAAAACGAATTGGGGACTCTGGGCAAAATCAGTTCCGAGCAGTTCAGGCAGATGATGCCGGAAGTGTACAAACAATACAACAGTTTCAGGCTCAGCCGGGGCAAAGCCTATGCCTCGGCAGCGTCCCTGGGTAAAGAGGGCAGGCAGTTCAAGGCGCTTTACAGCAAAATGCCCGGCATCATCAAGCGCTACGTGATCGTGCTGCTTCCCGAAGCGGCTGAATCAACCCTGGCAAGCGAGAAGCTGCAGTGGGCGGAAACCGCGCGCAGGCTGTCCCACCATGTGCGCCGCCACATCACCAACATCCTGCTGGCAGTCAAACCTGCGGGCGGGGATGATGAGGGGCAAGGCAAGAATACTGAACTGATCCTGTCCGAAATCGAGAAGCTCAGGGTCTTCACCCACGCCTTCCAGCGCTTTACAGAACTCAAAGACTACGATCTCAGGCCTTTGGATGTCATTCCCTATGTAGAGCACTGCCTCGAGCATATCGTGATTCCGGCAAATGTCAGCCTGATCAAGAACTGGCAGCTCAAATCCGTGGAAGCGCTGATCGAGCCGATCAGGTTTGAGGAGGCGCTTAAGAATCTGATCACCAACGCCCTGGACGCGATGCCGGAAGGCGGATCGCTGCATCTCACGGTGAAGGAGTTTCCCCTGCATGCCGGACCGGGCTGCAATCTGAGCGTGATGATCGAGATCGAGGACAGCGGCAAGGGTATTCCGGCCAAATATCTGGAAGAGATCTGGCAACCATTCTTCACCACCAAGCAGGACGGCACCGGCATCGGCTTGCCCGAAACCAGAAAGATAGTCGAATCCATGAAAGGCACAATCTCGGTCCAGAGCGAGGAAGGAACAGGGACGGTCGTCACGATCTGGCTGAGGGGCGAAAACGATGGATAGGCTAAGGCTGCTGCTTTCGGACGACGACACAGTATTCAGCCAGCTGGCGGGTGATTTGCTCCAGCGGCTGGAATATGAGGTTTTCAGGGCTTTGACTGTTAACGAATCTGTGGAAATCCTTTCCAGAAACAAGATAGACATTATGCTGCTGGATATGTGCTTTCCCGCGCTGATCGATGGATTCAACCTGCTGGAGAGCGTCCGGCGAAAGTATCCGCAGATGCCTGTTCTGATGATCTCCGGTTCGGGGCATATACCAGACGCGGTTCGCGCTATTAAGATGGGAGCTTCTGACTACATCGAGAAGCCGATAGAACCTGAATATCTTGCCACGCGGGTGCAAAACCTGGCGGAGCTGATCGTCAAGGAAAGAAAGCTGCGGCAACTTGAACAGGCGGCGATGGGGATGGTCGGCTGCTCTTCCGGCATCCTTGAGGTGTTTGATCAGATCAGGACAGCCGCCAAATATACGCAGCCGGTGCTGGTTACCGGAGAGACGGGGGTTGGCAAGGAACTGGCAGCCAGGGCTGTGCACCTGCTCGGACCTCGGGGAAACAAGGATCTGGTGTGCGTGAACTGCGCGTCTGTGCCCAAAGACCTTTTCGAGGCGGAGCTTTTCGGGTATGAAAAAGGATCATTCACGGGCGCTACACGCTCTTCCAAGGGCTACTTCGATTTCGCGAAGGATACATCGCTATTTCTGGACGAGATCGCCGAACTTCCGCAGACGGTGCAGGCCAAACTGCTTAGAGTAATCTCCGAAGGCGAGATTCAACGCATCGGCGGAGGGGTGGTCCCCGCCGGAACGCGGATCATCAGCGCTTCCAATCACGATCTGGAAGCCGAAGTTAAAAAAGGGATGTTTCGGGAAGACCTGTTCTTTCGGCTGAACTCTGTCGAAATCCGCATCCCTCCCCTGAGAGAGAGAGTGGAGGACATTCCTTTGCTGGCCAGGCATTTTGTAAATCAGTTTTGCCAGCGGGCGGAGAGGCTGCCGGCAGAGATTTCCCCGCGGGCAATGGCCTGGCTTGAAGACCAGCTCTGGGAGGGGAACGTCCGGGAACTGAAGAATTGCGTAGAATGGACCCTGATCTTTTCCGAACGGGAAGTGCTGGAGCCAGATGACTTTATCGGGCAGCATAAGCGGAAACAAGCGGACGAATATCCTGCTGGAACCCTCAGGGCGAGCCTGACTCAGCATGAGAAAAGGATCATCGAGCAACAGCTCAAAGAGAACGGTTTTAACATATCCCAGACAGCCCGCTGCCTGGGCATGGACAAGTCCAACCTGAGCAAGAGGATACGCCAGCTTGAGATAGCCCTGCCGGAAAGCAGGGATCACTCGCTAACCTGAACCCAATCAACTCTGGGGAGTGAGAGGATAGACTCCCCGGCAATGCGTGTTTTACCGAAATCCGACATTGTTGGAAATTTCGCTTGACAGCAGCCCTGTATGGGATGAAGAGAAACAGAAAGGCGGAGAAATCGTTAAAATCGTTGGAATGCTTTGTGTTCAAGAGCCGGCGGATTCCCAGCAGGATTCCGTGGTGTCTCCAAAGCAGCCCTTAATGTCTGATATGTATATGATGCATAGATATTTGAGTACGAATTGAGGAGATCGCTATGAAATGCCCTTACTGCAACGCAACCAATCCCGAGCACGCCACTTACTGCAAATCCTGCGGAAAGGCACTGCAATCAAACATGAAAAAGTGCCCCAACGGGCATGATTATGATGCCAGCCTCCCAGCGTGTCCGCACTGCCCGGCTTCGCGCAACCAGACCTTTGGAGCGCTGCCGACTTCCAGAATGGGGGCAGACTCGGACCGCACCAGGCTTGATACCGGCGCACCGAAACTGGGGTCAACCGGGCAAGCTCCGGCAAAGCCGGTTGTGCCTGGTTCCGCGGATGATCGCGATAAAACTGTTATCCTGAGAAGCGACGAGCATAAAGAAAATCCACCAGAAGGACCGTTGGTGGATGCCAAACCCCATCCCCAGCCGATGTTCAAGCTGGTGGGCTGGCTGGTTACTTTCGATCTCGATCCGATGGGCAAAGACTTCCGCCTCGAGCAGGGAAGGCATATCATCGGTCGGGGTCCCAGGTGCGACATTAAGTTCAACGTTCCGGGCGTCTCCGAAGAGCACGCGGTTCTGTTGTGCCGCAACGGCAAATTCATCATTGAAGATATGCTGTCGGCAAACGGGACATTCGTGAACGGGGAAATGATCGAGGACAAGGTTTATCTCAACGAGAACGACATCATCCGCATCGCCACGGTGGACCTCAAACTCAAGACCGTTTGAGGTGCTTATGCGAAAAGTAATCTTACCGCTTGCCGTTCTGATTCCAGTGTTGTTGTCAGGCGCTACCTTCAAGCACTTGAAGACAGACACTGACGGCTTTCCCAAATTGACCCACACGTCCGTGTTGGCGCTTGACGAACAGGGTATCCCGCTAAAAGGGCTGAAGGAAAAAGACTTTACGATCTCCTTGGATGGGGTTGTGGACAGCACCAGAATCGAGATCAAATCGCTGACCACATTTGAGAAATCGGATCAGAATCTATCCATCATACTCTGCGTGGACGTTTCCGGCTCCATGAAAGGAACTCCGCTCCAGAATATCAAGGCTGCCCTTTTGGAGTACGTGGAAAAGAAAAAAGCGGGCGACGAGATAGCGCTACTCTCTTTTTCCGAAAGCCCGGTCGTGGAACAAGCCTTTACCAAGGACAAAAACGCGCTTAAAATCAGCATCGAGGCCTTGCGGGCGCGGGGCAGGTCCACTGCCTTGTACTATGGGATAAACCAGGCTCTGGAGGAACTGAAAACCAAAGCCAGAAACCAGGGTCGTTTCATGATCCTCTTTTCGGACGGCTGGAACGACACCAATCTGCCTGAATCCGAAAGCTATACTCAACAGGACATCATCGCCGGAGCCCTGGAATCCCAGGTTCCAATCTTTACGGTGGGATACGCCGCCAAGTCCAAAGAATACCTACAGGCCCTTGACCGGATCGCCAAAGGCACAAATGGAAGCTATTTCGAATCCCCCACCGCTCAGGATATCCAGCGCAACGTCGATCTCGCCGCCCAACAGATCCGCGGCTCCTACATACTAAGCTACGCAGTTTATGACACGCCCGGCGACGGAAAAGAGCACCAACTCGCGATAACTCTGCTAAAGGATGGATCCGGTAAACTGGATTTCACGCGGAAAATCATGGTTCCGCCAAACAGAGCGGCTCTTGGAAAAGAACAACAGGAAGCGTCGAAGTCCATACCTTTGTGGGTGATCCTCACGATTATCGGATCGGTTCTCACCGCGGCCGCGGCTCTGATCGCCGTACTCGTGACCAAAAGCAGAAAGCGCAAACGGCTGCTGACGCTGCGCGAGGAAGAAGGCGGCTTTCTTGATCGGGGAAGCACGTTCGGAGAAGCATCCGGCCTGGCTGCTGAAACCTCCATCGGCTCAGGCTTGAACACTGCTGAGACAAGCGCTGGTGTGGCGGGGACCGATAAAATTCCTGAAGCGCCATATTCCCGCGAAAGGACGGTGATACTCACGCCCGGCACCGGAACCAAGGTTATGCCAATGCAGGGAAATCTGAAGATGGAGATCATCATCGGTGCCCAGCAGGGCTCTTCTTTCACGATCGGCAGCGAAGGCGCTACCATCGGCAGGGCGGCCACCAACACCATTGTCCTTGCCGACAGCATGGTTTCCTCAAAGCACGCGAGCGTCTACACGGCAAACGGTTTGTTCATGATCGAGGACTTGGGTTCTCTGAACGGGATTTATATCAATGGGCAACGCGTTACCCGATGCCAGATCGAAAGCGGGGCGACCTTCAAGATCGGTTCCAACGAAGGGACTTTTACGCTGTTATAGACAATATCCGGCATGAAACAGGAAGCCAAACTCATACAGAAGTATAGCATCAGCAATCTGACTGATGTCGGCTTGGTTCGCGATAGCAACCAGGATTATTACGGCAGATACCAGGGGCCATATGGGGAATTGCTGATCGTATGCGACGGCATCGGTGGTTACCACGGAGGCGAAGAAGCTTCCCGGATCGCGGTCGAGGCAATTTCCTCACATTTTATGGGATTACCTGCCGGCATCGATCCCCGCAGGGAACTCGCTGCCGCGCTGGAGCGAGCGCAAAAGGGTATCTCGCAATACGCGGGGGAGCATCCCGAAGCGCAGGACATGGGCACCACGGCAGTTGTGCTGCTTCTGAGGGACGATCAGTATTGGTTTGCCTGGATCGGAGACAGCAGGATTTATCTGAAAAGGGCAAACAGCACGCATCCCATCACCAAAGACCATTCCTATGTGCAGGAATTGGTGGAGCAGGGATTGCTCGAACCGGAGAAAGCGGTTGGCCACCCTAAGAAAAACGTTATCACCAGATCCCTGGGAGGTAATCCCGATGAACCAGAGATTAGGGGACCCTTCACAGTTAACCGGGGCGATGTGTTCATGCTCTGCACAGACGGGCTTTCGGACTACTTCGCCGATGCGGAACTCAACCGATATCTGAGCCTGGATCCGCTGCATGCCTGCAAAGCGCTGGTTGATGAAGCGAAAAGGCGCGGTGGAAAGGATAACATCACGCTTCAAGTGGTGAAATCCAATATTGGCCAATCGTATGCGGGCAAGCAAAAGCGAAAGGCAAGCAGATACGTGCTGGCCGGCATCTGGGCTACAGCGATCGTTTTGTTCTTGCTCACTGGCGCGTTGCTTCTCAGAAGGTTGCAGGTATGGCCATTTGCTGGACCGGCAAGCGATTCGCTCAGCGTTTCGCCCGCTGACAGTTTTCCCGAACAGGGATCGGCGGCTGGATCGGAACTTATAATCGGCAATCAGAGCGATGCTGATTCAGACAGCGTGAACGCCCAAGACGACCAAACCGCAAAGCGCAAGATCATCACTGCTGGCGACCCGAATGGCAGCCAGCCAGCTATTCCTCAATCCAGGAAGCTTAAGCCCCAACCGCATGCCCCGGCCGATCAGCCATCTGAGGCTCCATCCCCGCGCGAAGGTCAGGAAACTCCTTCGGACCAGGCTACGGGGCAGACAGGCAACTCAAATCCGGAGAGCGAATCCGGTACCCCTGAGCCGGGAGAATAAATGAAAAGCCATGATATCAAACGAAGAAGGTTGATTATGAAGAGGATTTCCTTCATCCTGGTGTTAATCGCGTTAGCTGTAATATTCAGTGGATGCGACATGCAGACGATCCGCAAGCTCGAACTTGAGGAACAGGAAAAAGTGAAGACCAGAGTCGCCGAGTTTTTTGACGGTAATGTGACGATCACGGAATTCATCGTTACCGGCGAGGGCTTTCAAGATAACAAGTCCAAGTATCTGATCGACTACAAGGTCAAATTCAGCCAGCAGATACCTCTTTTCGCGGAAGGACTGCCCTGGCAACTCGTATTTTCCAAACAAAAAGGAAAGTGGTCCTGCACTGAGCGCGGAGGGTTGCTTGAGGACGTCCTGAACGGTCTGAATCCCGCGGGAAAGCTGGATGAGGGACCTTGGGGCTTTGGCGATCTGCTGGATGTGATCAACGATCTGGACCAGGCAGGCTTGATGCAAACGGAGCTGACGGACGAGGAAGAAAACGAACTCGGAGCCCAACTCCAGGAGCAGATACTGGCGGATTCCGGCACCAGCAGGACAGACCGCTTCAACATCGATAAAATATTCCGAAAGATCGTTGCGGAAGCGAACCGGCAAAAGCTTGCCTGGGAGTGCACTGTCACGGCTGAGGAGGATTTCAATGCCTATGCGGTGGCAGGCGGCAAGACCTTTCTCAATATCGGCCTGCTGAGCACTCTGGACAAAGAGAACGAAGTAGCTTTCGTTATCGCCCATGAAGTAGCGCACAACGACCTCAAGCACTGCGTGCAGAAGGTTCAGCACGGATACCGGGCGGGACAGGTTGATCCCCTGCTGGGCGAGTTGGTCACGGTGGCGTACGGAGTGTTCAAATCACCATTTTCCAAGGATCTAGAATATGCTGCAGATAAAAAAGGTGTCGAACTGATGACAGCAGCCGGCTATTCCAAGGATGGCGCGATATCGTTTTTTCGCAAGCTGCAGAAGCACGATCCGGCGATTGAAGACCCCACTCTCCGCGCGGTGAACGACTTCATCTCCTCCCATCCCACGGCGGAGGACAGAATCAGGCGCATTGAGCAGATGTGAATACTGGATCTGACATGGGGCTTCCCGCTGAAGAGCGCAAGCGATTTCACTGGCGCTATGTAGTTTTCGCGTTGATAGTGATTTTGGCGGGATTGGGGATCTGGGCGCTGACCTGGGACTGGGAACCAAAGGTGCATCCCCGGTTGTTTCCGCACGCTGAATTGAGAGTTACGAACAACGCCTGGATCGGATATGAGGTGGAGCCGTTCGAAGTAAAAATCCTGAGCGGGGAAGCCGTACTGCTCAAGCTCAGGTCAGACAATTCCTCATATATTCAAGCCAGAGGGATGACCGTCATTCCCTTGAAGACTGTGTTGGGCGATCCCCGAGACCTTAGGGACGGAAGTTTGTTTTACTATCGCATCCAGGCGCGGGTAACAGCCCGCAAGTGGTTTATTAGCAAGACAGTAAATATCGACGAACAGATAAGCCTGGGCGATCTGCTCGCGGGAACAATCGAGGCTATCAGAAATGCTTTGCCCAAACTGCCATAGACAAATAGATCAGGACTCGAAGTTCTGCCCCTTCTGCGGCAAACAACCGACGGATCCTCCGTTGCAGATGAAAGATGTGTATGTCATCGGTCGCGCCAAAACCTGCGACATAATCCTGGATAACATCCGCGTGTCCCGCGCCCATGCAAAGTTGTATAAGCAAGAGGGGCAGTGGATTCTGGAAGACAGCGGCAGCCAGAACGGCACTTTTGTCAACGGGCGCAGAATCAGCAAAGTCCAGGTCGGTCCAGCCGACACGATCGTCATCGCCGGCATTCCATTGCAGTTGGAAGAGATCCTGCGGGCAAAGCCTCAGCAGCTGTGGAAGCAAAAGCTTCGTTTCGTTGCCCAGAACCTGACCTACGCCGTTCCCGGCAAAACGCTGATCGACAATATCTCGCTGTGTTTTGAGCCAGGCCAGTTCATCGGTCTGGTCGGACCTTCCGGTTGCGGCAAGACAACCCTGATGATGATGCTCAACGGATATACGCAACCCACCAAAGGTGTCGTGCGGCTCAACAATCTTTCCGTCCATCAAAACCCTGAGGCGTTCAAAGGCCAGATCGGCTATGTGCCCCAGGATGATATCATTCACCGCGAGCTCACGGTTGAGGAGTCGCTTCGTTACACCAGCAAACTGCGTTTGGGTAACAGTCTCAGCGAGGAGGAGCGGGATCAGCAGATTGACCGGATCATCAGTGAGTTGAACCTGCAGAAAACGCGGAATGTGCTGATCGGCTCGGCAGAGAAGAAAGGCATCAGTGGAGGCCAGCGCAAGCGGGTGAACATGGCGCAGGAACTGATCACAGAACCTTTGCTGTACTTCCTCGACGAACCCACAAGCGGCCTCGACCCCCGCACCGACAAAGAGGTTATGACCCTCTTGAAAAACATCGCGGACAATGGACATATCGTCGTGCTGACCACCCATAAGATAGACCGGTTGAATTTCAGTATCTTCACCCATGTGATCGTGATCGGCGAAGGCGGAAAACTTGCCTATTACGGCAAAGCGGACGAAGCGGCGGCATACTTCGGCGTCAAGGACCCCGAAGAAATATTTGAAGTTCTGGAACACCGAAGCAGCGCCGAACTGCAGAAGAACTACCTGCGCAGCAACTACTTTGGAGACATGGTCATAAAAGGGATGGACAAGATTCCGCAGGAAACGGCGATCGAAAGATCGCGGTTCTCGGTGAGTTCTTTCTCGCAATATCTGGTGCTGGTGGCAAGATCGTTCCGCATCAAGGCGCGGGACGCGTTGAGCACCCTGATCCTCCTGATGCAAGCGCCGATCATCGGATTGTTCATCATGCTTGTGTTCCTTCCCAACAACGACAAGCCGCAGTATCTTCTCGCCATGCTGTTCATGTCTTTGGTAGCATCGATTTGGCTGGGTTGCTCAAACTCCGCCCGGGAGATCGTCTGCGAGCAGATCATCTTCAAGCGCGAGCATAAGGCTGCGCTTAGCGCGGATGCCTATGTCTGGTCCAAAGTCACGGTGCTGGGAATCCTATGCGCGATCCAATGCCTGATCCTGACAATATTCTCCTTTGCATCATTTTCGGGATCCGCGCTGCTGGGTATTTCGTTTCCGGAGCTGTTCTTCGTGCTCTATCTGACCTCGCTGGCTGCCATGTTGATGGGTTTGTTGATATCCTCGCTGGTAAAGACCGGAGAAGCGGCGATGGCGATCGTTCCGATCACTCTGATTCCTCAGATGGTGCTGGGTGGACTGATCGTTTCATTCAAAGATCTGAGCGGTTTCGCGAAACTGCTCGCGGCACCTATTCTCAGCCGCTGGGCGTTCGAACTAACGCTCCTGCTGGACGGAACCGAACTTGCAGGAGAGAGCGCGGATCCGCTCCAAAACGCCCGTTGCCTGGGCTTCAATCCTGAAAACACAGCGGTGGACATAGTGGTGATCGTTGTCATGGCGCTGGTTTTTCTGGGAGCAGTGAACTTACTGATCAAGCAAAAAGCCGGCAACAAATAACGGACTGGATTTGCGGAAAGCGCTTGACTGCATCCCAATCCGCCCAAAAATCGCCCCCATGGAACAAAACAGGAATCTCAGCAAGCACTGGCTGGCGCTCCGCTATCTGAAGGGACGCAGCAGCGGTCCAATCAACAGGTCGCATTATCTGACCTTGGCGGGTATTCTGCTCGGAGTGACGGCGCTGATCTGCGTGAGCAGCGTGATGAACGGCTTTCGGGCGGATATCCGCGGCCGCATCATTGGCGCGCAGAGTGAGATTCGAGTCAGCCACGCGCAAGGCAAACCCCTTTCCGATTACAATGCTGTGATTGGCAAGCTCAATAAACTAAGTTTTCAGGCCGCGCCTGTGATCCGCAACGAACTGGTGATCAAACGCGGCCAGGCGATATTTCCGACCCTCAGTTTCGGCATCGACCCCATGCTGCAGCCCAAAGTCAGTGATGTGCTCAGACCCAGGCCAAGTCGGAGTTTTTCTCGCGGCATGGGCATCCTGGAAGGACAGATCGGCGGATCTTCGTTCTCCCCCGGAGGCATCGCGCTGGGTTCGACACTGGCGCAAAACCTCAACGTTAGGCTGGGCGACGAAGTCCAGTTGCTGTCACCTATGTTTGACATCCCCACCGCCTTCGGGCTGCTCCCCCGGGTTCGGACAATGCGGGTGGCGGCTATTTTTTCCGCCGATATGCCGGACTACGACCGCAGTTTTAGCTTCATTCCCCTGGAAGCGGCAGGTTTCTTCAGCGGTTATCAGGGCGAGATCGACTATCTGGAAGTGAAAAGCCCTGACTTCGACCGCTCAGGGCATTACGTGAGGCAATTGAGGAAAGCGTTGCCTGGTTACAAGATAGAGGATTGGTCGGCATACGATTCCAGTCTTTACGGAGCCATCCGTTTCGAAAAATACATGATGTTCGTGATCATGCTCTTCATGTATATCATCGCATCCTTCAATCTCACCGGCAACATGCTCAAGGCCATCGCGCAGAAGAAGAGGGAACTGGGCTTGCTCAAGGCTATCGGATACACCAGCAAGGATTTGCGGGATTTGTTCCTCCACCAGTCCATCATGCTTTCGACCCTTGGCATCCTGCTCGGAATAGCCCTTGCGTCTTTATTGCTCTGGCTGCAGGTATCCTTTCACATATTAACTCTGGATATGGGCGACATTGTCCCCACGCCCCTGCCGGTCAGAGTCATGCCGCTGGATTACGTGGTGGTGGTCGCGGTGTCCTATCTGATAACCTTGCTGAGCGTCATCTTCCCGCTTCGGCGGTTGCGAAGCGTAAATCCGGTGGACTTGCTCCGGCAAACCACATAGAATGAGGTAACAATGGATAAACACGAACTTTACCGGCAGGCGCTGACCGCCGAGATCCGCTCTCAGAAGCTCTACAGCGCTTTGGAAAAGAGCTTCCGCCATGCTGAGACCAGCGCTTTCTTCCATGAACTTGTCGTCCTGGAGCAGAACCACGAGGCAAAGGTCCGCAGTTTAATGGCAAAGGATTTACCCGGCTTCGTCCACGAAACTGACCCGGACATTAACAGCGACTTCGCCGGGCTGGAATTCACAGACCCCGCGCAGGTGCTGGAATTCGCTGTCAGCCGTGAGGAATTCACCCATCAACTCTATCTGGACCTCGCCACAGAAGCGGACGACGAATCCCTCAAAGCGGTTTGCCTTCAGCTGGCGGCGGAGGAGGAGAAGCACAAAAGCCTGCTGCTCACGGAAATGCAGAGGATACACGGCGCGCTGAAATGGTTCGATCCCAGCGAGTTAACTGGTCTGATGGAGGACTGAACCCTCCAGCCATGTCAAAGGATCAAACAGACTTTCTCTCCGAGCCCGAGCGTCCCTCTCTGGATGCCCCCCTGGCGGAAAAACTCCGCCCCAAGTCTCTGGATGAACTGCGCGGCCAGTCCCGGCTGATTGCTCAGGACTCGCTGCTCAGCAAAATGATCGCCAGCGGCGATTATCATTCCTTTATCCTCTGGGGTCCCCCCGGCACGGGGAAAACCACGATTGCCCGCATTATCGAGCGAACCACTTCCAATCGCTTTGTCCAGTTCAGCGCCGTGCTCTCCAGCATCAACGACGTCAAAGCGGTGATGAAGGACGCCCAGTTCGCCCATCGCCATTCCAACCAGCGCACGATCATCTTCATCGACGAGATCCATCGCTTCAACAAGTCCCAGCAGGATGCTTTTCTGCCCTATGTGGAGTCCGGAGCCGTGATTCTGATCGGCGCGACCACGGAAAATCCCTCATTTGAAGTGATCCCGGCACTGCTCTCACGCTGCCATGTATTTGTGCTGGAAATGCTTACCGAGTCTGATCTGGCCCAGATCGTAGCCCGCGGAACCGAGGAACTCGGCTTGGAAAGAGACGACGCTGTCGCCGGCTGGCTGGCTCAGCAAAGCGGGGGAGACGCCCGCCGCGCGTTAAACCAACTGGAACTGGTGGAGTCCTTTCTGCGCTCAAACCCCCATCCGGACATCAAGCAACTGGCTGCTGTCCTGGAAAAGAAGACCATGTTTTACGACAAGAACCGCGAGGAGCATTACAACCTGATCTCCGCTCTGCACAAGTCCTTGCGCGGTTCGGACCCTCAGGCGGGGCTCTATTGGCTGGCGCGGATGCTCGAGGCGGGGGAAGATCCCCGCTATATCGTGCGCCGCTTGATAAGATTCGCTTCCGAGGATATCGGCCTGGCAGACCCAAACGCTCTGTTACAGGCGATCGCCGCCAAAGAAGCCGTCCTTTTCATCGGTATGCCGGAAGCCTCAAACGCGCTTGCACAATTGGTCGTATACCTTGCCACCGCGCCGAAAAGCAACGCGCTGTACACGGCTTACGACGCCGCGGCTGAAGACGCCCGCGCGACCAGCCACCTCGGCGTGCCTCTGCATATCCGCAACGCCCCCACCAAGCTGATGAAAGATCTGGATTACGGCAAAGGCTACAAATACTCCCACGAGTTCGAGAATAAATATTCCTACCAGAAATGCTTTCCCGACAAGATGGAAGAGAAAACCTACTACAAGCCGGGCGAGTTCGGCTTCGAAAAAGAGATCGCCAAGCGCATACAATGGTGGCTTAAGCTGCGCGACAGGCAGGATGATTAGCTCGTAATCCCTCCAAATCAGGCGGTTTGGCGGCTGAGCCCTCCCGCCACCGCAATAAGCCTGATCTTATTCGGCTTCGCGTTCCTGCTTGCCAGGGAACTCTGAGAGAGGCAGGAAGGAAACCTCGACCTTCAATTTCGCCAGATCCGGATAATGCTCCAGCAGCGAAGTCCGCAGCAGGCTTTCCGCGTTCGGATATTCAAGCATGAACCCCGCGGGGCAGTAGATCGTGTAGCGGATCTGCTTCAGGTGGGTAAAGGTGCCCGTAAACTCCCAATCATAGCCGGGGAAAAGCTCTCGCAGCCGCTCTTTGAGATTGACCTTCTTGCTTGCCCGCAGAGAGAGGGCGTAAGTCGCTACCAGAGAGAAGAAAACGCTCACTGCCGTGGACAATAGCGTCCAGCCGATGAACTTGGCGATCTTCTTCCTGCGTTCCGTGTCTGTCATCTGTCCTTGCATAACAATCTCCTTTTCTGTTACACCCTCCCGCGTTCTTGAGCCTGGCCCGGCAACCACCGCTTATCCACCCGCTATCCTCCCCTTTGCGCACCGGGAGGCAACCGGGTGGATACCCGGCAACTATCGCGCCTGGATCAAGGGCGAAGCGGCGAATTTGGCAGCGCAACAGACGCCGGAACCAACGGTTAACCGGTTCCGGCGCATGCGCAAAAGTCTGATATCAATAATAATAGGGCTCTTCGACAACCGCCGTGGTGTCAACTTCGTACGGCTCGCCGTAACCGTAGGGGTCGTAGTCCCAATCTTCGACCTGCACTTCCTCTTTGCGGCCAAATGACTGGAACAGGTCGTCTTTATCCGGAATCATGTCCCACAGCACTTTAAGGGCGTTTTTGTCTTCTTCCTTGAGCTTGATCTCGATATTCACTTTGGAGGGGTAGCCCTTGCTGGAACTGGAACTGATCTTGACTGAGGTGAAGTTTTCGAAGATATCCTCGACTTCGTCGTCGATGTCATCAGCGTACTCCAGGACTTTCGTTACGTCCAAAAACAAGCCCAAGGGAGTTGAAGCGCTTTCTTTGAGGTCCTTGGCTTTGATGCCGTAGTCGCAGCGCTTGTATTGGGAGTAGTCTGAAGTCCAGAGCACGGCGTCATCCTCGACCAGGAAAGCGTCGTCGCCGTATTCGCTTACGTAGGCTTTGCCGTTTTTCTTGTAATCTCCGTCTTTGACGAGTTCTTTCAGCATGTCCTTGGCGCCGGAGTTCTTCTTCAATGCCGCGGCGATCGTGAAGAAGGGGTATTTGTTCTTTCCCGACGCGATATTCATGGAGCAGAGGAAAGCTCCGTCGCAGGCTTTGGCGAGATGCTTGCGCATCTTGCCGATGGCTTCGTTTTCTTTGGCTGCGTTGTCGAGGATCTTTTTGTACTGGCCTTGCATCAGTTTCCAATAGGAATCCCAGTTCAGGCTGTAGGTTGCGGTTCCCACGAGGTTGTCCGCGGGCAGGTACTTCGCGAGTTCCTTGGTTGAGGCGAGGTTCTTGAACATTCCGCTGTATTTCTTGATTGCCTCGGAGGAGAGGTCGGTTCTGATCCCGCTTTTGATCTTGCCTTTTTCAAAGTCCACAAATGTCATGAACGACGAGCCTTTGAGTTCCTTCAACTGGTCAAGGAAAGCGTCCATGGCTTCGCTGGATTCATCGTTCACGCCATAATCCGAACTATACAGGATCTGCTCAAACAGGTTCTCGGGCTGGGGGCCTTCATAATAGGGCATTTCCGGGTATCCGTACATGTAGCTGTAATAGTATGGATCGTATTCCCAGGCGTTTTCTATCTCCGCGTAGTATTGCTGCATCTTTTCGTCATAGGATTTGCGCGCGGCGATGATTTCCTTCATGCTTGCCTTGGCATCCTTGAAACCCTTGTCCGCGACTGTCGCTATCAGGTCGGTGTTGATCCAGACAGTAAAGTCGTGGCCCGCGCCCATGGACTTGCGATAGTTCGCGGTGGCGGCGATGCTTTCGGCTCTGCTCTGGTCGAAATACGCCAGAACCTTCTTTTCCGCGTTGGGGCGCTTGCTTTTTGCGGAGTTTTCACCGGCTGCGCCGGTTCCCACGGCAACCCCTAAGATCATTGTGTCTTTGTCCCACACCAGCGAAGCAGAATTGTCCGGGTCTGTATCGCCGTCGACCTCGAGGATGTTCTTGCCGTTTTTCTGCTTGATGCTGATGTCGGTGTCTTTGCCGGCATCGATCCCTTTGACGAACTTGTTGACTTTGGCGGCATCGGCGATCGGGAGCACGATGAAGTTGTAGTAAACCTGCGCGTCGGTGTCGTACTCGCCGTACCAATAGGCGGGCTTCATGGTGAATAGCCCTGTGCTCTTGGGGTCCTTGAGCAGGGTTTCCATGTTCAGGGTTTCCAACGTTTCGAGCAGGTTCTCGTCCGGGCTTTCAGACTTCAACTCGTCGATATCGGCTTTTTTGAGGATGTCCACAAGGTTCAGGCGAGCCACAAACAGAGCGTTCTTGCTGATGTGGCGGACTTGGGGCGAACTGCGCAGGAAGGTTTGTACGGCGAAGTATGCCCCGGCGAGGATAACAAGCGCGATCAGAGCTATCACCAGCGCCGTGACGAATCCCTTCTTCTTTTTGGAGACCGGCATCTCGGCCTGGCTGGCCTGTGTCTGATCCTGATCATAGTATTCCATAATTCCTCCATGGAAGCTTTATTGCTTATGGTTATTACTGATAAGTGTATCGCAAAATTTTGTCAAGGGGAAATTTATCACCGGAACGGCGGTGTATTTTTCTTGACAGGGCTGGTCTGGTCAGAAAGCTGACCCTATTGTGGTAAATTAGTATTTCATCGAGCAGCGGCGGTGCTTCCGGGCTCGGATATAGAGAGGTTTTTGATGTCATTCTTCGATCTATTCGGCATGATGGCAAACGATATCGCCATTGACCTAGGCACGGCAAATACCCTGGTTTACAAGAAGAACTCGGGCATCGTGATCGACGAGCCGTCGGTCGTGGCTGTTTCCAGCGACAGCAAAAAGATCATCGCCATCGGCCAGCAAGCCAAAGTGATGCTGGGCAAGAATCCCGACGAAGTCAGGGTGATCAAACCCTTGAAAGACGGCGTTATAGCGGATTTTCAGGTTACCGAACTGATGTTGCGCAATCTCATCATGCGCGCCCAACGCAAGCGCCTGCTGGTTCGCCCCAGAGTGATCGTCTGCGTGCCCTCCGGCATCACGGAAGTGGAAAAGCGCGCGGTGCGCGACAGCGCTCTGCACGCCGGCGCGAGGGAAGTATTTCTGATCTCCGAACCTGTGGCTGCGGCGATTGGAGCCGATTTGCCGATCGACCAGGCTTTCGGTAACATGGTTATGGATATTGGCGGCGGCACCAGCGAGATCGCCATTATCTCCCTGTCCCACATCGTGGTGCACAACTCCATCCGCGTCGGCGGGGACAAGATGGATACGGATATCATCGGACACTTGCGCAAGAAAAGCAATCTCCACGTCGGGCTTCAAACCGCGGAAAAGATCAAGATGACCATCGGCAGCGCCTACCCCCTTAAGCAGGAGCTATCCATGGACGTTCGCGGCAGAGACATTGTATCTGGTTATCCTGTGACTATAAAAATCTCTTCAGAAGAGATCCGCGAAGCCCTTTCTGAAACGGTTTCCTCGATGATCGAAGCGATCAAACGCCTCTTTGAGCGCACGGCTCCGGAGCTATCCGCGGACATCGCGGAACGCGGCATCTTCCTGACTGGCGGAGGAGCGTTGCTCAAGGGTCTGGACGAGAAGATCGCCAAGACGGTAGACCTTCCTGTCTACGTGGTGCCCGATCCGCTTGAATGTGTGGTCAAGGGCGCGGGCAAAGTATTGGACGACGTCGATCGCTATCGCGAAGTCCTAATCAAGCGTATCGAAGACTAAACTCCCACCCGAACCAACCGGATAAATCCGGGCAAAGAAGCAAGGAACAGCGGTGAAACGTTTTCTGCTGCCAGTGATACTGATCGTGTTCGCGCTCGCTCTGATGCTGGGCGGAGTGGAGGTTCGCGTCAAGCGTGCGGATTTCTTTGGCAAGACTGTGTTTTACCCTTTCACCCACTCCATCCGGGCAATCAAGACCAATGCCGAACTGCGTGCCGAACTGGGCCAGTTGCGCACCCAACTTGCGGAGAGCACGCTTCATAACCTTCGCCTGAAGAACACTATCAAAGAAAGTCAGACTCTTCAAGCTATCAGTTTTGACACCGGAGGCATCTCGTTCGACATAGCCGAAGTGATTGGCTACTCGGGTCAGTTCCAGCAGCGCAATCTTATGGTCAACAAGGGTATGGGGGCAGGGATCAAACCCGAGAGCCCGGTCGTTTCCTCCCGCGGGATCGTGGGCAAAGTGATGACCGTATCCGGAGGGCACAGCATCGTGATGCCCTTCAGCAATCCCCAGTTCCAGATACCGGTGATGGACATGGCTTCCAGCGTGCAGGGTATTTTGCAGTCCGACCTGACTGGAAACCTCAGCATGAACATGATTAAGCTCGGTTCAGAGATCAGCACCGGCGATACCATCGTGACCTCGAATCTCTCCACCCTCTTTCCCAAAGGTTATCCAGTGGGCACGATTTCCCGCATCCGCGAATCGCAGGATTACCTGTTCATCACAGCGGAGATCAGCCCCTTTACGCAGATTGAGAACCTCGAGCACGTGTTCATTCTCAGAAGGTCTGCCAAATGATCTGGAAGCATCTGTGGACTTTCGTCATCGGGTTGATTTTCCTCTATCTGCAACTGCTCCTCGTGCCTGCCTTGGAGCTCTTCGGCGTGCTGCCCAACATCATCATACCCTGCATCCTATACCTGATCTGGACCAGGGAACTCAATCCAGTGCTGGTGGTGAGTTTCATCATCGGTTTGCTTTACGACACAACCCAGCCGGAGTCTTTCGGTTTGCACGCGCTGATATTCTTGCTGATGGCAATTGGCACCGACCGCTTTCGCCGCCCCTTCGAGGCAGCAAGCGTTCTGGCCCGCATCCTGACCCTGATCATTGCCAATCTGATCTTCCATCTGGCGGAGTTTCTGGTTTTGGGGGTAATCTATGATTTCGGCATATCCCTGTTCAAGCTCGGACTAATCGCTTTTATCTACGACCTGGCGATCAGTTTCGCCATCTTCTGGACGATGCAGTTCATGTCCAGGCTGCGCCTGGTGTTCGTCCATGATTAGAAGCCCCGCCATTCTGGTCTATCGAATTGCGCTGGGGGTGTTGATGATCGCCCTGATCGGAGCTCTGTTCCGGCTCCAGGTGGTTCAAGGCGTCTATTATCAGAGCATCGCGGAGAGTAATTTCGTCCGCATACGCAGAATCGTGGCGACCAGAGGGGAGATCTACGACAGCAAGTACCGACCGATCGTGACCAACATTCCCTCCCACAATCTCTACCTGATCAGCGGCAAGATCGCCAACACCGTAAAACTGGCTTCCTTTCTCCAGACCCATTTCTCAATCCTGCCCGACGATCTGCGCAAAATGGTCTTTGAACAGCGCTTCAAGACCTATGAGGAGATACTGCTTGCGGACAATATTCCCTACGAGACGGTTTTAGCGCTCTCGGAGCGGATGAGCCAGTTTCCAGAACTGGTCTTCCGGGTCGGCACCACCCGCAGCTATGCCTACTCAAACCACTTTAGCGGCTATGTCGGCAGGATAAACGAGGACGAGTTCGCCCGCTTCCGCGAGGAGGATTACTCCCTCAACGCGTATATCGGCAAAACCGGGCTGGAGGCATATTATGAAGTTCTCCTGCGCGGCAGGGATGGCAAAGAGATCCTGCAGGTGGACGCCAAAGGCAAAAGCCTGGAACTATTTCAGGACAACGTCTCCGTCGCCCCGGTTAACGGACTCAGCCTGGTGCTCACCATTGACAACGACCTGCAGGATTTTGCCAATTCCGTGTTTCCCCCCGGCCTTAGGGGAAGCATCATTGTCACGGACGTCAAGACCGGCGGAATCCTTGCTTATATCAGCAAGCCGGACTACGATCCAAACATCTTTATGCAGAAGATCAGCCCAGAGGTTTGGGCCGAACTAAACACTCCCGCCAAACCGCTGCTGGACAGGTGCATCCAGGCAAGCTACCCGCCTGGATCGGTGTTTAAGCCCATCACCGGTTCAGAAGGATTGGAACTGGGGGTAGTTGACCGCCACACGAGGCTGGCTTCCTGCTCCGGCGGAATGAAGATAGGCAACCGTTTCTACAAGTGCTGGTCGGCAGCGGGACACGGTTCGCTGAATATCGTTGATGCCCACAAAGCTTCCTGCGACGTCTATTTCTACGATCTGATCAGCCGCCTCAGCCTGGATTCGGTCTGCGCCCACACCAAAGCCTGCGGCCTGGTCGAGCGGACCGGGATCGACCTGCCCAGCGAGCGGGAAGGATTCTTCCCCAACACGGAGTATTATCGCGTCAAGCGCAAGATCAAATCTTCCCTGGCTGGCTACAAAGCCAATCTCGCTATCGGGCAGGGCGAAGTGCTGACCACGCCCCTGCAGATCAACGCTTTCTACGCCGCGATCGCACGCGGCGGCCTCTGGCTGCAGCCCCATCTGCTGAAAATGACCCTGGGCGACAACAGCCTGTCCCGGCAGCAGATACAACCCCTCAAGCAGTTCAGGCTACCTTGGTCGCAAACGACCCTGCAGATCATCCTGGATGGCCTGTGGGCTGTCACCAATGCCCCCGGTGGAACCGCGCGTGCGATCAACGTCCCCGGCACCACCACCTACGGAAAGACCGGCTCCGCGCAGAACTCGATGGGTTCCAAAACCCATGCCTGGTTCTCCGGATTCATTGCCACGGACAAGCCCGAAATCGCGGTCACGGTATTCATGGAGAACGCCGGAGGCGGAGGTGCCGTCTGCGCTCCCGTGGCAAACAGAATTTTCAACTACTATATCGGCAACATCGACAAGATCAAAGCCCCGGCTCCGCTGCCATCGCAGTTCAGAAGCGCGGACACACAGCCGGAACCGGAAGCGCAGACTGAGGATGCTGTTCCCGCCGAAACTCCAGCCGAAGCGCCCATTCCAGAGGTTCAGCAATGATCAACCGCAAGAAGTTCGACTTCGTCCTCGCCGGCTATCTACTGCTGCTGATCTTCCTGGGCTGCGTGGCGATCTTCACCGCTTCGACCACCACAATCGGCGAATACACCACCACCCAGAACCACTGGTGGAAGCAGATCATCTTCTCCGGCGTGGCTATTGGCGCGATCGTGCTTCTGCTCAAGCTACCCATGCCGATCTTCGACATCGTGATCCTGCCCGCCTATCTGCTGAACCTGCTGCTACTCGTGCTGGTGCTGTTCACCCCCGCCGTGAACGGCTCGCACCGCTGGTTCAGTTTCTTCGGTTTCAACTACCAGCCCTCGGAGAGCGCGAAGCTGCTTACCATCCTGATGGTATCCCGCTTGATCTCCAAAGAGCACCTTAGCGAACTCAAACAAATCCTCTACGGGCTGGGGGTTACCATCCTGCCGATCCTGCTGATCATCATCGAGCCGGACTTCGGCACCACCCTTGTTTATCTCTTCGCCCTGCTAGCGATGCTCATTGCCGCGGATGTCCCTTTGGTCTATATTCTGTTGATCGTCAGCCCGGTGGTCAGCATTGTCGCCTCGCTGCACTGGATCGCGATCTTGCTGTGGGTGCTGATCCTGGTTGCCCTTTTACTCAGGGTCAAACTGTCCTGGGTCGCGATCACGATCACCTCGGTCATCAATGTCTTTGTTGCCCTGATCATGCCGGTGTTCTGGAACGGACTCAAAGACTACCAGCAGGACCGCATCCTCTCATTCATCGATCCCATGCGTGATCCTCTCGGCGCTGGGTATCAGATCATCCAGGCCAAGATTGCCGTGGGCAGCGGCGCGATCGTCGGCAAAGGCTGGCTGCAGGGAACCCAGAAAAACATGAACTTCCTGCCCGAACACCACACAGACTTCATCTTCAGCATAATCGGCGAGGAATTCGGATTTCTCGGCAGCCTGATCCTGTTGGGAGTATTCACACTCTTCTTCTGGAGGCTGATCAACGCCGTCGGCGACCTCAAGGTGCGCGACAGGAAAATCGCCTCCGCGGGCATCACCGCCTATCTCATGTTTCAAACCTTCATCAATATTGGCATGAACATTGGCTTGGTTCCTGCAACAGGTATTCCTTTGCCTTTCATCAGTTATGGCGGATCCAACCTTCTGATCAACACTCTCGCCGTGGGTGTGGTCCTCAAATACCTTAACGAACGGGGTTTCATGAAATGAGAAAACACGCTGCTTACTGGCCGATCCTGCTGATCGCGAGCCTGCTCACGTCTTCCTGCTTTGTTAGCTCCAGCCTCGCATATTTTGACAAGGACACCGAGGGTGTTCCCAACCTGCTCTCCAATCCCGGTTTCAACGCCTATTCCCTGAATCCGGACGAAGCACTGTTGGGATGGACCATCCACACGGAAGGCGACTATACCGGGGCGTATTCCACTTTTATCGACGGCAAAGTGGCAAAGCAGGGTAATTCCTCGCTGCGGATCGACGCTTCCGACCATACCGTGGTGATCATCTCCGACGCCTTTAAGGTCCGCCGTTACGGCGGCTTCTACAGCCGCATCCACGCCCGATCTTCCGAAGCCAAAGGTCCCCAGATCTCGCTGCGCTTCATCACTTTCCGCGAAAACGGCACCATCTACAGCAAATTCAAGTCCAAACTCAAAACCAGTTCGGAATGGGAAAAAGGCACGATCAGCGCCGGATTTCTCCGCCCGGGAGTGAGCTTTGGGCGCTTGCAGATCGTGATCCCGCCCTTTGACAAAGGTTCCGTCTGGATTGACGATGCCGGCTGCTGGGAAGTGCACCATTTCCGCATAGATTGATGCGCGTTCTGGTTCAGAGGGTCAGCTCCGCGCGGGTCGAGGTCGGAGGCAAGGTTGTGGGCGAGATCGGCCGCGGCTTGTTGCTCTTTCTCGGCTTTGGACGCGAAGACGCGCCGGAGATGCTGCCCGCCATAGCGAAAAAAATCCTCGAGATGAGAATCTTCAGCGATGACGCGGGCAAACTCAACCTCTCTGTCGCCGATATCGGCGGCTCCATCCTCGCGGTTTCGCAGTTCACCCTCTACGCCAATTGCACGAGGGGACGCCGGCCGGACTTTACCCCTGCCGCTGAGCCTCAATTGGCTGAACGGCTATACGACCTGTTCCTCAACCTTCTGCGGGATAGCAAGATGGAAGTGCAGGCGGGCATCTTCGCCGCCGATATGCAGGTGAGCCTGGTCAATGACGGCCCTGTCACTTTTTTCCTGGAATTCTGACGCGCGTTCTTGCTGATCTGGGCTTCTAAAACCTGCAACATTGCCTTGAGCATATTCAACCGCCATTGATCCAGACTGCCTGATCTCTGCCTGTCCACTCTGTCTCCCCCCTCTTGGCAACCGGGTGGCGTCCGGGTGGATACCAGGCTGGCAGTTATCCAAAAAGAAGCTTGGGCTGAAAGGCGAAAAAAAACCCCGGCAGCCGGGCCGGGGAGCATAACATACGCGAATAATAGGCAGTTACTTATAGTAATATAACTCCACCGGGATCTCCCCGATGCGTTCGCTGAGCGTGAAATATCCCTTTCCTTTTATGTCCCAGGCCACCGCTTCGCCCTGTTGCTCCGGCTCGTAGCGCAGAACCTTGTGCTTTCCGCATACCGTGGCGGCGATGTCCATGTTCTTGCCTCGCTTGTAGCGATAGATGTTGGTGTAGGTTTTGATCAGCAGGCGATCGCCGTCCGGGCTGAGATCCGCCGCGGTGACCCAATTGTAGGGCAGGGCGCAGACGAATTTGGCGACATTGGGGGAACTCACGCTTTGCGGGAAGGCAAGCCGGTAGACCCGCGACTTGTTTTCGCGCTTGGTCACGACATAGATGTCACCGGTGCGGGAGTCGTGGAAAAGGGCTTCCGCGTCGCGAGCGCCGTCTTCGTAAGTAAACTCAATTCTGTCCGTTTTCGCCACTGTGATCAGGGTGTCGGCGATCGCGGGCTCAGGAAAGCGGTGGATGCATACGGATTTTCGCACGGCATTGTTATCGCCGATGTCTCCCACAAGGATGTGCGATACGCCCGTCTGGGGGTTGCGCCCGACGGCGATGTCCTCCCAGTCGTGGTTCTCAATGCCCTGCAGCATGATCCTGGTAGGCATCAATCCTCGCTGGTTGAGGACGTAAACCACCGCGTCACCGCCGGAATCGTTATGAGTGTATAGCAGCCCGGGCGTGCGCAGGCTGGCGGCGATGCCTGAAGCTTCGTTGATCTCGCGCTCTTCGATGGTATCGTGCTGCGGCGAGCCTCCGGAAAAGAAAACGCATCCAGCCGCGGCCAGAAGCACGAGCGCGAGCAGGATCAGAATGGTTTTGCTCATGATTCGTCCTCGCTGTCTTCGGATAACAGGAGCGCTGGTTCAACAACAGGCGGTTGTTCAGACGCTTCGGGGTCAAAGATCCTGATGATGGTGTCTCCGGCGTCAAGCGCGGATGACTCCGTGATTTGGAGCGAAGGCTCGCCCGGGAAGGAGATCGTGCAACTGCCCGTTCCGTATGCCATGCCGATGATCGCTCCGGTCGCGAACTCGGCGTCCGCAAACCACTGCAGGCTCTTGAAATTGAAGCGGAAGGCCACTTTTCCGGCGGGGGAGGGAAGAATCAGGGCTCCGTCCTCCAGCAGGCAGTTCCGGTGGGGACAGCGGATCTCGACCCCGTCTAGAAGGATTTTGCGGATATTGACCATGGTGATGTCGCCGTTGCTGCGGATGAACCTGACCTTGCCCTGTATCGGGGAAACCAGCGCCAGGGGCGGGGGAAGCGCTATGCGCTGCCGGAAACGGTGGCTGAAGCCGATCAGCAGGTACCATGCCACCGCCGCGACCGCCAGGATTAGAGGCAGATTGCCGAGATCGGTCGAGCCGAAGATGTTTTGCAAAACGATCGCCAGGGCGAGCAGGATCAACGACGGAACCTGCCTGCGAAACTGGGCGAACTTGATCCGCCGGAGGCTGTTCGCGTCCGAAAGCAGAAACTTGGGTTTCGATTCTTGCATATCCCCTCTCAGTGGCAGCTTGCTGTCAGTTCTTTATGCGTGCGCTTGCTGTTTTGGTTTAGTTGGCTCTTGTCCAGACCTCAGTGCGTCCGACGAGGGAAATGCCGATGAATCCGCGCATCTTCATGGTGTTTGGTCCGGTGATCTCTGCTTTGCAGGAGTAGGTGTTGCCGGACTTCGGATCGTAGATGGTGCCGCTGTCGTACTTGTTGTTGCCTTTGGAAGCAAGCGCGCGCAGGATAACAAGGTTCATCAAAGCGCGTGAGCGCAGGCTCTTGTCGGGGTTTTTGTTGTCAACTTTGGGAACGCCGTTTTCGTCATTGGGTTCTTTGAGCCAGACGATCTTGCCGGCGTAGTGTCCGGAAGTGGTTTTGTAAACCTGGATTTTACTGGTTTTTTCGGAATTGAACCAGTAGCCTTCGATGTTGTAGGTTTCCGCCAGCAAGGCGATGGGAACCAGCATGGCCAGAGCCAGGATGATGAGGAGGATTGGTTTCATTGTGTTCTCCTTTCAGAATTGGTGCCGCGGTCAGATGATCCCGCAGCGTTTATAGATGGTATCCACGTGCCGCAGGTACCGGTTGTAGTTGAAGATATCCCTGATCTCGCCGGCAGGCAGCAGGGTTGTGATCTGGCTGTCCGCCAGGATGAGTTCCATAAAAGGCTTTCCTGTTTCCCACGAGTGCATGGCGTGTCCCTGGATCAGGGCATAGGCGTCCTCGCGGGAGATTCCTTTCTGCACGAGATGCAGCAACAGAGCCTGGGAGAACACGAGGCCGTGGGAAAGCTCCAGATTGGCTTTCATGTTTTCCGGATAAACCGCCAGGTTGGCGATCAGGCTTGAGCATTTATTAAGCATATAGTGGGCAAGGATGCAGCTATCCGGCAGGATAACGCGCTCGACGCTGGAGTGGGAGATGTCGCGCTCGTGCCAGAGGGCATTGTTTTCCAGAGCGGCATGGGCGTTTGAGCGCAGCAGTCGGGCAAGTCCGCAAAGCTGTTCGCTGAGTATGGGATTCCGCTTGTGAGGCATAGCCGAAGAGCCTTTCTGGCCTTTGCTGAAGCTCTCTTCCGCTTCCTGCACCTCTGTGCGCTGCAAGTGGCGTATCTCGAGGGCGATCTTCTCGATAAGGGTGCCGATCAGAGCAAGCTCGGAGAGGAACTGGGCATGGCGGTCGCGCTGGATGACTTGGGTCGATACGTTAACAGGCTTCAAATCCAGATACTTGCAGGCGAGTTCTTCGACTCTGGGGTCGATGTGGGCATAGTTTCCGACCGCTCCGCTGAACTGGCCGGTGGCTATGACCTCAATGGCTTCCTGCAGGCGCTTGATGTTGCGCTGGGTCTCGTCATGCCAGAGGGCGAATTTGAGTCCGAAGCAGGTCGGTTCGGCGTGAATGCCATGGGAGCGTCCCATGCAGAGGGTGTTTCGGTGTTCGCGGGCTTTTAGCTTGAGGGTTTCCGCCAGGCGGTGGAGCTCGGTCAGGATGAGTTCGCCGGATTGCTTCAATTGCAAAGCCGTGGCGGTGTCCAGCACGTCTGATGAGGTCAAGCCGAAGTGGATCCAGCGGGCAGGTTCGCCCACGTACTCCGCCACGTTGGTCAGGAAAGCGATCACATCGTGCCGTGTGACGGCTTCGATTTCCTCGATCCGGCCCGGGGTGAAATCCGCTTTGTCGTTGATTGTCTCCCAATCCGCATCGGGTATGATGCCCAGTTCATGCATCGCTTTCGCGGCGGCAAGTTCGACTTCCAGCCAGCATTCATAGCGGTTCTGCTGGTTCCAGATGCGTTCCATTTCAGGCAGCGAGTAGCGGCTAATCATGGCTGCTTTCCCCTTCGATGATTCCCTGCAGCGTTTCTTCCAGCTCAAGCAGGGGTTCAGGCAGCGGCAGCGGCACGACCTCGGCGTTGCCATAAGTGGTCTTGTCGATCAAAAGATCAACTTCGACCCCTTCTCCCAGGTCGAGTTTGACCTTGTCTGGGTCGCCTTTGCCGGTGTAATCGATGACTATGCTGGCGCCGGATTCGCTGTCGGTCAGCTTGGTCAGGCGCATATTATCGGAAAATGTGAGTTCGACTTTATCCCGGATGAGTTTCCCCGTGCCGGCGATTTCATCTCCATATGCGGCAACCAGGGAATCAGGATCACTCAACAGCTTCAGCGAAAGCCCCTCGGGGATCGCGGATTGGGCAAATGACTCCAGTTCAGGCATCAGCGGAGAGCGCAAGGCCACATACTCGCCCAGATACACGGAGACAAGAGGCTGTGGGTTGACTCCGAACACGCCGCCACCCAAAACATCGAGCCTTGCCTCTTCTTTCGTCTTGCTGAGGGTGAACATCTTGCGCAGCGAGAGCCCCGCGTAGTTGGCCTGCACCACTCCGTCTGAAGTGAAGTTTTCCCACTTCGCCAGTTCTGCGCGCAGCAGTTCCTTGCGATCGGCTTGGCGGAATGCCGCGCAACCGCTCAAGGCAAAGATCGTTATCAGCGCGAAATATATGCAAGTCAGCTTTTTACTCATTTCCCGGTCTCCGGTTTCTTACGGTAGATCAGCCAGATTCCGACCGCTGCGGCAAGGACCATCAGCGAACTGAGGATCTGCCCGATGGTCATGAATCCAAACAGATAACCGTACTTATCATATACCGGGAGATCGTCCGGAACCCTCACAAATTCGACCAGGAACCGAAATACGCCATACAACCCAATGAAAGCCCAGAATCCGACGCCATCCTTCTTGCAGCGTTTGATTATAAGATATGAAACGATGAAAAGGACGATGCCTTCGAGAAAAAGCTCGTACAACTGGGTGGGATGCCGGGGATCTGGTCCCGCGCCTTCGAAGACCATGCCCCAGGGCAGGGTTGTGGTTCTTCCCCAGAGTTCCTGATTGATGAAGTTGCCCAGCCTTCCCAAGCCCAAACCAATGGCTACCAAGGGCATAGCCGCGTCCGCCAGAGGATAGAAGCTCAGCTTCTGTTTCCTGAGGTAAAGCCCGCAGGCGATAATGACGCCCAAAGCCCCGCCGTGGAAGGACATTCCTCCTTCCCAGACAAAGAAGATCTTGAGCGGTTCCCGCAGGTACTCTCCAAGATTGTAGAACAACACATATCCCAGCCTGCCGCCCAAAACCACGCCCAGCATCACGGCAAAGATGATTCCCTCATACTGCTCGCGGGAGATTTTGAGTCCCTTGGCTTTCAACAGATGGCGATAGAAGATGTATGCCAGGATGAAACTGAGAACGTAGAAAAAGCCGTACCAGCGGATGGCGAACTCCCTGCCAAAGAGGTCAAAGCGGACCATCTCCGGGGGTATGCTGTGCAGTAAGGCGTTCACGGTTTCATCCCTTGCGAGTCAGATCGCTAAGATGCTTGACGACCACTTCGACAGCTTCTTCCGGCGCGCCGGCAAACTTCTCAGTCTGCTTTTCGTGCTTGGGGGTGAATATCTTCACCACTTGCGTCGGAGAACCGTTCAATCCAATATCCTTCTCATCGAGTCCGAGATCGTCCGCATTCCAGACCGTAAGCTCGACCGTCTTGGCGTTGCGTTTGCCTCGCAGCGAAGGTAGCCTTGGAGTGTTGATCTCCTTGACCACCGAGATCACCGCGGGAAGCCGGAGCTGAACCCGGTCGTAACCGTCTTCCATCAACCGTTGGAGAGTTATATTGCAGTCTGTGACCGCTTCGACATTCCGCACGAAACAAGTCTGCCGGATGCCCAGATGCGCTGCAATTCCCGGTCCGACCTGCGCGGTATCTCCGTCGATGGCCTGCTGCCCTGTCAAAACCAGGTCGTAGTCGCCGATCTTCTGGATAGCGGCAGCGAGGGTGAGGCTGGTCGCCCAAGTGTCCGCGCCGGCAAAGCGTCTGTCTGAGAGCAGGATTATCTCGTCCACGCCGAGGGAGACCCCTTCGCGAAGCATTTCCTCAGCCTGGGGAGGACCCATGCTGATCGCGGTAACCTTGCCGCCGTGCTGTTCCTTGAGCCGCACCGCTTCTTCTATGGCATAGGCGTCAAAGGGATTGAGGATGCTTTCCACGCCTTCGCGGATAAGGGTGTTTGTCACCGGATCGATCTTGATCTCGGTGGTGTTGGGTACCTGTTTGAGGCATACGATCAGGTTCATGGCTTATCCTTGGTAGAATTCTCTGATTGAGTCGCAGACATATTGCTTCTGCCCGGTGCTCAGTTCAGGATAGATCGGGATGGAGAGGACTTGTTGGGCAAGCCTTTCGGCAACGGGGAAATTCCCCTCCTGGTAGCCCAATCCGGCAAAGCATTCCTGCAGATGCAGAGGCAGCGGATAATACACAGCGCAGCCGATATTCTTGCTTTGCAAATGGCTGAGCAGGCCGTCGCGGTCCTCGCAGATCAAGGTATATTGATTATAAATGGTGACCGCTTCCGCAGCGATATACGGCGTCTGGATCTGAGCGATGCCTTTCAACTGCCTGTCATAGAACTTCGCGTTGGCTCTGCGATTTTCGCTCCACTGGGCAAGCCGGTCCAGCTTCACGGAAAGGACGGCTGCCTGCAGTGTGTCCAGCCGGCTGTTGAGCCCCACCCACTTATGGAAGTACTTGGGGTTTTCGCCGTGCACCCGCAATTGCTTCAGCTTGGCGGCGAGGTCGTCGCTGTTGGTGAGGCACATTCCGGCGTCGCCCATGGCCCCGAGGTTCTTGCTGGGGAAGAAGGACAACGTGCCGATATCCCCGAAGGAGCAGCTCATCTGCCCCTTCCAGGTGCTGCCGACGCCCTGGGCGTTATCCTCGATGACCGCCAGTCCGTGCTTGCGGGCGATCTCCATGATGCGCGTCATGTCAGCCGACTGGCCGAAGAGGTGCACCGGCATGATGGCTTTGGTTTTGGGGGTGATCGCAGCTTCGATCTTGTCTGGATCGAGGTTGAAGGTCCGCGGGTCGATATCGGCGAACCTTGGCTGCGCGTGATTGCGCCAGATCGACGACGCGGTGGCAAAAAAGGTGAACGGCGTGGTGATGATCTCATCGCCTTCACCGATCCCCAGCGCTTTGACCGCGAGCACCAGCGCGTCCGTCCCGGAGGCGCATCCCACGGCGTGTTTGATGCCCAGGTATTTCTCAACTTTCTCTTCCAGTTCGCGCACCTGCGGCCCCATGATGTAGTGATGGTCGGCAAACACCCTCTCGAGGGCTTCGCGGATTTCCGGCATCAACGGCTCGTATTGCGCGTGCAAGTCCAGCATCGGTACTTTCATTTTCTGGTAAAACTCCCTTAGTTCGTTATCGCGCGGACGCCCAAAAAGATCGTGACCAATTGCGATGCGATCGTCACCACGTCTTTGACGTCCGTCCAAAAATCGTGTTCCTGCTTTTCCGCCACAAACACCCTGTCCCCGGGATTGATCGCCACTTTCTTCGATGGCTTCAGCCAGTTTCCGCTGGCAGCGCTGATAATGCGGGTTCCGTTGGCGCGGCGGTTGTTGGTATAGCCTCCGGCTGCCTGGATGTAGTATTCCCAAGTCTTGCCCTCGATCCAGGGCACCAAACCCGGCTTGGCGACCTGCCCGCTGACCTCCACCATGTCCAGAAGCTCCGGCACATAAAGATAATCGCCGTCGCGCAGCACGGGATTGCCGCCTTTTCCCTCGCTGTCCCAAACCTGCCACACGTTCACGGCGTATTTGCCGGGGAACTGGCGCAGCTTGTTGCGCATATAGTTGTATTCCATGCTGGTCATCTGAGTGAAATACAACAGCTTGAGCCGCTCGAACTCCTGATCCGGCTCCCTGGAATAAGCCTGGCTGGCATATACGGCGTTGCGCAGGTCTCCGCGCACGGTTGGCCCGCCGCAGAGCGTGAGAATGTCGTAAAGAGTAGTGTTTTCGCCGATGATGAACTCGCCCGGCGTGCGGACGTTGCCCTCGACCTTGACCTTCCAGGCGCGCCGAAGCTCGGAATCCCGGGACACCATCACCCTGTCGTGGGCATTGAGGGCGATCTGCTCAGGAGCCTGAGCCCCCAAGTCGACGCTTATCACGTCAAAGTCCTTGAGATTATCCCGGTAGCGGTAGATGCTGACCGCTTTCCTGTCCGCGTTTAGCGTGAAGCCCATCGCCAGGTCCAGCAGGTCAGAAAGCTTGTCTCCGGAAAGGTATTGGTATTCCCCGGGAAGATAGACTTCGCCGAACACCGACACCGCTTCCCGCATGGGAGAGACGACGATCACGTCGCCGTCGCGCAGCAAGGGATTGTGCTCAAGGTCTCCCAGGCGCTGGAAACGCAGCAGGTCGCAGACCCTGGCATCTTTTCCCCGCAGCAGCCGGATATCGCGCAAGCCCTGAAAGTTTTTGTAGAGCGAGTCCTGCGCGGCGGTTGAAGCTTGCTGCGGCGTCATCAGTTCCGGGCTGAGCTGCGCGACCTCGAGGTCATACGCCGCGGCGAGGCTCAGCGCGTCCGAAAGCCGGTTCAGGGGCGTAAGCTGGTAGGTCCCGGGCTTGGGCACGAAGCCGGTCACATTGACCGAAATGAAAATCTGCCCCGTGTTCTCGGGCATTGCCAGTTGCGCTCCCAGCCAGGCGAATCCTGCCAGCAGCAGGATGATCAGCAGGGTCTTATTTCTCATAATACTCAATCATGCGGCCGATGATGTCGTCCAATTTGTATTGGGGCTCCCAGCCGATATGCTGCCGGATTTTCTCCAGCGAAGGCATGCGGTTCATCATGTCTTCAAATCCTTCTTCAAAAGCCTCTTCATAGCTCATATAGTCGATGCGGGACTTGCTGCCGGTCATGGACTTGACCTTTTTGGCGAGGTCTTCGATCGAGATGGACTCGGTGGTGCCGACGTTGAAGATCTCGCCCTGGCATTCCGGCGTGCTCATCAGCCGGATGAATGCCTCCACCACGTCCGCCACGTCCGCGAAGCAGCGCGTTTGCTTGCCGGAGCCGTAAACCACCAGCGGCTGGTCGAGCAGCGCCGCCTTGATGAACTTCGGCAGCACCATGCCATACTGGCCGGTCTGGCGAGGCCCCACGGTGTTGAAGCAGCGCACGATCACCACCGGGAGTTTCTTTTCCCGGAAATACGCCAGAGCCATGAATTCGTCGATCGCCTTGCTGCAACTGTAGCCCCAGCGGCTGATATGGGTGGACCCGAGCAGGCGGTCGTCGTTTTCGCCGAATGGCACGTTCTCGCTTTTGCCGTATATCTCCGAGGTCGAGGTGATCAGCACCTTTGCCTTGTGCTTGTTGGCGAGTTCCAGCACGTTGTCCGTGCCCACGATGTTTGTTTTGAGCGAAAGCAGGGGGTTCTCGATGATGTATTTGACTCCCACGGCGGCGGCGAGATGGTAAACTTGGTCCACGCCCGCCATCAGCTTCTCCATCAGTTCGCGGTTAAGCACGCTGCCGATGGTGTAGTGGAAGTTTCCGTTGTCCTTGAACGATTCGATGTTTTCCAGGCGTCCGGTGGACAGGTTGTCGATAATGCTGACCTGATGTCCGTCATCCAGAAGCCTTTCCGCCAGATGCGAGCCGATGAATCCGGCTCCTCCGGTGATCAGGATCTTCATAACTTCTCCATTTTGTAAGCGCTTAGGGATGCTGGCACGCGCTTTATGCCTTTAAAGAACGATATTTCTCCTCTCTGTTTTTGTCAATAGAAAAGAGATCTGACTGCCTTCCCGGCCGCTTGGAATACTCCAACCAACCTCCCCGCAAGCTGTTCCACGCTCCATCCTGCCTGCGTCGATCAGGCCCTTTTCCCTGCTCTTTTATTACCCGCTATCCTCCCGGTTACCACCCGGTTGCCAAGCGGGAGGACAGAGGGAGGATGGCAGGAGGCTATCCAGCCAGAAAAGAGATTGGCTCGAGAATTGGCTAACCGGGATCGCTCAGCGGACGACGGCGAATTTGCCCAGGGAAGAGGGATGGCCTTCGGCAAAGACGCGGAGGAGATAAATTCCGCAAGGCAGTCCGGACGCAGGGACATCGGTTTCCGATACACAAGCCCGAAGGTCGAAGGACAGGACTTTCTGGCCGCGGAGATTGAAGACCTCGCAGCGGTCGAAGGGCTGCTCGCTGAGGATTTTGAGAGCATTTCCGGCACGCAGGGGATTTGGGCGGCAGGAAATGGTGGGCGGCGTGGGGTTCTGGAGTTCGTCATCAATGTCCACGCCAGGATAGACGCGGAAAGTGGTCTGGGGCATGAAGCCCACGTGCTGCGCGGGGTTTGCCGCCGGCGGATCCAGGGGATCGTAGGTCAGATAATCGCTGTAGGATTTGCGGACACGCAGGGAATCCACGGCCTGGGCGCGAAAGGGTTCCGCTCCGAACTGGTAAGAAGAGTGGATGGGGCGGAAGACGCGCAGGGCGAGATTGCCTCCGTTATAAAAGAAGTCCTGCGCCAAAGGGATCTCCACCGCGTGTTCCCCCACTGGGAAGGTCACCCAGCCGTCAAATACCGGCAAAAGATGGCTGGAGTCCGTCCAACCGGCGGACAGATCGGGTTGGGAGACATTGCCAAGGTAGATTTTCAGGTGCTGGGAGTAGAAGGTCTGGGCAAAATCGATGTTGAAGGCCAGGGAGCGGATGTAGCCACTTTGATAACTCAGGTCGGCGGAGCTGAACAGGCATTCGTAAAGGGTGGTGCGCCAAAAGAAATCGATCGGCACACGGCTAAGAAGGTCTCCCGCTCCCGCGGTCACATCCATGAAGGGCCAGCCGATAAACACGGTCTGGGGTGTCCCCATAGCCAAAGGGCCCTCGCCCAGATCCACGTTCAGGAAGGCTTGGATGACATGCTCGCCGGGACTCAGGGGGTCATAGTGGATCATGTCGAAGCTTTGGGTTTCGCCGGCTTCGAGAGTCCAGGGCAGGACAACGGGCATGTATGTGCCGTGGATGGGCGTGCCATCGATGCTGTAGAAGACATTTTCGGTGTCGCCAAAGGTGTAGTCGAAGGGCTGGTTGCCTATATTGGTTATCTCCAGACGCATGTCGATCACAGAGCCCTGAATGCTGTCGATGAAAAGGTGCCCGTACAGGAACGGTTGCGCTGACAAAGGCGCGGAGAGCGCCAAACCGATCAGGAAAAAGCAAAAGAACAAAGACTTTCTCATCTTTGCCTCCTTACAAAAAAGGTAACTCTAAATCAGGGAATGACCAATAGTTTTTTGGACGCGCCGCTACCCTGTCCGTCGGAAACCTTCAACAGGTAAAGCCCGGCGGGTAAATCCGGCAAAACCAGGCTGGCGTTGGCGCCGCGCTGGTCCAGGGTGCGCGACCAGACTTTCTGGCCGCGGAGATTGAAGACCTCGCAGCGGTCAAAGGATGTGCCGCTTTTGAGATTGAGAGTTCCGCCCCTGGCAAGCGGATTGGGATATAGCTGAAGCGACAGCGCGGGCGCGGGGATCGCGGTGTCGTCCGCTGAAACGTTGTAGCTGAACAGGGTGTTGGCGTTCAGGCTGATGGCAGGATTCTGGTAAGCGGGCAGTCCCGTGAGAGCGCTTGCCCAGAGGAGGTTTCCGGTCGAGGGGGTGTATTGCAGGGCGGCGAGGTTGGTCTCCAGTCCCGCGGCGCCGGTCAGCACGTTCCACTGACGCTTCGCGGTGACGTTGTGATTGGCATAGAGCGAATCCTGGATGTTGTCGTATCTGTTGCAGCAGGTGGGGTTGACCAGCCACCTGAAATGGTTGGTCGCCGCCAGGTGGTTTCCGGGTAGGTTGCCATTGTTGTCGAAATAGCGCAACGCGGTTCCGCTGTTGTTGGTTTCGATCACGACGGTCTGGACGTCGCCGTCCTGCTCCGCCAAGGTGTGGATGATCGTACCGCTGAGATGGTTTCCGGCATTGAGGGAGGCAAATACGTCCAAAGGGTTGGAGACATCGTCGTAATTGAGATCAAGCCGCTCAATGCCACGCCGGAGGTCGAAAAAGACGGGGTCCAGGCCTTGGGTGTTGGTGGCGTAATGGTCGTTCCCAACGTTCAGGGAAGCCCAGGTTCCCGCGGAGGAGAGGGCAGACAGCGCGCCGATGAGTCCGGGAAAAGTGAAGTTCAGCCAGGTTTGTTCGTCCGCTTCGGCGGGATGGTGGACGATCAATACGGGGTTGGCGATCAGGGTTGAGATCTGTGTCCAGTCCAGCAGGCGGGTGATGACCGCTGAACCCTGCAGCAGGGAGTCCTGCTGGGTGGAGACTCCCCAACTGGACAGCGAGGAGCAACCCAACTCGAGAGGTTCAGAGCCATAGGAGCCGCGGATCTGGCTCATATCGAGGAACGCGTTGGACAGCAGCAGGTCCTCCGCGGTCAGATCGCGCTGCAACCCGCTGTGGTAGAGGCTCACTCCGGCAGCGGAAATCCCCGCGATCACGCCTTGAGCTTCGCTCAGCATCCGCGGATCGGTGTCGAAGTGTTCCTGATAGTAATTCATTAGATAGTTGTAAAAAACGGGATTGTATTGCGCGACCCAGAGATAATAGAATTGGTCGAAGACCTCCATGATGGGGTCGGCGAGGAAATAGCCCTGGGCTTCGCCGCGCTGGAAGTGGGTTCCCCACACCTGAAGGATGGCTTTGGGCCCGATGTATTGCAATTCGCCGTTGATCTGTCCGCAAAGCGGCAAGGTCAAAGCGATCAGAATAAGCAGGGGTATGAGTTTTCTCATGGTTCACCTCTTGTCGAAGGGTGTGGGAACTCCCAGTTTGCGGCTGACGCGGTAGTTGTGGATCACCACCAGCAAGAAGACGATATCCGCCACAATCAGTATGACATTGAGGATAAGGGTGTCGTAGGCTGCGTACCAGGCGAAGGCGGCGGCGAGGATCAGCAGCAGGACGACTTTGAAGACCACAATCCCGCGCGGGATGCCAAGTTTGCGGAAGATCCAGCGCGCCAAGGGATTGCGCTCGCGGCTGTAATGGTTGGGCTTGATCACCTGCCAGGTGGAGTGTCCGTCCAGGATATTGAGCAAGATAAAAATGACGAACAGGGCGATCAGCAGAGGGAGTTGGGAAAGCAGGGCGATCAACAAAGAGAAAATATTGCTCAGCATGAGCCTTGATCCTTATGTTGGGCTTTTACGCGTGTCCGGCGCAGCATGAGCAGATTGTTTGCCACGACGTAGGAAAAGACCAGAATCCCCACGATCAGAAGCGCCAGCAGGATATCGCTGAATACAGGGGCGTCCCACGCCAGCCAGAAAACCAGGCTGATTAACCCGATCCACAGAGCTTCCGCAAGAATGATGCCGCGGAGGATGCCCAACCGGGAAAATAGCCAGCGGGCGATGGGATTGGCTTCTCGCCCGTAGTGGTCAGGCTTGACGAACTTCCAGGTGGTGAACCCGTCAAGAAGATTCAACGCCACCAGAACCAGATAGAGCACAAGGAACGGCGTCAGCATCGGAGGCTCCGGATCAGGCGATGGGCTGAATCTTGTTAATGGTCACCCCCGGGGTCAGATCCTCTCCAGGATCCCCTTTTCGATCTCAGAAGCAAGGTTCTCGCAACTGGCGATCAGGTTTTTGGACTTGGCGACGGTTTGGGTGCGGAAGTCTTCGTCCGTGACTCCGCCAAGGTTGATCAGAATGTTGTAGTAGGCTGCTTTGGCTGCGCTAAGGGCGGTCAGGGCGGCGACTCCTGCGTCTGAAAGGGCATTGGTGTTGCCAACCGCGGCGACATCTTTTGCCAGGCGCATAGCTTCCCAGGCAAGCTCCAGGGTGTTGAAGGGAACCATGATGGCTTGCTGGGTTGTCTTCTCCACTGCGGCGTTGCGCAGGGCGATCTCCGCGTCAGTCTTTTTGGGCAGGCGCATGGCTTCCATCATGGCGTTGAAGGCATCAGTGTCCTGATCGATGTATTGCAGGGCTTTGAGCTTGATGTCCTGTCCGCGGGGAGCTAGTTCGCGAACTTTGCCCTGCACGGATTCGTAGCCTTTTTTGTCCATGGTGAGGTTGGAAACCATGGCAGAGAGGGCTCCGGACAGCGCGGCGCAAAGAGCGGCGACGCTACCTCCTCCGGGGGCGGGAGAATCTGTGGAAAGCAGATCAGAAAATCCTTCCAGGGTCAGGCCGCAAAGGCTGTCCTGCCTTGCAATGGCGTATTCGATGACCTTCTTATCCAGATCGAAGGGGCCAAGCTCTGCCAGGCCCATGGACTGGATGGCGGTTTCCATGATCATCTTTTCGGGGATGCCGGTGCTTTCGCCCATGCGCTCCAGATAGAACTTGCCGGAATCCAGCAATGCTGCTTTGGGGATCAATCCAACCAACTCGCTGCCGGTGACCTGCACTCCCATTTCGGCTGCGAGTTCGCGGACTTTCTCCAAGACCAGGTGCGGTGGGGTGACCTTGTAGTTGGTGAGGTTGATGCTAATCTGGGCTCGGTTGTAGCTGTCGATGTACCAACCGACAGCCTTGCAATGGGTGAACAGGCCGGGGATGATGACCTTGTTGCCGTCGGCGTCCTTGAGCAGTTTTCCGCCGGCGTCGCGCGCGGGCTTGCCGCTTTCGCGGATGGTCAAAGCAAGTTCGTGGGCTTTCTTCTTATCGCGGGTGTTGAGGTTGATGTTGTATGCAATAAGGAACTCGCGGGCACTGATCGCGGTCGCGCCGGATTTGGCATTGAAGGCGTGCGGCCCAAAGTCGGGTTTCCAGGCAGGGTCCTTTGCTTTTTCCGGAAGTGCCTCATATTCTCCGGAGCGAACGGTCGCCAGATTGCGCCATTCCTCCCTGGAGGCGGCGTTCTCATAAAGATAAACCGGGATGCCAAGTTCAGCGCCGACCCTTTGTCCCAGCTTGCGGGCATATCCGGCGCATTCTTCCATGGTGATGTCCGAGATGGGAATAAAAGGGCAGACATCCGTCGCGCCCATGCGGGGATGCTCTCCGTGATGCTTGCTCATGTCGATCAGGTCTGCGGCAGTTTTGATGGCTTGAAAAGCAGCCTCTACCACCGCTTCGGGTTCTCCCGCCATGGTGAAGACCGTGCGGTTCGTATCCGCTCCCGGATCGACATCCAGCAGGACCACTCCGTTCACGCTTCTGATCGCAGCGGCGATCGCATCCAAGACAGATTGATCGCGTCCTTCGCTGAAATTGGGCACGCATTCCATCAACTTCATTAGTCACCTCGTTTATTGATTCTATGTATTTTCACTTTGATTATCTTCTTTTCCGTAGCCTGCAAGACTTGTATGCGATAGAGGTCGATGTTGATGATCTGCCCCTGGTGGGGGATGCGGGCAAGACGGTCCAGGATCAAGCCGGCGACGGTTTCATAATCTCCTTCCGGGAGATGGATGTCATGATCGTCCGAGAGGGTATCAATCTCCGTATCCGCCTGCACCAGCCATGTATTTGGGGAAACCTGCTCGACTTCCCTAACCTCTTCCTGTTCGTCATACTCGTCGGCGATGTCACCCACGATCTCTTCCAGGATGTCTTCCATGGTCACGATTCCCGCTGTTCCGCCATAGGAATCGACCACAATGGCTATGCTGCGGTGATGGCGCTGCATCTCTTTGAGCAAAACGTCCAGATCGGTGTTTTCCGGCGTGAAATAGGGCTTGTGCATGATCTGCCCGACGGTCATTTCGGGAGTATATTCGCGCTTGAGGACATCGTAGATGATCAGCACGCCAACCACGTCGTCAAGGTTCTGCCGGTACACCGGATAGCGGGTGAAGCCTTCCTCGCGGGCGATCTCGATTGCTTCTGCGATCGTGGCGGTTTCGGGGATTGCGACTACCTCCGTGCGCGGAATCATCACGTTGTGCGCTTCCTGCTCGGTAAATTCCAGCGCGTCCTCGATCATGTCCATTTGAGGCTCGTTGGAGGGATCTGTCTCGGTCAGCGAGAGCAGATAGGTGAGGTCGTCCTTGGTCAGATAATTGAAGCTGCTGCCTTCCGTTATACTAAGCAAAGAGCGCAGCCTGGCGTTGATCCAGGAAACTCCCGCCACCAGCGGTTTAAGCAGCAGCGAGACGAAGCGCATAAACGGATACACCGCCGGAACAAGCGTTTCCGCGTTGTCGCGAAACAGGGATTTGGGTATCACTTCGCCAAAGATGAGGACCACGGAACCCACCACCAGAGAGGTGTATTTGGGGTCAAACAACAGGCCTTCCAGCTTTTCGGAGACCAGATACGTTGCCAGGGTGGCAAGCAGGATGTTCACGATGTTGTTACCCAACAGCGTGGTGCCCAGGATCTTGTCCGGCTGGCGGACGTATTCCAGCATCCTGGCGGCAGAACGGCTCTTTTTTGCCCGGCTTTCCAGTTCGGGCAGGTTCAGGGAAATGACCCCATTCTCAAAGCCCGAAAACAAAAAAGATAGTGCAAGCAGCGCCAACAGGATGACGCTCCAAAGCAGGATCTCGGATAAAGGCATCTATTCGTTAACCTTTTCGTTCCGCCAGGCGATGCGAAGCGCCTGGACGAACTCGTCAATGTTTCCTGACAGGAAAGAATCGAGGTTGTATGATGTCAAGTTTATTCTGTGGTCGGTCACCCTGGATTGGGGAAAATTGTAGGTGCGGATCTTCGCCGAACGGTCTCCGGTGCTAACCTGAGCCTTGCGCGAACGGGCGATCTCCTGTTCCTGCCTGCTGATCTCCGCGTCCAAAAGCCGGGAGCGCAGCACTTTCATCGCCTTGACCTTGTTTTTCAACTGGGATTTCTCGTCCTGGCAGGTGACTACGATTCCTGTCGGCAAGTGCGTGATGCGTACCGCGGAATCTGTCGTATTGACGCTTTGCCCGCCATGCCCGGTGCTGCGGTAAACATCGATGCGGAGCTCGTTTTCATTGATCTCGACGTCGATGTCCTCGGCTTCGGGAAGCACCGCCACGCTCACGGCGGAGGTGTGGATGCGTCCGCCGGATTCCGTCACGGGAATGCGCTGCACGCGGTGAACTCCGCTCTCAAAGCGCATCAGCCCGTAGGCGTCTTCCCCGTTGAGTTGGAAAATTATTTCCTTGAATCCGCCCAAACCCGTCTCGTTGTGGTCCAGCAACTGCATCTTCCAGCCTTTCTGCTCCGCGTAATAGCTATACATGCGATAGAGGTCTGCCACAAACAGCGCAGCCTCTTCGCCGCCAGTCCCGGCGCGGATCTCGATGATGGCGTTCTTGCCGTCGTTGGGGTCGCTGGGGATCAACAGCTCGCGCAGAGCAAGCTCGCTTGTTTCAAGCCTATCCTGCAAATCGGCGATTTCCGCCCTTGCCAGTTCCGCCATCTCAGGATCATCGGAGGCAAGCAGGTGCTCCGCGTCCGCAATCTGGTTTTCCAGTTCCTGATACCTGTTCCATTCGGAGCAGACTTCGGACAATTCGCGGTATCTCCGCATCAGGTCGCGGTAGCGGCGGGAATCGGAGATCACGGCTGGATCGGAGAGAACCGGATGCAGTTCCTCCAGTTCCTCCTGCAAGCCTGCAAGTTTTTCCCGGGGCAGCATCTCAGCCTTCGATCATCCTCACGTTGTGCTCGCTGATATCCATATCCAGCGCGGCCTTCATCGCCACCAGCGCGGTTTCGACCATGGAGTCGTCCGGCGGCTGGGTGGTGATCCTCTGCAGCGCCATGCCCGGCACGGTGAGAAGCTTGACCACGGGATGCTTGAGATTGCGTCCGCTGAACTTGAGGATCTCGTAGCTGACCCCGGAAACCAGCGGAAGCATCAGCATGTGGTATCCCAGGCGAAGCAGCACGGGCACCGGGCCCCCCAGGATGAACCGGGAAACGAGCGTGTCCGTGATGGAAAAGATGAGGATCGCGACCAGCAGCACAAAGAACATGAAGCTGGTGCCGCAGCGCGGATGGATTGTCGTGTTGCTCTGGATGGAAGCGATGTCCAGTCCTGTTTCCTTTTCATAGGCGTTCACATTCTTGTGTTCCGCCCCGTGATAGCGGAACAGCCTCTTCACGTCCTTCAGCAGGCTGATCAGCCAGATGTAGAGAACGAAAAAGACGATGCGGATGACTCCCGCGAAAAGGTTGAAATATAGGTTTTGCTTGGTCAGCCCGATCCAATCCGAGAGTTTGTAGGGCAGCAAGCCAAAGAGCAGGAACGCGAGCCCGAAAGCCAGCACGTAGCTGAGCAAATCTTCCGTCTTCTGGGCGGATTTGGATTTTTCCTTGTGCTCTTTGCCCTGGGCCGCCATTTCCTCTTTGAGGTCAAGCTCGAAGCGGTTGGCAGACAGGGTCAGGGTTTTGACCCCGATGACCAGCATCTCGATCAGGGATACGAAGCCGCGGATGAGCGGCAATCCCAAAAAAGTGCCCTTCTTTGCCTTGCTGACAAAAGGCTGCTGATACAATTCGATGGTGCCGTCTTTGCGCCGGATGGCTGTCGCCAGCTTCTCCGGGCCGCGCATCATCACGCCTTCGATCACGGCTTGCCCGCCGACGTTTATCTCTTTCTTAGTTTCCATTATTGTGTCCCCATAAAAGCGAATAGTACCCGCAGGATAGAAAAAACGCCATTCCCCAAGCGCAGGCAAGGCATGAAATGGCGTTCAAACTGAAACGGATCTACTTCTCGTCTTTCAGATTGTATTTCTTGTTGAATTTCTCAACGCGTCCGGCAGTGTCGATGATCTTCTGCTTGCCGGTGTAGAAGGGGTGGCAAACGCTGCAGATTTCGACCTGCAGGTTGCCTTTGGTGGAACGGGTCTTAAACTCGTTTCCGCAGGCGCAGCGAACCGTTACCTCTTCATACTTGGGGTGAATTCCCTGTTTCATCTATCTGGCTCCTTGATTGAATTCAATTATTTATCGCCATGATTTTACGCCCGCCCCGCCTGTCAATACTTTTTTGGCAACTTCTTTACAGACGTGGTTTTATCACCCAAAGCAGGAAACCGGCCCCGCAGGACCGGCTTCCCGTATCTTGTGGTTTTCGCGGTTATGATAACTTGCGATGGCAGAGCCACCAGTCGAGGCACTCGTAGTCGCCTGTTTTGGCGCCTTCGAGGCGCTTGTGGGCTTCCTCGACGCTCTTGGGCGGGGGAACGATCACGTGGTCTCCAAACAACTCGCCTTTGGGCCATTGCGCGGGCATGGCGACTTTGTTCCTGTCCGAGACCTGCATCGCTTCCACCGCTCTCAGGATCTCGTCCATATTGCGGCCAAGCTCCTGCGGATAGTAAAGCATGATGCGGATGATGCCTTCGGCGTCCACGATGAACACCGCGCGGACGGTGTTTGTGCCTTTGCCGGGATGGATCAGGCCAAGCTTGTCCGCCACGGCTCCGGTGTCCGCGATGATCGGGAACTGGATCTCCACGCCGAGTTTCTCTTTGATCCACTCCTCCCATTTGATATGGGCGAAGACCTGGTCCACGCTCATGCCGATAAGTTCCGTGTTGAGGGCTTTGAACTTCTCATAGCGCTGCTGGAAAGCAACGAATTCGGTGGTGCAGACGGGGGTGAAATCCGCCGGATGGCTGAACAGGACAAACCATTTGCCCTTCATGTCGTCCGGGAGAACTTTCTCTCCGCGGGTTGTCTGCACTTTCATCTGGGGAAACTTGTCGCCCAGCAAGGGGATGCCTTGTTTCTCGTTTTCCATTGTTACCTCCATATTTGCATTACAATGTTTTCGGATATGATAATCGAAATCAATGTTCACGCAAGGTGAAATAAATCCCGGATCAGCCGGCTTGCCTCGTCTGGCGGAACCAAAGACTTGCCCGGCAAGCGATTATACGACGTTGTCCCATCCCCGCATCCGTTCTTTTTCCTGGCCAGCCGACCACCCGCCATCCACCCTCTGTCCTCCCGGCAAGCAAGCGGGTGGTAACCGGGAGGATAGGGGGCAATTGGCGGTCTGTGAACAAGCCCGGAACAAAGTATGGCGTGCATGGCGCTAATCTCAGCCAGAACTTTGGGAATCCAGTTTGCTCACGACTCCCTGCACGAATTCCTGCAGTATGACAGCGGATTCCGTTTTGCCGAAATCGTAGATGAAGGGTCTGCCGGCGTCGCAACTGGACGTGATGTTGCGGTCGAAGGGCAGCTTCGCCAGGAGTTCCACGTCATAATCCATCAACGCCCCCGCGATGCCTTCGCCGGTGAAAAGCTCCACCTTCTCCCCGCAATGGGGGCAGGCGATCCAGGACATGTTTTCGATCAGGCCGAGCACCGGCACGCCAAGCTTGTCCGCGAAATCAAGGCTTTTGCGCACGTCGAGAAGCGCCACGTCCTGCGCGGAGCTAACGACCACGGCGCCATCGACCTTTTCCAGCAGTTGCACCACGGAAAGCGGTTCGTCGCCCGTCCCGGGAGGGCAATCGACCACAAGGTAGTCAAGCTCGCCCCAGGCGGTGTTTTGGATCATGTCCTTGAGCGCGTTCATTTTCAGCGGGCCGCGCCAGATCAGCGCGGAATCGGCGTTTTCGATCAGATAGGCGATGGAAAGGACGTGCAGATTGTCGTGCAGGCGGATGGGAACGATTCTGCCCGCTTCGTCTCCCGAGGCGCGGGCTCCTTCGCTGCCGGTCATTTTTGCCAGCGAGGGTCCGTGCAGGTCGGCGTCGAGCAAGCCGACGCTGAAGCCCTGCAGGGAGAGCCCGTAGGCGAGGTTGACAGCAATGGTGGATTTTCCCACCCCGCCCTTGCCGCTCATGACCATGATGCGGTGCTTGATCTTGCTGAGGTCCGAGGATGCGGGGGATTTCGTGTTTTCGTCCATTACTGCTTTTCTTCCTTAAGTTTGGCGATCTGCGCCATGATCCACTTCATCTGTTCCTCGAGATCAGCTTTTTGCTCTTCGAGGGAAGTCAGGCTGTATTCATAAACGTCGGTGCCGCCGGCAGGCGCGAATTCCTGGCGCCAGCCGCCCTGAAATCTCCAGCCGCGGCGAAATCCGCGACCCATGCCGCGCCTGAAGCCGCCAGGCTGGCGTGTTCCAAACCTTCCGCAAGGGCCCGAGCCCCTGCCGGGACGGCCGTCTCCGAAAGGTCCTGTTCCGTCAAAATTAGGCATTTTTAACTCCTTTTGGTATTAGTCTTTTTATTGATAATGTGTTTAATCAGGTAGAGCAAAGCCAAAGCTCCGCTCTCAAGCAGCATCCGGCTGCCTGCGCGTGCCTGGCCTCGCGCCGCCAGCCCTTTGCGACTGTCAAACCCGCAAGTACCCAGCCCCCTGCCTGGACGGCCGTCTCCGTAAGGGCCAGTTCCGTCTCTGTTGGGCATTTCAACCTCCCTGGACAAGCTGTCCTTTC